>JAJRYB010000048.1 GCA_024275995.1 Planctomycetota bacterium | reverse complement strand
GGCTAGATGGTTTTTGGGGACAACCATGAACATACGACAACCTGCTTTCGCCGGACAATTCTACGACTCTTCGCCCAGTTCCTGCCGTCACCACGTGGAGAAGCTGCTGGAAAGCGTCACCCTTCCGGACGACCTGCCGAGGACGCTCCGCGGCGGGCTGGTCCCGCACGCCGGATGGATGTTCTCCGGCGTAATAGCAGCCAAGACATTCACCGCGCTCGCCAAGGCGGGTCCGTTGGAATCGGTGGTGATTTTCGGGGCCGATCACGGTGGAAGCGTATTGATGGGCGAGGTTTACGATTCCGGCGTCTGGCGCACGCCGCTGGGAGACGTCCCCGTCGACGACCAACTTGCCAGGGAACTCTCTGCCGGGCAGGAGCTTTTGCGTCCCAACCCCACCGCCCACAGTTTTGAGCACTCCATCGAGGTGCAGCTTCCGATTCTCCAGGCCCTGAGTCCCAACTGCCGGATCGTTCCGATCTCCGTCCCACCGAGCGACGATGCAGCGGCCATCGGAAAGCTCGTCGGAAAGACGCTCGCCGGGAACTTTCCGAACGTGCGGGTGATATGCTCCAGCGACCTTACGCACCACGGTGGACACTTTGGAAACCCCGGCGGACATGGCGAAATCGGCGAGCAGTGGAGCAGAAAGAACGACCGCCGGCTGCTGGGGCTTCTCGAAACTCTCGATGCCGAGGCAATCGTTCCGGAATCCGCCGCCAATCACAACGCCTGCGGCGCCGGAGCTATCGCAGCGTGCCTCGCCGCCTGCCGGGAGATGGGCGCGACGCGGGGCATCTGCCTGGAATACACTAACAGCTATGTCATTACCCAACAGATGTACCCCGGACACACTGACGATACGACGGTCGGATACGCCTCCGCCGTGTTCGCCTGACAGCACCGAACGCATGAAAACCCGCGGCTGGACATTACGATTGCTCTGCTCGTGCGTCTTGCTGTCGGCGCTGCCGACGGCGCTTGGGCGGAGTCCCGCGACGCAGCCCGCTGCGCCGGCAAATGACCCCGGCCAGTGGGGAATCGCCAGGGCGGGATTGCAGGCTGCGATTCAACTGCGCCGCCCGGCAGCTCTCGGCGGTGCCCTGAAACTGGACATCCGGCTGCGTAACGTCGGCGACCAGGCGGTCCAAATGCCACCCGCGAAGGATTTATTCGCCTGGCTGTTCCTTGTCCAGAAAGACGCCGGCGCCGTGAAAGCCTACTTTACGGCGAAGGTCCATCTCGCCGCGAAAACGAATACAAATACAAAAAATTTCCCGCAGGTTCTCGCCGGTGGAAAGGTGCATTCATTCGGAACGATCGACCTTGCCGGCAGCGAGGCGTTCACGTATCGGCGCGGGCTTAAGGTCGCAGGCGGATACCCCGTCGCCCCGCGGGGCAGCGAGCCTCCGGCGACGGCTGGGACGTGCGCACAAGTGCTGCGCATGGGTAGCGCTAAGGTCCGGCTGATGCTGTACCTGCCGGATAAAAACGGTAGCCCTCGCCTGCTGAGGTCCAACACCCTGACGATTGAAATAGGCCCACCGAAGTTCGGGAAGCTTTCGGCCGGGGCGCGAAAAAAATTCCTCGCCGACCTGCTGAAGCGGTTCGATAGCGACGCATGGTCGGCAAAGCAGGCCCACGGAACGGCAGTCAAGGTCGGCCCGGATATCGTAGAGGACCTTGCCTCGGCGGTGATGGTGCGAAAACGTCCCGCGCATTCGCGGATGTGGCTGGCGACGGCGCTGTGCGACATCCGCAGCGATAACAAAAAGGCGATCGACACGCTCATCGCCCTGCTCGACGAGACGCTGCACGGCGTGCGCAACGTGGTGGGATACCACGGCCCGAAGCAGCGCAACGCGCGGCTTGACAAAGCACTCATCCGGGAGGCGGCGACGAATAAAAAACCGACGCTGACCGCGTGGATCGTGCGCGGGTTCGGCACCTTCCGAAAAGACGTGCCGGAGAAACTCATCGAGGCGGGCCTTGCCAGCGACGAACCCAAGGCCCGCGCCGCCGCTGCGGGGGCACTGGCGAAAAAAACCTCAGACCGGCGCGTCGAAAAACTCCTGAAGCTGCTCAAGGACTCCGATCAGCAGGTTCGCGGCGTCGCCGCTGCGTCGCTTGCGAAGATCAAGGCCGGCACCCCCGCCGTAATCGGCGCGCTTATCGCGGCGCTGGACATGCCCGGAGAGATGGCGCACTATCGAATCTGCTCTGCGCTTCTCGTCCTCACCGGCAAAAAAATCCCATACGATCCAGCCGCGGACAAGGCCGTCAAAAGCAAAACCGTCCGCGCGTGGAAGGACTGGTGGCGCCGGCGGCGAAATAACCCCGGGTAGTTCCCAATCGCTTCACCGCGCCTCTTGCCCGGTGGGGCTTGTGGGCATATCATCAGCGCTCCTATGACGGCGGAGACCCCCGCACAACTCGACACGCCGGCGATGCGGCAGTACCGCTCCATCAAGGAGCAGTACCCGGACTATATCCTGCTGTTCCGGATGGGCGACTTCTACGAAATGTTCTACGACGACGCAAGAGAAGCCTCCCGCGTGCTGGGCCTGACGCTTACTTCACGCAGCAAGGGCCCGACGGCGGTTCCGCTTGCGGGTATCCCCTACCACGCGCTGGACGGGTATCTCCACCGGCTGGTCAAGGCGGGTCTTCGCGTGGCGATCTGCGAGCAGGTCGAGGACCCCAAACAGGCCAAGGGCATCGTAAAGCGCGAGGTAACGCGCCTGGTGACGCCCGGAACGCTGACCGACGAATCGCTGCTCGAACAGCGCGAGGGAAATTACCTGGCGGCGGTATTCGCCACCCGCCACTCGGGAGGCGCGGCAGGACGGGAAGATACAAAAAACGTCGGAATCGCCTGGACGGAGCTTTCCAGCGGGGCGTTCCATGCGATGCTCGCGCCGGTGGATCACGTACTGGACGAATTGATCCGCATCCGACCCGCGGAGGTGCTGCTTGCGGAGGACTCACAGTTCGATTCGTCCGCCTTCCGCGAGCAGCTTCGCCAGTGCGTATCGGCAGCCGTCACGTCGCGCCCGCCCTGGGCGTTCGACGCCGAGGCGGCAACCGGAACGCTACAAAAACATTTCGGGGCGACGACGCTGGCGGGGTTCGGCTTCGACGGGTGGGACGAGTCGCTCTCTGCCGCAGGGGCGATTATCGAATACCTCACCGAAACGCAGCGGACCGCGCTGGCGCACGTGAGAACGCTGCGACGGTTCGACCGCGCGGACCACATGCTCATAGACGGAAACACGCTTCGCTGCCTGGAGATTCACCGCACGTTGCGGATGAACCGGCGCGCCGGAAGCCTGCTGGCGTGCATCGACCAGACCTGCTCCGGGCTGGGCGCACGACTGCTGGAGCGCTGGCTTACGTTCCCGCTTACGAGCTATTCCGCCATCGCCGCCCGTCACGACGCGGTAGAGGAGCTGATGGACGACCGGCAGAGGTTGGACGCCATTCGCAAGCTGCTGGCTGAGGCTGCGCAGGTCGATCGGATCGCCGCGGGGATAGCGATGGGGCGCGTCCGCCCGCGGGAACTTGTCGCGCTGGGAAACACGTTGCGGATGCTGCCGAAGCTCGCCCAACTGATTGCCCCGCTCCAGGCGGACCTGGCGTCGCAGCTTCAAGCGGGCCTTCTCGGGCTGGACACCCCGGCTGGGATAATCGCCCGGACGATCGACCCGGACTGTCCGAACGTCCTGCGCGAAGGGGGCGTTATCGCCTCAGGGTGCGACGAGGAGCTTGACCGCCTTCGGCGTATTGGAACGGACGGGCGGAGCTGGCTGGCTGAGTACCAGGCCCAGGAGAGCAGGCGAACCGGTATCGCGAATCTGAAGGTGGGATACAACAGGGTGTTCGGATACTACATCGAGATCTCCAACACCCATCGCGACAAGGCGCCGAGCGAGTACGTCCGCAAGCAGACGCTCAAGAACGCCGAGCGGTACATCACCGACGAGCTGAAGCGGTACGAGTCAGAGGCGCTCACTGCCGCCGAGCGGGCAAAGACGCTCGAAGCGAAATTGTTCGAGGAACTTCGCGTATCGCTGTGCGGGTACATCGAGGGTTTCCAGGCCGCCGCCGACGCGCTGGCGAACCTGGACGTCCTGGCGGGACTCGCCCGGCTCGCGGTGTCTCGCGGGTACGTCCGCCCTGAAATCACGCAGGAAAACGTGCTGCGGATCGTCGGGGGAAAGCACCCGGTGCTCGCGGAGCAACTGCGTGAAAAATTCGTGCCCAACGACGTTTCGATGGGACCGAAGAACGATCGCCTGCTGATTATCACCGGCCCTAACATGTCCGGAAAGAGCACCTACATCCGCCAGACTGCCCTTCTGGTGCTTATGGCGCAGGCGGGCAGCTTCGTCCCGGCGGACAGCGCCACCATCGGTCTTGCCGACAGGATATTCACCCGCGTCGGCGCTGCCGACGAAATCGCACGCGGGCTTAGCACGTTCATGCTCGAGATGATCGAAACGGCTAATATTCTCAACAACGCCACCGCCCGCTCGCTGGTGATACTCGACGAGGTGGGTCGAGGCACCAGTACCTACGACGGGCTGGCGCTTGCCTGGGCGATCAGCGAGCACATCGCGCTGCGCGTGAAGTGCCGCACGCTCTTCGCCACGCACTACCACGAGCTGACGGAGCTGGAAGACCTGCTGGACGGAACGAAGAATCTCAACGTCTCCGTCCGCGAATGGGCGGACGAGGTGATCTTCCTGCACAAGATCGTTCCCGGTGGAACCGACCGCAGCTACGGCGTGCACGTCGCCAGGCTCGCGGGCGTTCCGAAAGAAGTCATCGACCGCGCCAAGGCGATACTCCCCCATCTCCAGGCGCACCTTGCCGAGGGGTTGGACATGCCGGAACTGGCAGAGCGGGCACGCAAGGCGGCGGAGCAGATGAATCTCTTCGCCGATCCCGCCACGCGCGTCGCGCGCGAGCTGAAAGACGCCGACCTGGACAACATGACGCCGATAGCGGCACTGGACCTGCTGAGAAAACTCCGGGGCGAATTGTGAGGATTGACACCACAACCCGTCGAAAGATACAATATCCTGATTTCTAACGTTCTCGCCTTACTGAGATCAACCATGAACCGAGACGCTGCACTGCAAATCCTCAAGTCCAAGCTGCCGGAGATCAGTCAGAAATTCGGTATTCGAAACCTGTCACTTTTCGGATCGGTCGCGAGAGACACAGCCACCGAAACAAGCGACATTGACGTGCTGGTGGAGTTCCGCCGGCCGATCGGACTTTTCGAGTTTTCACGATTGCGACTGTATCTGGAAGAAACACTCGGTTGCCGGGTGGATTTGGTTACGCCGGACGCACTCAAGGCGCAGCTCAAAGAACGGATACTCGGAGAAGTTCTCCACGTTGCCTAGAAACTTCACACTTCGGATCGCAGACATTCTCGAGGCGATCGGGAAGATTCATCGCTACGTCAGCGACATGAGTTTCGAAAAATTCCGAAGCGACGAAAAAACCGTGGACGCCGTTGTGCGCAACTTCGAGATCATCGGCGAGGCCGCACGATGTGTTCCCGAAGAACTCACGGAAAAATATCCGGACATCCCGTGGAAGGAGATGCGTGACATTCGCAATGTGATCGTGCACGAATACTTCGGCATCAGCTTGGAGATTCTCTGGGAAACCATTCAAACCGATCTGCCACCGCTGCCGGACATGCTCAAAAAGCTGTTGACCGACGAGTCCGGCAACTAATTTATACGATCTCCAATAATTACTCAGCCAATCCCGCCCTCCAACGAGCAATGCAAGGAGAACCACAACGTGAGGCGAAAAGAAAAGCGGATCACCGACCAGGCCGCAATCGATGACATCCTGCATACCGCCCGCGTGGTTCACCTGGCGATGGTCGATGACGGGCGGCCTTACGTCGTGCCGATGAACTTCGGCTACGCGGAAGGGTGCTTGTGGCTGCACTGCGCGCGGGACGGCAGGAAGCTGGATATCCTTAGCCGAAATCCGGCTGTGTGCTTCGAGGTAACCATCGACGAGAGCGTCGTGCCGCCCGTCGAAGGCGGGAAGGCCTGCGATTTCTCCTCGAAGTATCGCTCGGTTATCGGCGCCGGAAGGGTCACGATAATCGACGACGACCCGGCCGCTGTGCGCCGCGGTCTGGACATGCTGATGCGCGACTTCGTGAGGGAAACCTGCGAGTACAATCCGCGCGCCGTCGAGAAAGTCGCCGTCCTCCGCGTGGATATCGACGAAATGGCCGCCAAGCAGGGTTAACGCCCCGCTACACCCTCATGACATCCTGTATTCCAGACCGCCCTCGCCGGAACAAAGTGAAATAGACTTTGTGAAAATCGTCGCGTGGGTAGAATGTAACATGCGTACTGCGAGCACGGCTGAGGGCGCACGCCGCCGATCCGACAAAACACCGACGATGAATTGGAAACGCGAGTCAATCCGGATTGTCGTAATCGTAGTGGTGTTCCTCGCGTGCTATTTCCTGCCGCCGGCGTGGTTGGAGTTCGGTGGACCTGTGGCTGAGGCTCTTCGCCTCGTGCGGTGGTACGCACGCCAAAACGTGCTGCTGGTCCTTGTCCCGGCGTTCCTCATAGCCGGGGCGATCACGTCGTTCGTCTCCAAGACATCGGTAATGAAGTACCTCGGCGCCGGCGCGAACAAGCTGCTCGCCTACGGCGTGGCGGGCATATCGGGCGCGGTGATGGCTGTCTGCTCGTGCATGGTGCTCCCGCTGTTCGCGGGCATCTATCGCATGGGCGCGGGGATAGGACCGGCGACGGCGTTCCTGTATTCCGGTCCTGCGATCAACGTGCTGGCGATCATCCTTACGGCGCGGGTGCTGGGTCCGCGGCTTGGTCTGGCCCGCGCGATCGGCGCGGTGGCGTTCAGCGTGATAATAGGCCTGTGCATGCATTGGATCCACGGGCGAGGAAAGCGGGACATCGCCCACGCCCCGGCAATGCTCCCGCAAGAGATGCCTACCCGGCCACTCTGGAAAAACGCCGTCTTCTTCGCGGCGATGGTGAGCATCCTGGTGTTCGCCAACTGGGCTCGCAGCGGCGACGTGCGAGCGGTATTCCTGTGCTGCCCGGGAGGGCTTGAAACCCTCTCCGTTGAGGGCAGCGTCGTGGAGCGATCCGATAAGTCTCTCGTCATCGCAGCCGGTGATGAGGAGGAAGTCGAGATACCCGCCGATAGGCTCCGAGCGATCGAACCTGTCGAGAAGAACGCCGTCTACGAGCTGCTCTACGATGTACGATGGTGGATCGTCGCAGCCGTGACGATCGCGCTTGTGGCGATGATCTTCAAGTGGTTCAAACCCGGCGAGATCGGCGAGTGGACCTTCAACAGCTGGTCCTACGCCCGGATGATCCTTCCACTGCTGCTGATCGGCGTGCTGGTTTCGGGGCTGCTGTTCGGGCAGGGCGGCAAGGAGGGTCTCATCCCCAGCCGCTACGTGGAAATGCTGCTCGGCGATCGACCCGACATGTTCCTCGACACCACGGGGCTTTCCGGTAGTTTCGTCGAGTCGTTCGTGCGATTCGCCTGGACGTTCTGGTCGAATTTCTTCGCCGCCGTCGCAGGGTCGCTGATGTATTTCGCAACGCTGACGGAAGTGCCCATCGTCCAAGGCCTGATGGGCTCGGGGATGGGCGAGGGACCGGCGCTGTCACTGCTGCTGGCGGGACCGGCCGTCTCGCTGCCCAGCGTGCTGGTTATCCGAAGCGTCATGGGAACCCGCAAGACTCTGACGTACGTGCTGCTGGTGGTGATCATGGCAACGTTGACCGGGATGCTCTTCGGAGCGATGATCGGATAGCGGATCTCGAGAAATACCCTCGCGAAAGGATCCGGGCATGTCGGAATGCCAAAACGGAAAGGGAGTATGGTGAAGATGCTTCAGATACTGGGCGCCGGGTGCCCGAGGTGCGAGATGCTGGCGAACAACGTCGAGGCGGCGGCGAAGTCGCTCGACCTGGATTGCCGCATCGAAAAGATCGCCGACGTCAACCGGATCACGTCGATGGGCGTGCTGATTACACCCGCCTTCGCGATCGACGGCGAGGTGCGGGTTGCCGGGAAGATTCCGAGCGTCGAGGAGATCAGGGACATGATCGAAGACGAGGGTGTGGAGGCGGAGTAAGCATCCCGCCGGCGAGTTCCTACGCTTCGTGCCAGGAGGAGGGCTTCACCACTGCCCGACTCCTCGGTCGAAGCAGGAAGATCGTCGTGCCGCCCAGCAGCAGCGCCACCACTGCCCAGTCGAGTCCTCTGCCGGCGGCCGTCTCGCCAACCGCGGCAGGGGTGGAATTCGAAACCGAAGATGAACGCGCCTCGACGCTATTGACACCGAAGCTCTGGGTAACGAGGAAAACTCCGACAAGACAAACCGTAACCACTACGAGAAGACGAATTGCAAACCGACACCGCATCCCTCACTCCTTCCTCACATACTGCCGGGACCGCCTTTCAGCCGATCCCGCTCCCATGCTCCAGTATTAATATACCATAAATCCTGTCAATGTCAATAGGTTATGCCGACCGACTTGAATCGCCCGCGGCGGCGGGGCAACATAACCCATGGCTCACAAAGAAGATACGATTATATCGTGACGGCAAAAAACTTTATCCCATTGCGGGCGGCCTATTGGATCTCTTCCTGCCCGTCCTCCGACCTGCCCCATGAGTCTTCAGCACGTATCTCGTGATCGTAAAAGAGGTTGGCGATAGCCTCGGCCATCTTCTCGGCCATGATGCTCGACAGGCG
>JAJRYB010000047.1 GCA_024275995.1 Planctomycetota bacterium | reverse complement strand
GTCCTCGGGCGAAAGGCGCCAAAGATCTTCCGCCGTTTTCTTGCCGAAAATGTGAGTGATCGCGCGCGGACCTATCCAGATTTCAAAGTTCGCAACGCGATCCGCTTTCTCGTGCCGGAATGCCGCCAGCAAACGTTCGATGTCAGGCTGGGTGACGTCCACGATCAACCGCTCCTTATATCAGGGCGTCTTGAAACAATTCTTGTAACCCTGGGCTGAAATCATATTACCGCGCAGATCGCATTATCAACAAATTTCCCCTCGGCGCTACGGAATCGGTCGTTTGATCACAAGGCGGAAAATATAGCGGGCGATGCCCAGGTGGAGGGAGACCTTGACACCGCCCTTTAGTGCCGCGACCCAGACGCAGGTGGAGGGAGACCCGCATCTATCCGGGCGCAGCGGAAAACCAATGTTAGAGCAATTCACGCTTGACCTGCGATCGTCGCCCTCGAAACCCCAATAACATCGAGACTTCCGGAGGTCTCGCCAGTCATTAAAACCCACAGGCGTCCCGAAGTCTGCAATTTTTCGAACCTTTTTTTGTGAAAAATATATTTCGGCTAGTGATAGTTGTGGTTCGGACGGCCGAATAATTAACTGGGCCGGGGACGGCGGCTCTGGGCGCAGCGGAAAAACCCACTGTCGTCGTGCCCCGGTCCACTTTGTTATCCACGCAGGTTGGCGAAACCCGCAGACTTGTCCACCACGTATACAAGCTCGTGCGTACATTCGACACGACGGGCGTCCCACCCGTTGGCGACGACCATCGCATCCATCATGGCTGAATAGTTCTTCGGCATGTTGCGAGATTTCCCGCCAATCGATTCCACGGGAAACGATACCTCCGCAAATCGGCCTGGCGCCAGGTCGACCAGTCGTTCGGAGCATCCCTTCTCCTGACGCTCCAGGCAGGGAAGCATCTTCATAAGGAACACGAGGTCGACCGGGATATCGGGCGGCGAGCAGAGAACGTCGCCGGGCAGAGATTGCGATACTTGCGCGAACGGAGGATGTCCGCAACGATTCGTTCAGTATCGGCAACCATGACGCCGATATCATACGCCGACGACGCGCAGGATTCTTCAGTTCTCCCGACGGAAAATCTCTCAGCGGATTCGATACACCTGCCCGCGGAGTTTCACCAGCAGTTCTTCGCTGTCGCGCTGAGTGGCAAGAAGCTGGTTCTCCGCGACGGTGTTCTTCCGGGCCAACTCGAAGTACTCCTTGCTGTAGCGATCGATCGTCCTGATCTGCCCGGCGTCCTTTTCGAGATCGAGCTTCTCGGTCTCCGGCGTAACCCACAGGCGCCCTCGCCGGTAAAGCGCCTTGCCACCGGCGTTCCGTACGGAACCGAGGCTCTTGCGCTTCGCGCCCTTGTCGTAGGCGTCATCCTTCGAGTATCCGAATTGCACCGCTCCACCATCGACGCGGGATTCCATAACGACCGACGCGTCACTAAGGGCTTGGCGGTTCATCGCGTGACGCTGCCCCGCCGTACCGGTGACCTCTTTCATTGGCGCAAGTGCTTTACTGGCAAGTTCGCGTCGCATGAGAGGCGTGGGCGCAGGCCTACCTTCGCGATCATCCGCAAGGAAGCTCGTGTAGGGCGTAATGATCCCGTGTTTCAGGCTCAGTTGCACCAGCTCGTCGATCAGCTCCTTACTCTTTCCGTTAAGCTGGATCTCGTCCAGCAGGTACCCGATCCGGCGCATCGCCCAGATTTTTTCAACGAACGAGTAGGCGGGTTTCTTTCCCGTCAGCCTGAACTGGGCCGGATACTCAAAACCCCGCGACTTACCCTCGTAGGTTCCGGTGACCACAAGCTGAGCCGACGGCGCGCCGTCGCGCTTCGGCAGGCGTAAGACGTCGCCGCAATCGTACCGGCCGGCGACGATTATCTGGTCGCCGTCGAACAAGTCTCCCAGCCTTCTCGGATATGCCTGTCGAAGCCTCACGCCGGCGATTTCGACCTTCAGGCCGGTCATGACGGGGTTCTTGATCTTCGCATAAAGCGAGGAGACCTTCGGCTCGACGGGTTCTTTCTCCCGGACGTAATCACTCCTGCCGTTGTGATCGCGCACCAGCTTGTCCAGCAGGCGCACGTTCACGTCGTACCCCACACCGAAGGCGAACACGCGGACGTTCTCGGCGCCGGCTTTGCGGGCGTCTTTCAGGATGGTCTTCTCGTCGCGCACGCCGACGGTGGGTATTCCGTCCGTCAGGAAAATGACGTACCCGGGCCGTTTCCCGTCGTCGAACATTTTCAGCGCGGTGCACAGCGCATCGCGGATGTTCGTGCCCCCGGACGGTTCCAGCCGGTCTATCTGGTCAAGAGCGCTGGCGACGTTCCCATTGCTGGCCTTCACGAGCCTGTCGAAGAACGGCTCGACTGCGTCGTTGTAGGCGACGACGCTGAAGCGGTCCCTGGCGTTGAGGTTCTTCACGATGAACGCGAGGGCCTCCTTCGCCTGGTCGATTTTTTCGCCACTCATCGATCCGCTGTGATCGAGAACAACGACCACGTCCTTGGGAATCGCCTTTTTCGCGCCACCGGAATTGGGGTTCGGGCTGACAAGCAGGAGGAAGTACCCGTCCTTGCCGGCATCGGGACTATACGTCAGCAGCGTGGCGCCCACGGCGCGGTTGTCGGCCCGGTAGTACAAAAGGAAGTCCGTCGTCGGGAGCGTTTTTTTCGCCTCGTACGTCGCGATAACGTGGCGCGGGCCTTTGTGCTTCACGGTCAACTCGTGCGTCGGAGAATAAACCGTCGTGAGGTCGGCCTTGGACTTGATATCCGTGACGACCTTTACGCTCTCGATCGGTTTGGAGGAAAACTTCTCGGTATTCAACGGATACCACACCTTCACCATCTCGCCGTCTTTCTGGCAGACGTTGGTGTAATGAACGACGACCTTGATGGGTTTACCCGGTTCGAGCGGGAACGCCCGCGTGCGAAACAGTCCGAACCCGACGTATTCCAGCAGGGCCGGATCTTTCTTGCGGCGCACGATGTCCTCGTAGATCTTGCGGGCTTCGTCCGCCTTCATGAGCTTTCCGCCGAACTCCTTGCCGTTGACGATTAACGTCATGGAATCGATCGCGGCGTCCGGGGGAATCGGGAAGAGGTATTCCACTTCGATCATCCCGCTGGAGGTATTGACGAACTCCTGCTCGATCGTAACCGAGGCTACCTGATCGCGAACGGTGATTTTTACGTGGTGATACTTTACCGCCCACGAGCCGCGAACGCGGATGTCGGGACGGACCGGCACAATCATACCGTCGCCAAGTGCCGCGGCGGCAACCGCCGCCAGCAGGACCGCCATAGCGCTCAGACGCAGTGAATTGTTCATTTTCTTCTCTCCTGTACCCGTTATGCGACGTTCTCACGTTATTTGACGCCTGAGCAGGCGAGCAGTTCCCGACGAAATGCCTGCGGGTCACGAACTTTTTTGCGGGCCTGCAGCGGCGTCCGGAAGCACGTCGGTAAGGAGATAGCGGTGCTTGTACTGCTCGTCCCGTCCCCCGCGGGCGAGAATATTCTCCCGTTCGGCATTTTCGAGCGTCCCTTCGGGAAGCCTTGTCGCCCGGATCGGGCCAAGCCTTCCGCTGGCGCGCTTGTCGCGATACTCGATGTTCAATTCGCCCAAGGCGGCGTCCATCAAACAGGCAAGTCCTTCTGGATCGTCGCAATCCGCATCGTCGATGCGAAGCTCGTAATACGGCGTCGGCGCGAAGCGGCCTTGGAGGACGAACCGCTGCATGCCCGCGCCGATGCGGCGCATCGCTTCGACTACCTGGTGCTCGGTGATCTTCTCGCCGGTGATGTTTGCGGTGTGATGCCCGCGAGAGAGGAACTCGAAAACCGGACTTTGATCCATCCAGCCCACGACACGGACCCG
>JAJRYB010000046.1 GCA_024275995.1 Planctomycetota bacterium | reverse complement strand
TGCTGCGGCTATGTTCCCATCCGTGCGTTTCAGCGCGTCTACGATCAGGTCGCGTTCGAACAAATCCGCCCTCTCCTGCAACGATCCCTCGCCGACGGTGTCGGAAGCGTCGGAGGTCTGGAGTGTCGGCGGAAGATGGTGCGCGTGTATTACCCCGTCGGTGCTCAGCAGCACCGCCCGCTCGATGCAGTTCTCCAACTCGCGGACGTTTCCGGGCCAGTGGTAGGCGACCATCATGTTGATCGCCGGCGTCGAGATGCGCCGCACGTCCTTGTCCATGATCTTCGAGTATCGCTCGACGAAATAATCCGCCAGAAGGAGAATATCGTCCTTCCTGCGGCGCAGCGGAGGAAGGATGATCGGAAAGACGTTCACCCGGTAATAAAGATCCTGTCGGAACGAGCCGTTCTCAACCGCTTTTTCCAGGTCGCGATTGGTCGCAACGATTATCCGGATGTTCGCTTTTTGCGTCCTGTTGCTTCCGACGCGCTCGAACTGCCGCTCCTGCAGCACGCGCAGAAGCTTGACCTGCGTAACCGGCGAAAAATCGCCGATCTCGTCCAGGAACAGCGTTCCACCCTCCGATTCCTCGATGCGTCCCTCCCGGGCCTGAATCGCGCCGGTAAAGGCGCCCTTCTCGTGGCCGAATAACTCGCTCTCCAGCAGGTTCTCGTTAAGGGCGGCGCAGTTGACCTTCACGAACGGACCCTTGGCGCGATGGCTGGAATAGTGAATCGCGTGTGCGACCATCTCCTTGCCCGTTCCGGATTCCCCGCGGATAAGCACCGTCGTATCGCTCGATGCTACCTGGTGAATCGTGGCGTACACCTCGCGCATCGCGCCGGAATTTCCGATGATGTTCTCCGGACGGAAACGGTCCTCCAACTGGTTGCGAAGGCGCAGGTTCTCCTCCTCCAGCGCGTGGCGCTCTGCCGCCAGCATGCGCCGCGCACGAACGTCGTTGGCGATCATCCCGGCGATGATCGTCAGAACACGCAAATCTTCGTCGAGGGCGGCGTTTGCGTCGAATACCTTGTCGGCCGACAACGCTCCGACCACCTCGTTTCCGATGGCGATCGGTACGCATAAAAAGCTGGACTCTTCCCTTGTTAACTGCCTGCCCCTGGGGTGGCGGTTCAGGAACTTCGGCTCCTGGGAAACCTTCGGAACGATCGCGGGCTTTCCAGTCTGAACGACCCGCCCCGTAATACCTTCGCCCATCTGGTATCGCACTGCCCGACGATCGCGCTCGGAAAGATTGTGCGCCACCTCCGCAACCAGTTCACTACCGTCCGGGGAAAGAAGCAGGATCGTCCCGCGGGTAATCCCCAGCTCGCTGTCGAGAATGTCCAGAACCTCGGCGAGCATCTGCTTCTGGTTGGAGGGCGATGCGAGCATCCGGCTGATCGAGTAGAGAGACTCCAACTCGCGAACGTGCTTTCCGGGATGTCCATTTTCAGGCCGATCGTTCGTTTCGTCCGCCATGATCGAAATCTCCAATGTGCCATATTAACGAGGCTGGAATATAACAAATATGTACTGTGCATGTCAAATAATAACAAAAATGTTATGCGGCATCCTGTCGGGCACTCGCGGGATATGGACATAACAGACGTATGTACCGTGAGATATGAGTATTGAGGGGCTTTGGTACGCTGGTTGCGATAGTGTGCTTCGTTTCCGGGTGGTTCCCGATTTGCATGAAGTTGAAAGGCATGGAATTGAGAAGCGATATGAAAGTTGAATTTCGTGGCGCATGCTGGTTTGGGCCCGTGGCGGCGCCGGGCCTTGTCGCGGTTCTTGCGATTGTCCTTCTTTCCGACGTTGTCCCGGTAGCATCGGCGGGCACTCCCGCCGGTCAGACCGCTCAACCGACCTGGCTGTCTGTGGTGGAGGAAGGAACCCGCCAGGCGAGCCGGGAACTCCCTGAATCCAAACCCGTCGGCTGGGAAAAGCCCGGCATCCTGAAGGCGTTCACGTTCGGTATCGATTACACATTGGTAAGCGATTACGTTTGGCGCGGAATAAATCTCAGCGAGTACGCAGGCGAAGGCAGGGAAAAGCTCAACCACCAGGTGGGTGTCAGCATCTCGGCGGACCTGGAAAAATTGACGGGCCTGCCCGTCGGG
The DNA here is from genome assembly GCA_024275995.1 of Planctomycetota bacterium. Classification (GTDB taxonomy): domain Bacteria; phylum Planctomycetota; class Phycisphaerae; order SM23-33; family SM23-33; genus JAJRYB01. The sequence continues at coordinate 56,617 of JAJRYB010000046.1, read as the reverse complement.
ACACTGGGCGCCTCGTTCTGGTTCGAGTGGTACGCCGGGCAGAATGACGCCGCCTTTGGAGGGGGGAGGCATCATCTCCAGGAAGTGGACTACACCCTGTACTGGGCACACGAGATCCCCGCCGTTCCGCTGGACGTCGAGATCGGGTGGATAGCCTATCAGTTCCCGTTCCTCGAGGGCGACGCACAGTGGACGCACGAAGTGTATCTGACGTTGAATTTCGACGATACCGCCATCTTCGGCGAAGCGGTTCTCAACCCGTACGTCAGCTACTATCTCGATGTGGACGACGTGCGGGCCGGTTGGATCGAAATCGGCATCGGTCACGAGTTCGCCCTGTCGGATTTCGGCCTGGACAAGGCGCCGATCCTGAAGGATCTGTCGTTTACGCCGTCGCTGGTGCTGGGGATCGATCATCGGTACTACGATAAGGCGGGGTTTGGCAGCGCGAACGCCACCGGCACACGCCTGGCGAACCTGCTGTACGGGTTGGAGGCGACGCTGGACCTGAACGGCGTTTTTGGGATTCCCCCGCGGTACGGATCGTTGAGCCTGACGGGCTTTCTTAATTTCAGCCAGTCTTTTCACGACGATAACGCCGCCGTGCAGGACGAGTTCTTCGGCGGGGTGAAGGTCGGCTACGAATGGTAGTCGCGCCGGAGAATATCGGAAATTACCATGATAACAGTATCGGAAAGGGCAATATCGTGAATACGGGAGAACCCCGCAGGGCGAGGATGGGCGGCGGTGTGGCGTTTCTGGCGGCATTGGGCGCGGTGCTTTTGGTGGTCTCCGCGGCGGCTGCGGATGACGGTAGCTCGAAGGTTTCCATCGGTCTGGACGCCGTATGGGTGCTCATCGCGGCGTTCCTGGTGTTCTTCATGCAGGCGGGCTTCGGAATGGTCGAGGCGGGCTTCATCCGCGCCAAGAACACCTGCAATATCCTCACGAAGAACTTCCTCGATTATTGCACGGCCAGCATCATGTTCTTTCTGATCGGGTACGCGTTTATGTTCGGCGAGGGGAACGGTTTCATCGGATGGACCGGTTTTGGTTTATCCCAGGGCGCGGTGAACCCCTCCGGCGTTCCGATCTGGGCGTTCTGGCTGTTCCAGGCGGCGTTCTGCGGAGCGGCGGCGACGATCGTCGCCGGGGGCATGGCCGGACGAATGAAGTTCCCCGCCTACCTCTTGTATACGATCGTAATCAGCGGACTGGTCTATCCGATCGTCGGGCACTGGATATGGGGCGGTGGATGGCTGGATATCGGCAAGTCGGGTTTCGCCGATTTCGCCGGTTCCACCGTCGTCCATTCCACCGGAGGATGGGCGGCGCTGATCGGAACGATCATTCTCGGGCCACGCATCGGAAAGTACATCCGCAACGGACGGGGAGAAACGAAAGTGAGGGCGATTCCCGGACACAATATCCCGCTGGCGAGCCTGGGAGTATTCATACTCTGGTTCGGATGGTTCGGTTTCAATCCGGGAAGTACGCTCGGCGTTTCCACCGACGGAGGTTCCCTCGCCTCCCGCGTAGCCATGAACACCAATCTTTCCGCAGCCGCCGGCGCGATCGCCGCAATGGTGACGATCTGGCTGTGCTCCGGTAAACCGGACCTGTCCATGCCGATGAACGGATGCCTTGCGGGACTGGTCGCCGTTACCGCGCCGTGCGCGTTCATCGAACCATGGGCGGCGATCGCCATAGGTGGCTTCGGAGGTATAATCGTCGTGCTCGGTACGCTGCTGCTCGACCGGTTGCGCATCGACGATCCCGTCGGGGCAGTGCCGGTCCACGGACTCAACGGTCTGTGGGGAACGCTGGCCGTCGGACTGTTCGCCTCGCCGGAGCTGTTGCAGGGAAACATGAGCAAGGGGATTTTCTACGGTGGTGGTTTTGGACAACTGGCGATCCAGGCAACCGGAGCGCTGGCGGTGGCGGCTTTCGTGCTGCTGGCCATGGGAACGGTGTTCCTTACCATCAGGCATACCATAGGGTTGCGGGTCCCACGCGAGGAAGAACTGCGCGGGCTTGACATCGGAGAACACGGTATGGAGTCCTACGCGGGCTTCCAGATATTCACCACGGAATGAGGTGTGAACATGCGACTTATCATTGCATACATCCAGCCGGAGAAACTCAGCGACGTCAAACAATCGCTCTACGCGGCGGGGGTCTACAAACTTTCCGTAACCAATGCCCTTGGTTGCGGCCAGCAAATGGGCTACCATGAAACCTACCGTGGCGTGGATATCGAGGTGAACCTCCTGAAAAAGGTTCGCCTGGAAATAGCGCTGAACGAAGCTTTCGTCCAGCCTACGATAGACGCGATAATCGCCGGTGCCCGCACCGGAAAGATCGGCGACGGGAAGATACTGGTGCTCCCCCTGGAACGGTGCGTCCGTATCCGCACAGGCGAAGAGGGCAGCGCAGCGATAGGGTAATGCCCCATCCTTGGCCGAAAAGTAACATATTTGTCTTGTATTTTTCACAATAAATACAAAAATGTCGCGAATGCTCACCGAAAGGACCTTTTTGGTAGATGCGTAAGAGTTTGAAGCGCAGGATGTTACATTTCTGCGCCGCTTTTGGCACGGTTTGTGCCCTATGGGCCGGTTGTGGAGCCTGGCTATCCGTGTGTCTGCGGAGGCGGTCATTCGAGACCGTTCGCAGAGCCGGAGGATGACAGGCAGGAACGATCAGCGGGTCGATTGATACCCAGGAAAGGAACGTCACGATGACCCCGAAGGATTTCTTTGATTTTGCCAGAAAAAACGATGCGAAGATGGTGGACCTGAAGTTCGTCGATCTTCTTGGCACATGGCAGCATTGTTCGTATCCCACCGAGACGTGGGACGAGTCCACTTTCTCCGACGGCGTGGGTTTCGACGGTTCGAGCATACGCGGCTGGAAGGACATCCACACGTCCGACATGCTGGCGATTCCGGATCCGACGACCGCGAAGATAGATCCGTTTTTCGCCAAGCCCACTGTCAGCGTACTGGCAAACATTATCGATCCGATAACGAAGGAAGAGTACACTCGCGATCCGCGGCACGTGGCGCGCAAAGGCGTCGCATACATGAAGTCCACCGGTATCGCCGACACGTGCTTCATAGGTCCCGAGCCGGAGTTCTTTATCTTCGACGAGGTCCGTTACGAGCAGAACGAGCACACCGGTTACTACCAGATCGACTCGGTCGAGGGCACGTGGAACACCGCGCGGTTCGAAGAACCGAACCTCGGTTACAAGCCCAGCTACAAGGGCGGGTACTTCCCGGTCAGCCCGACCGACACGTACCACGACCTGCGCGGCGAGATGACCTACGAGCTGATGAAGCTTGGGATCGTCATCGAGGCGCATCACCACGAGGTCGCCACGGCAGGTCAGAGTGAAATCGACATGGAGTTCAAGGACCTCCTGACGATGTCGGACCAGTTCATGTGGTTCAAGTACGTCATCAAGAACATCGCGAAGCGCCACGGCAAGACGGTGACGTTCATGCCCAAGCCGGTCTTCGACGATAACGGTAGTGGAATGCATTCGCACCTGTCGTTGTGGAAGGACGGCGAGACACTCATGGCCGGCGAGGGTTACGCCGGTCTGAGCGACCTTGCGCTGCACGCCATAGGGGGCATACTCAAGCACGCCTCGGCGCTTCTGGCGTTCGCCGCGCCGACGACCAACAGCTATCGCCGTCTCGTACCCGGTTTCGAGGCGCCGGTGAACCTGGTGATGAGTGCCCGCAACCGCTCGGCGGCTGTGCGAATCCCCATGTACTCGATGAGCCCCAAGGCAAAGCGGCTCGAGTTCCGCTGCCCGGACCCGACCGCAAACGGGTACCTTGCCTGGACCGCGATGCTGATGGCTGCACTGGACGGCATCCAGAACAAGATCGATCCGGGCAAACCGCTGGACGTGGACATCTACGACCTGGACGCCGAATCACTGGCGAAGTTCCCGCATACGCCCGGTTCGCTGGAAGAGGCCATCGATGCTCTCGAAGCGGATCACGCCTTCCTGACGGCGGGCGATGTGTTCACGGACGACCTGGTCGAGGCGTGGGTGAACTGGAAACGCACCGAGGAACTCGACGAAATGGCGCTTCGACCGCATCCCTACGAGTTCCATATGTACTACGACAGTTGACTCGCAGCCGCGCCCCGATGGTGGGCGAAAGCACAATTGTGGAGCATCTGGTGCTCCCTTTCCTGGGTCGGGGACGGTTTCTCACGAAGCCGTCCCCGCTCATTGGCGGCATTACCGCAGGGATTGGGGCGGTGGCAGGATTGGCTGGCGGCGCACCTTGCAATCGCGATCCGCTCCGTTTTGATTCTGAAGCGATTGTTTCGCGTGTACTGGGCAACGAACGATTGAGATGTCGTATGGATTCGTCGGTGAGGACGAGGCCGGCAAGGACAGCGAAGCAGGCAACCCCGTTGGGTTTCCGATGCAGCCGGACGCAGTCGGCCGACGCCGCAAACAGAAGCCATGTGACAGATCAAGAGTGAATTGCTCTAGCCCGGCGCATTGTGTAAGATGTGTCCCTCCGATATTGATCGCGGCAACTTATAACTTATGGAAGCAATTGCGCCCGTAGCTCAATTGGATAGAGCATCGGTCTTCGGAACCGAGGGTTGGGGGTTCGAGTCCCTTCGGGCGCGTTTCCTCTAAGCCCCTGTTACGCAGGGCTACGGCGTGACAAGACGCCGCAGCGGGCCGAAACGTACGAGTCCGTACCAAAGCGTACCGTTTCGTACAAGTCCGCACAAGTACGCAAATCCCGGGACAACCAGGAACAACCAGGGACGAAAAAAACGGGGTTTGAGGACCTGGAATCAGGGTCCGGAAAGACGTAACATCCTTAATACTCGAAGGTTGCGCGTCGCTCACAATAGGCTTGCCGTTCCGCAGTAGTTGTTTTTAACCTGATTCTGTTTTCAAATAACATCGGGCGCGCGTAATGCGTGCCCTCCATACTTGGGCGAATACCCACGTTTGTGCTACCCGAACAGGTAATTTTTCGAAAAGTGATGTGTGCAAGTCTTTATTCGGGCGGGGAATATAAAAAAATATTTTTCGTGTCGTTTTGAGGGTCCGCTGGACTTTTCGAGCGCGCAAAACGGGCACTTTTTGAAATCCGAGTCGCGTAACGGTAGGGCGTGCAACTTGTTGCACGCGGGAAAGTTAAGGCGTGCTGGTGATATCGCGGAGAAATACCACAGCCCACAGACCTGTCCACCGGCAGGCGGGTTGCAAATCTGCGACCTCGAACGCTTTCATCGCCGTCTTGTCACGGCGTCTTGTCATGGCGTAGCTCCAAGGGCAAAGACGGGTACGTTTTTGCCTTCTTGCCACTTGCGCCCGTCGCGGGAAGTTTGCAGAAATGCTTGACATACGTCGATAGTCTGCTATCATTCAGGCCTCAGGGGACGGAGGCCCTGTCAGGCTCATACGGATTTTAGCTCTATCTAAAAGTTGGGTATAATTTGGCGGTTGCTGCTCTGCTCGCATGCCATGCTCGTTCAATATTTGAGATGAATCGCTCCGGCAGCGCGCAGGGTCCGACCTCCGGAGGAGTGTACCGTGAAAAAGCAAGTGCTGCTCACGCTTGTCTGGCTGGGTGTCTTTACGTCGTTTGCCGTCGGCGAGACGGTCGACATGGACATGCAATTCTACGGGCAGGTCGGCCAGACTTCCGTCTACCGCAGCGACGTTACCTTTCCGGGCATCGGCAGCATTCTCAGCGTGGACGTTACGGACAACATGTCGCTTCGCGGATCGACGGGCGTATTTTCCGGGTTCGATCTTGACTTCATCTTCTTCGACGCGGACGGCGACCTGGCGACCGCGTACGATCGTGTTTTCCCGCGTCTGGACGGGTCCACCTACGTGACGCCGGGCATCGTCGCCAATGCCGCGACCAGCCCCTACCAGCCCACCGAGCTGCACCCCGGCCCGTTGTTCGGATTGAACGCGGAGGCAGGCATAGACTTCGCCACGGCGACGCCTCGCCGGTTGGACGCTTCCTATACGGCCGGGCCCGGGTTCGGCGTGGACGTCTGCAACGGATGGGCTACGGTAGGCGACGGTGGCAGCTTTACGGCGGGCTTCCCGCTGTTCACGACGTCGCAGTACCAGGAGATGTACATCTTCATTGGAGACGCAGGCCCGGCCGAAGAGGCGATCGGCGCGAACGTTCAGGTCCATGTCTTCGATGCGTTCGAGCTTTACTTCATGAGCCCATTCCTGAGCATGGTCATGGTCGACGAGAACGATAACATCAGCCTCGACGCATCTTTTCTGGCGGGGTACGGAGTGACGACGTACTACAGTTGGGACCTGGACGGGGACGGCGAATTCGACGACGCCGTCGGCGCCGACCCGATTTTCCCATACGAGTTTCTGCTGGAGATGGGCCTGTCGCCCGGAGGCAACGAGGTAAGCCTGATGATCTCGCCGGCGTACATGGAGGAGGGCGACATCTACGACGTAACCCTGCTTCTGACCACCCCCATCCCGGAGCCCGCGTCGATCTCGCTACTTGCCGTATGCGGCGCGATGATGTTACGCCGCAGAAGGCGGAAGAAGTAGCGGTGCGTCTTACGGGCTGCCTTCGTCGCGACCGCCGTCGTTTCCGGAATAGTCGTTCGACGTGCCGCCGCCGGTGCGCGGCCCGGTAGTTCCACCCGTACCGAACGTCGAGAGCCCGCGTCCGCTTCCGAAGAATTGCGTGCGATCGCGTTCCGCGCCGCTTAACCCGAAGGTGTCCAGCAGTTGCAGCTCTCGCAACTTCTTCAAAAGCTCGTAGTACTTGGCCATGTTCCCGTCGGTGGATTCGCCGCCCTGGACTACGTGAATCACGTCAAGCCCGGCGAGAAATTTCCAGTTACCCTTGAGGGCCTGGAGATTCGTGCCGACGTCGACCAGCCAACCGAGCAGCGACTCCGATCCGCGAACGCTGAGTGTGGCGGTGGGCGTGGACACCTGCCAGTCGTTGGGTCCGCGGCTGGAATCCACCGACGCGCGGACGGTTCCGTATTTCAGGCCAAGTCGGGTCTTGACCCGGTTGCCCTGTTTGCGGAACTCGCCGATACCCATCTTCGTGGCGTTGTTGATGGTCATCTCGCCGCGATCGGCGAATTGCAGGACAACCCGGGATCGGAACCCGGTACGGATAACCGTCTGGGCGGGGAGTTTTTCGCCGGCCTTGAGTGACACCCAGCGAGCCCTGTCGCCTTCGATTACACTTTTATGCGCCCTGCCCGAGACGCTCAGAACGGTGACCATCAGGTCTACCTGGCGGAGAGGCGCTGCCGCGGCGGGGGTGGTCGCATCCGTTGGTTCCGGGGCGTCGGCTGCCACCGAACTCAACCCGGCGGAAAGGAACAGCGATATCATTACGGCGCATGTAGCGAATTTTCTCATCGTCCGTTCTCCCTGCGACAGTAATCTTCCACATCGTCTGGCACAGCCGCGTCCAGGCGACAGACGGACCCACGCGAGTTGAGAGTTGTTTTTGCACTCGCGGAGGTCTCGACTGTTTATTATAGTCCAGAACCACCCGCTACGGAAAGGCGGAGCACATATCTTTCTGTCGATTGTGTCGATGCGTTTGTTACGCTCTCGCCTGAAACGGAATGACGATGCGAGATCGTTGGAAATATTTTCAGCCGGTTCTCGGTTATCTGGGGCTGCTGGTCTGTGTGTTCGGCGTGCTGATGCTGCTTCCTCTGGCGGCGAGAGAAATCTTCGCCGAAGAGGGCAGGGCGAAAGTAGCGGCATGGGTCTTCTGGGTTCCGGCGGTAGCGGCGCTGGCGATAGGGGTGATCTTCACGGCTAGGTTCCGGGCGGCGCCTCTGGACTCGCGACGGGCGATGATCCTCTGCGCCCTGGGGTGGATCGTCATCACCGCTATCGGAGCCGTTCCGTTTTGTCTCGCGCTCGATATCGGATACCTGGACGCCTACTTCGAGACGATGAGCGGTTTCACTACCACCGGTATAACCATGCTCGTCGGCCTGGACCGCATGCCGGTCAGTATCCTGTTCTGGCGGACGTTTACCCAATGGCTGGGCGGGCTGGGAATCCTGACGTTCTTCCTGGCGGTGCTCTATATCGGTCGATCCGCGCACAGGCTCTTCGGTGCGGAAAGCCACAAGGTATTCTCACGCAGACCGGCGCCGAGCCTGTTTCGGACGTTGAGAATCCTCTGGCTGATCTACGCCACGTTCACCGTTCTGACAGGCGTAGCGTTGCTGCTGGCGGGGATGACGCCGATGGACGCTTTTCTTCACGCCATGGCGTCTATTTCCACAGGCGGGTACTCGCCGCACGATGCCAGCATCGCTTTTTTCCGCCAGGCGGCGTACCCCAACTACGTGCTGATCGAATATACGATCATCGTGGCGATGCTGCTGGGAGGCATTAATTTCTTCGTTCACTATCGCCTTCTCACGGGTAACCTCCGGTCGCTGTGGGACAGCCTGGAGATGCGGCTGTGGTGGGGCCTGCTGGCGGGGGCGGTCGTGATTGTCGCCGCCAGCCGCTTCCTGCGATTCGGCCTGGGCGAGGGAGGATGGGGCGCCGCGCACGAAATAATTCGATCGAGCCTGTTCCATGTAGTAAGCATCGCCACCACGACGGGCTTCGTGACGGAAGACATCGGCTCGCCGATTTTTCCCGCCGCGGCGAAACAGGTCTTCCTCGTGCTGATGGTCATCGGCGGGTGCGTCGGATCGACCAGCGGCGGATTGAAAATGCTGCGGGTCGGGGTGTTGTATAAGATGTTCGTTCGACAGATACGCCGGCTGGTTTCCGGACCGTCGGCGGTGCAGCCGATTATCGTGGACGGAGAATCGATCGACGACGAGGAACTGCGGCGAATCGCCGCGCTGATGTTCGGATGGATTATGCTGATAGTATTCGGCGCATTGGTGACGGCGCTTCTGTCAAATTACGGAACGCTGGCCTCGGCGAGCGGAATGTTCTCCGCGGTGGGCAATATCGGTCCGTGTTACATACCGGCGTCCACGATGGTCGATCTCCATTGGGCCGTCAAAATCGTTTACATTCTGGGAATGTTGGCAGGCAGGTTGGAAATACTTCCGCTGCTGCTGCTTTTCAGCCCCAGGACATGGAGGTAGCGAACATGTACGTAGTCATAGCAGGTGCGGGCCTGGTCGGAAGCGGTCTGGCCGAACGGTTGATCGAGGCGCATCACGACGTGGTCGTCGTGGACCAGGATTCCGAGGTTTGCGATCGCCTGGCGTCGCGCATCGGGGTGCAGGTCTACCACGGCAGCGCCACCAACATCGAGATACTGGAAGACGCCCAGATGTCGCGCGCCGACGTCGCCATCGCCACCATGCGAGCCGACGCGGACAACCTCGCCTTCTCGCTTCTGGCGAAAAGTCTCGGCGTTCCGCGCCTGATCGCACGCATGCGGGACCCCCGCTACGAAGGCGCTTACCGAACCGCCGGCGTGACCGCGACGATCCGAATCGTCGACGTGTTCGTGAGCCAGCTCATGCTGGAGATCGAAGAACCGAACCTCCGGCAGATCGCCACGTTCGGAAAGGGCAGGGCGTCCATCGTCGTGGACAGCGTTCCGGAAGACTCATCCGTCGCCGGAATGACGGTCAGCCGAATCGCCGCCAGCGACGCCTTTCCATCCGAATGCGTCATCACGGGCATTTACCGTCCGGACACCCAGGAGTTTGTCATCCCGCGCGGCTCGGCGAAAGTCCTCGGCGGCGATCGCGTGTTCCTCGTCGCCGGGCGATCTGACCTGCGCAAGGCGTCAAAGTTCCTCCACCGAAAAGGAAACTGAAGGGCGATTGGAACTCAATCAATCGGCTTTTCGTAGATGCGGTAGGTCTTGTAATGGATGGGATTGAGCGCGTTGCGGATGGTCCGGTTGGACATGTAATTATCTTCCAGCACCCAGGAGGCCTCTCCGGTTACATATCCCCTGGCCATTCCACGAAGGATGGTCTCCAGCAGCAGCAGGGCGGCGATGCCCTGGTGGCGGAACCTGCTCAGCGCGGCGATTCCGAATATCCGTATCTCGCGGGTCTTTTTCATCGCCCTGAAGAATCGCAGGAATCCCAGCGGCAGCAGCTTACCTTTCGCGGCGGACAGGCCGCGATTGACGTTCGGTATCGCAAGCGAGGCGCCGGCGCCCTGGCCGTCGACCTCGGCAAGGATCACGATTTCCGGGTCCAGCACCATCTTCAATTCCGAAGCCGTCTCCAGCAGCTCGTTCTCGGTGATGGGCACGTATCCCCAATTGTCCCTTCGGGCTTCCTCGAAGATGCCCATGATCCGGCGAATTTCGTCCTTCCACCGTCGCACGTCCAGCGGGCGCAGAGACACCTCCGGGTGACGGCGGCGCAGGACGCGCCCAAGCCTCTCCAGCCGCTCGTAGGCGTCGGTTCCGGGAAGGAGTTTGTGCGCCTCGATCAGGTACGCGTAGAGGTCCTTGCACTTGCCCAGCCCGGCCGATTCGAACAATCCGGGATATTCCGGCGGGTTGTATGGCATCAGCGCCATCGGCGGGCTGTCAAACCCGTCGATAAGCAGTCCACACTCGGCGTTCATCGACGGGTTGACCGGTCCGCGGATAGTTTGCAGGCCTCTTTCAGCCAGCCAGCTTTGCGCTGCGTCGAAAAGCAGGCGGGCCGCTTCGCCGTCTATGACGTCGCACTCGAAGAAGCCGAAGAAACCCGTCTTGTCCCCGCAATGGGCGTTGTGCGCCTTGTTATGGATGGCTGCGATTCGTCCGACGCACCTGCCGGATCGCTCCGCGAGGAACAGGCACATATCGGCGTTCTCGAAGAACGCGGTCTTCTGCGCGAAGATCTTCGCCTGTGCCCGCATAAGCGGGGGGACCCAGTTCTCGTCGAACCGGTAAAGCTGAAACGGCAGCTTGAGGAATTTCTTTCTCGATCGCGCGTCGCTTGCCCGGCGGATTGTCAGCTCTGCGCTCATGACGCCGGGGCGACCTTCTCTCCGGAAGCGTTGGAGTTGTTGTTCCTGATGTCCGAGAGGGCGTCGAGGAAGTAGTCTATATCTTCCGGCGCGTGGGCGGCTGTGGGTATAACCCGCAGTGTGGACGTGCCGATCGGGACGGCTGGATATAGAACGGCGCTGGCCCAGACATTGTGCTCGTTGTAAAGGTCGGCGCTCATGTGGACGGCGTCGGAGCCGTTCCCGCGGATCGGTGTGATCGGCGTGCATGTTTCACCGATGTCGAAACCCCTCTTTCTCAGTTCGCCCTGGAGCAGTTCCTTGTTGCGCCAGAGGGTCTTCCGCAAATCGTGCGCCCCGCGCAGGATCTTCAGGGCCTCCAGTGTCGCGGCGGCTACGCACGCGGGCATCGCCTTGGTGAAGAGCATCGTCGGCGCGCAGAATTGCAGATATTCTATAACATCGGCGGCGCCCGCGGCGAACCCGCCGATCGTTGCCAGCGCCTTGCTGCACGTCCCCAGGTGCAGGTCGACCCGCTCCTCGACGCCGAGCATCTCAGCCGTTCCGCGTCCGTTCTCGCCACAGACACCAGTTCCGTGCGCGTCGTCGACGATAAGGCGGGCGCCGTGTTTCTCGCACAGATCGCACAGTTCCGGCAGTGGGGCGATATCGCCCTGCATCGAATAAACGCCGTCTACGACGACCATTCGGGGCTGGCTGCGAGGCGCTTCCATGAGGATCGCCTCCAGGTCTTCCACGTCGTTGTGGCGGAAGAACCTGATGCGCGCACCGGAAATCCTCGCCCCGCACAGCAAGCTCGCATGCGCGTAGCGATCGAGAACGATCAGGTCCCTGGGACCTGCAAGGGCCGCCACGGCGCCCATCGTGGCGTACGCGCCGTTGCTGAAGACAAGGGCGTCTTCGGTGCGTTTGAAATCCGCAAACTGGCGTTCCAACTCGGTGTGAAGTTCGATGGTTCCGGTCAGGGACCTGGCGCCCATTGGCGCGCTTACCCCGTATTTGCTTACGATTTTCGCCGCTACGTCGCGAATCTTCGGGTTGTTCGCCAGGCCGAGATAATCGTTCGTGCTGAACTGGAGAACCCTCCTGCCGTCGATGTCGATCCACGGTCCGGCGTTGTTGAGCGGAGAGGGGCGATACATGACTCTCTTGGCGGCTATTCGATCCTGCCCCTTGACGATGGGAGATTCCCGCATGAACTTTACGCACTTGTCGAAAATGTCCGCCATCTATGCCCTTTCCCTGCGCTGCCAGGCGGTGAGTGCGATTTCGCCGCACCCGATTTGACGATGATCCCGAAACCCGTATTCGGCAACTACGAAGTAGAAAATGTTTTCCCGTGAAAGGCAAGCTGGAAATCTGCTATCCTCGCACGCCCCGGCAGGGGACGGATTCATTCCGCGTGTTTGGACTGCGAGGACCTTATGGGAATCATTTCCGGAACCTTGTCGCTGTTGAGCAGGCGTCGGCTGGGCAAATTCGACAAGGCGTCGTTGAATCCTGCGGCGTGCCAGACGGCGACGTTTCAGGATCTGATCCGTCGCGCGTCACGAACCCAGTGGGGGCGCCGGTATGGTTATCGCGATATCCGCACGCCCGAACAGTTCCGAAAAGTCGTACCGGTTACGGATTACGAGGCCTCGGCGAAGATGTGGCACAAGGCTTTCGAGGGCGCGTGCGACGTAACCTGGCCGGGACACGTGAGGTATTTCGCGATGTCCTCCGGGACCACCGCCGGTAACAAATACCTCCCCGTCACTCGCGACGCCATCCGCTCGAACATGCGGTCCGGGGCGCTTCTGGTGGCGTTTCTCGCCGCCCGGGGCGGCGTAAGGAACCTCGCAGCCGGGAAGTTCCTCTACCTTGGCGGATGCACAACGCTGAAACGGCAGGGACAAAGCTTCACCGGAGACGCATCCGCGATCGTCGCGCTGCACATGCCGTTCTACGCGCGCCGGCGGTCACTTCCCCAGCCCGATATCGCCGTGATATCCAACTGGGAGGAGAAAATCGCACGGGTTGTCGATCGCTACCTGACGGCGAACGTTTGCGTTCTGAGCGCGTGCCCGTCGTGGGCGGCGCTTCTGTTCAAGCAAATGCTCCATGCCGCCGAGCAGCGGTCCCTGCCGGCCGGGACGATCGGCGAACTTTGGCCGCAACTTTCGCACTTCGTCTCCTACGGGATGGCGTTCGGGCCGTATCGTCGCGCGTTCGAGGAGTATCTCGGACGGGATGTCCATTACGTGGACACCTACTCGTCGAGCGAGGCGGGAATGACAGCCATTCAGGCCGAGCCCGGCGGCCCGATGCGGATGATCCTGGATAACGGCGTCTTCTACGAGTTCGTCCCCGCAGATCGCGCCGGTGCGGAAAATCCGCCGCGTCTGCATATCGGCGAAGTCGAAACCGGGCGCGATTACGCACTGATCGTAAGCACCAACGGCGGGATATGGTCCTACCCCCTGGGCGATCTTGTACGTTTCGAGAGCCTCTCGCCGCCGAGCATTGTTTTTGTCGGCAGGACGCGGGTCGACCTGAGCGCCTTCGGCGAGCACGTGACGGGCGAGATGATCGAAAACGCCGTCGCCGCTGCGTGCGAGAAGACCTCGGCGATCGTTGCGGACTACACGATCTGCCCGCGATTCCCCAGCCCGTCTCATCCGAGACCGGCGCATCGCTGGCTCGTGGAGTTCGACAGGACGCCGCGCAGCGACGCAGCCTTCGTCGAGGCGCTGGACGAAAGCATCCGCGCCGTCAACGAAGACTACGACACGCACCGCGCGGGCGATTTCGGGCTCGAACTGCCGATACTTATTCGCGCAACCCCGCGGACTTTCTATACGTGGATGAAGCTCAAGGGCAAGCTCGGCGGGCAGAACAAGGTCCCGCGAGTGGCGCGGTCGGATGAAATGTTTGAAGAACTCCAGGAAATTTCCAAAAAGCTTTCCGCTTGACGATCCTACATCCATCCGTGGCGGATGTACCATTGGGCCGTCTGTTTCATACCCTCCGCGAGTGTATAGCCGGGCCTGTATCCAAGTTCGTCGATCGCCTTTTTCCACGAGCACGTCCAGCGGTCCTGGAGCAGGTCGCGCACCTTCCGCCTTGAGATAATCTGAGACCTGCCGGTAAGGGTCCACTTGATCTCGCCGAGTTCACCCGCAAGTTTCGCCAGCAGCGTGGGGATGGGAAGTGCTCTCAGACGCATGCCGAGGGCGAGTGAAACCGCCTCGACGACCTGTCGCATTTCGTGTGTCGAGCTTCCGACGAAGTACGTTTGCCCGGCTGCGCCGGGGCTGGACGCCGCCAGGAAGATCCCCTCGGCAAGGTCGGCGGCGTACACGAAGCTCACCTGCTTGGACGGTTTCCCGATGATGGGGACGAAGCGATACTTCCGCGCGGTTCGCAATAGCGGCAGGAAGTTCGTATCGCCAGGCCCGTACACCGCGGGCGGGCGGACGATCGTCACGTCCAGCTCGTCGCTTTTTTCCAGGACGATCCGCTCTCCGGCGAGCTTGCTTTGCCCGTACCAGTCGATGGGGTGCGGAGCGGCAGTCTCGTCCAGAGGCTTTTCGGCGGGGTTCGGCCCCACTGCTGCCAGGGAACTGACGTAAACGAACCGGCGCGGTCTCGATTTGCAGCGCAAGGACGCTTCGATAAGCCTGCCGGTCCCATCGGCGTTCACGGCGAAGTATTCCTCTCGCGTTCGCGCCCGCGTGAGAGCGGCTGCGTGAAACACGTAGTCCACGTCGCAAAGGGCGGCAGGGAGCGTATCGCCTTCTTCCAGCGAGCCGACGGAAGTCTCCACGTCCAGACCTTCCAGGTTCGCCAGGCTGCTTGTGGGGCGCACGAGGCAGCGCACGGAAAACCCTTCGTCCAGCAGGCGGGCTGCGAGATGGCTGCCGACGAATCCCGTCGCTCCGGTTACCAGCGCTCTCATCCTTTTTGACCCTCTATCGTTCGTGACGGAGCGATACTACAATCCAACAGCCTTCTTTGCCAGTTCACTCAGGTCGGGGCCTGTTGACTCTAATGCGATCAGGCCTTACCTTCACTGCAGGTCGCAGCCTTTCGGGACTGGAACAGGACGGATGATCACACGCGCGACAAAACTTGCGATCAGCGCAATAGCTTCCGTCGTCCTTCTGGCGGGGGTGATCTGGTACGTCGGTTTCGACGAAACGCTAAACGCCGTCCTGGAGACGGGACTCCTCGCGTTCCTCCTGATCGGATTCGTCGTCGCTCTGCTGGCGGTGCTCCAGGCTCTTGCGTGGAGCATACTGGCGCGAGCGGCGGGCTGCCGGATGCCGATGAGCGTTCTGATCAAGGCGACTGTCGTCGGCCAGGCGGGCAACATCCTTACTCCCTCGACGTACCTCGGCGGCGAACCGGTCAAGGTGATCTACGCCGGGCGCAAAACCGGACTCGGATACCAGAAAATCGCGGGAACCGTACTGCTGGGAAAATGCCTCGAAGCGCTCAGCTTTCTGCTGTTCCTCGGCATCGTTGCGATCGCGGCCGCGATCGCTTTTCGCGATGTCCTGTTCCAACCGGCGAACCTGGCGCTGGGAATCACCGAAGTAGTCGTAGCAACGGTTGCGCTCAGCCTGTCGATCGTGCTGTGGGTTTCGCTGTGGCGGACGTGGGCGCCACTTACGGGGCTGGTCAGGCTGCTGTCGAAAACGAAGCTGTTCCCGCACTTTTTCCGGAACCTGCGTATTCGGACCCTTCGGGTGGAGCGCCAGGTCTCGCAGGTATTCCGCGAGGAGGGTTCGGCGGTCGTCCCGGCCTTCTGCATGTACATGCTGGGGCATATTGTTATCTTCCTGAAGCCGCTCGCGTTTTTCTACCTGGGCTGGCGAATCGGTCTGAACGTGGCGGAGCTGAGCCTGATCTTCATGACCTGCCAGGTCCTGCTGGCGGTCCAGCTTACCCCAAGCGGCGTCGGAACGCTGGACGCCGGGATGTTCGGAATACTGGCGGTGGCGGGTATCGCGATATCCCAGCCCCGCTGTGCCGCCTTCCTTTTGTGCCTGCGTTTCTGGGACGCGGTTCACGTAGCCGTCGGCGCGATACTCGCCGCAAGGGCGGGAGCGGGGTTCTTTTCACCCCGCGGTCCTCTGGTCGATGATGACACGTCGCACCTGTCAGAGATGAAAGAAACTACACCCATCAGGGAACCCTGAGACGCTCCCATGCGTTGAGGAAAAGTGCTGGAACATGTTATCTCATTTAGGGGACGAACCATGAAGCGAAACGTAACAAGATCGATTGTCGGAACGAAAGCCGCCTGAGCCGCCTGTTCTCTGCCGTCGGCGCGAATTGTTCTCGGAACACTGGTTCTGTTGGTAGTAGTCGGGGTTTGCTCCGCCGACGGAGAAGAATCCCATTTACCTGCAGGAGAACCTGCTGCTTCCGGACCCGTGCAGACGGAATGTCCGGTGATGATCGGGAAGAAGATAGACCCGAATATCCACGTCGATTACAAAGGCAAGCGTGTGTTCTTCTGCTGCCTGCAATGCAAGTCGTCGTTCCTGGAGAACCCGGAGAAATACCTGCCTCGCCTTCCACAGTTTGCCGAGACGCTGGAAGGTTCAGGCCGCGCCGCCCACGAGCACGGCGGCGAGGGGTTGTCGCTGGCGAGTTTTGTCGAACCTACGGGGATACTGACCCTTTCGCTGGTGGCGCTTACCGTGTGCCTTGCCCTGCTTCGACGAGCGAAGCGCTTCAGGGGCAGGCTCATTATGAAGATGCACAAGACCGCCGGCATCTGCACGCTGTGCGCCGGGGCGCTTCACGCGACGCTCGTGATGTTGGCTTACTGACAGAGAGGGCCGGGAAACATGAAAGAGTGCGCGACAGAGTTCACCCGGCCGGTTGTTTTGTTGAAACCTCTCGCGGCACATGAAGCAGGCTGGTCCGTTTCTTCAGCACTTTCAGGGTAATCCAAAGACATGCGATCACCAACCAGGGAATCAGCCATTCGCGCCGCAGCGTGGGATGTTCCGAATGGGTCCGAAAGTCCATGCACTGAAAGACAAACACGATTCCCGTAGCTGCGCTGAAGATACTGTCGTGTTCTCGCCGGAGCACCATGCGCCAGGAGAAGGGACGATCCGCGGGAACCCATCCGCGCAATCGGGGGATGAGTGCGGGGGTGCGCATGGCATACGAGGCATACTGCCGGCCGAACTGCTCAGACAAATACTCTTGTTCCGCACATACGATGAAAAGATAGTAAATCAAAAGCCCCGTCCCGAATATCGCCGTCAACAGGAGATTTTCGAGCAATAATGTGATGCCGAGCCATACCATCGCGTTTCCGAGGTACAGCGGGTTTCTGACGATGGAATATATCCCCGTGGTATTCAGGACGGTTGCCTTTTGCCGCTTTGTGTTCCGTCCGGATGTCCCTCGCGGAACCCGCCCGATTGTGGCGCATCTGAGGATAACGCCCGCCAAGGTCACGCCGCCGGCGATCGCTCGCCAAAGATAGGCCGAGTAGGTTGTGTTCCTGGGAATGGTCTCCCAGAACAGGCCTGTCAGACTGATAAACATTGCCAACGGCAGGAAACTTCGAAACCGGAACAGGAAGTGTCCGATGCTGACGCATCGTTGACGTAATGTCATGATGGAATCCTTTTGCGGTGTGTAATTGCAGGTCGGTCATTCGCAGCGCGCCTGGCCAGTTCCCGCTTCAGTCTCTCTACGTCCACATTCGAGAGATAGCGTTCGATTGGCACGTTCCATTCGTTGAATCCCATCCGCTTCATTTCCTTAACAGCCTTGGCCTTGGGCCAATCCTGCACCACCATCCGGTAGACGGCGACCATCATTCCGGTTCTGTCCACCCCTTCGCGACAGTGAACGAAGACGGGGCGATTATCGGGATTCGTTGCTATTGATAGAAATTTCAGCACATCCTCGGTTTCGGGATGGATGTGTTTGAAAGATATGTGGTAGGTACGGAACCCGCCCCGCTTGAGTTTATCGGAAGATCGTCCCAGCAGTCTCAGCGTAACTATGGTGCGAATTTTCATGTCTTTGAGTGCCTGGTAACCGGCTTCCGTGGGCTGGCCGCCACGATAGAGACCATCACAGACCTTGCTGAAATTGGGCACGCCAGGCAAGTGCGTGTCAGGGGTCTTCGGGGACTCGCTCCCCCGGGTCGCCATTTGCGATGGTTTCCGGCATCCGATGGTCAGCGACAGCAACACAGCCGAGGCGAATTGCATGATCGCAAGGAGGCGGCCACGTACAGACGCAGTGGAACCAATTGTCCTATCGGTCGCGATAACCATAGCCCGCTCTCCAGTAGAACGCCGTTATAAGTCTCCCGTTCTTGCTGACGCCTTGTCGCTGGACGGGGGAGAGGCGCTCAAAATGGTCCATAAGCCACGGCCCCTCCAAGCTGCCGCGATCGAAGGACACCAGCACAACAGGTCGGCCAAGGAGTCTCTCTCGCGGAACCCAAAAGTTCCACATCAACCCGCGATCTCCCGCGAAGTTCTTTGGGAACAGCCCTCTGCCGGCCACGCGAGGAGTTCCGTCCACCAGGCCCGCGCCGTGATAAAAAGCCAGCTCGCTGCTGATGAAGTACTTGTCCATTCCCACCACTATTGCCGGAATTCCAGCCTGTCGAGAGGTCCTCTCGCGGATATTTTCCACCGATCTGCTCAGTCCGTTCCATGCGGAGGGGCTGTATACGTTCAATTTATTGACGGGAGCGATTCCCGGAAATCCCGAGATCGAGTAAAAGCCCAGGAACCCGAAGAGCAGCAGCAGCCCCACCAGCGTCGAAGGCCACGCTTTGCGACCCCATTGCGTGAGAGGATGGGACCGTGGATTCCATGAACACATATCGTTCGCAAGAAAAGGTACTGCTGCCAGGAAGGCCACCCCGATCCAGTTCAGCTTCGGCGAGTAGCGCAGGCTGAACGCGACGAACACTGCCAGTGGCATTAGGGTCAGGAACGCGGACAATCGTTTGGCGCGTATGGAGAAGTTGTGCCCGCGCACAACAACGCCTCCCCATCGCCGGGGCAGTATCGCTTTGATTCCCCCGATCAGGCCCATGGGGGTTACGAGAACAACTGCCGCCCCGAGCAGATCGAACAGGCCGAACTCAGTCTTGAGCGAGAGTCGGCGGGCGGATTGGAACAGGAAGGACACCCAATTATTCCGGGCGTTCCAGAGAATGACGGGGGAAAAGATGACAAAAGCGATTCCGAGGGCCAGGTAAGGTTCGGGCCGTCGCCACCACTTTCTCGATCGCCGGTCGATGAGCATGAAGGCGATTACGGCAAGTCCGAAAAGCCCCATCGTGTATTTACTCAGCAAGCCCAATCCGGCGAACAGGGCGGCTGCATACCACGCCCTCTTGCGATTCAGGAGAACGGCGCACTGGATGAAGTAAAGACAACCCGCCCAGAATACGAAGAGGAAGGCGTCAGGCGTGCTCAGCAGTCCCGTCAATAAGAACGCCGGCAGGCACGCCATCAAGGCCACCGCGACGAAGGCGCTCGTCTTGTTGAAAAGCATGCGTGTGGATTTCCAGATAAAGTACGACGTTCCAATCCAGCAGAGCATGCTTGGGAGGCGAACGGCCAATTCGGAATTCCCAAACAGCGATGTTGACAGCCAGATCATCCACGCCACCATGGGCGGGTGATCCAGGTATCCGTAGTCCAGGTGTTGAGCGTAATTCCAGTAGTAGGCTTCCTCCGGGATGAGGTTCATCAGGCCGCCGTACAAAAGGCGTATCACGACGGAATATGCCACGACTGCCGTCGCAAGCACACGCCAATTAATGGCGCGAGAAGCTATTTCATCCGCCCGCCGGAATATAAACCATGCCGAACCCACGTAATTCACAAGAGCGCCGGATACGATGCCCGCAATCAGTGCGATCTGCGGAGACCAGTGCTGCACTTCGACCATCTGGGCGATCATACCCGCCCGCAGGATATACGCCAGAACGCAGACCACCAGATAGCCGATGTAACTGGGCGTGTTGTCAGTAGGTCGAAACGCCCACTTCCAGTTGAGAAGAAAATTCAAGATGGTCGCTGCAAGAAAACTGATGGAGTGCGACAGGAGAATCTTGAAACCAAGATACTGCAACATCGTGAAGAGTCCGATATCCAGACCCATTCCAAGCAACCCGACCATCGCCCAGCGGACAGTGGAGCCGGCCGAAGGCCTTCCTCCGGACAATCGTCCCAGTTGCTGTAGATACTCAAACACCTGCTTGCGGCCAAACTTCGTTTGTCCCGCCCGGCGATCGCGAAACTCGATGGGGATTTCCTGAACGCGAAGAGAATCGCCGCCCCGGGCGAGTACCTCCAGGCCGATCTTGAACCCTTTGGCCTGCTGCCCGAGTTCAATCAGTTTGTCTCTACGAATGGCGAAGAACCCGGACATGGGATCCTCGACGTTCACAAAGGGCAAAGCCAGAAGTGAACCACACCGTGACGCTAACCGGCGAATCCATGGCCAGTCGGGGGTGTTTCCTCCAGGCGCATACCGGCTGCCGATGGTCATGTCGCAGTGATCGCGAAGAAGCGGACGAAGAAGGTCAGGGAGTTTCTCCGGCGGATGGCTGAGGTCCGCGTCCATGACGGCTACGAATTGCCCTCTGGCTACCCTCGCCGCTCGGATTACATCGCCTGCAAGCCCGCCCCTTCCCCGCGTTTCGAGCAGGCGTACGGGAAGATTGTCGCCTGGCGTTTTGACTGCCGGAGGTGTCCCATCGGTTGACCCGCCGTCAACAACCAGAATCTCCGCATCAAGCCCCGCAGCCCTCAGCGATGAGTCGATTCGCGGTATGAGTTTCGCGATATTCTCACGCTCATTGAGTGTTGGGACAATGACTGTGATGGAAGGGGACTCTGTACCTGCGTCGCGGAAACTCCGAGCGCAGGGCAGGGCGATATCCGTATCGGTCTGCAAGAACCCCTGTTCCATGGCCGAAAGATACCGACCGAACCTTGCAGCAACCTGAAGTCAGGCAAGAAATGTGAAATTATCCGGAAATGATGGATGGGAAACGAGCTAGCAAATTGCCAGGGTGACGGTTATGAGCGTCCCATCTTCGGGCGAGGATTGAATCTCGATGCGTCCTCCGTGTCGTTGGACAATCTCCGCTGCGATAGCAAGCCCCAGTCCGGCTCCTCCTGTGGCCCGTGTTCTCGATGCGTCCGCGCGATAGAAACGCTCGGCCAGGTGGGGGATTGCTTCCGGAGGGATGTTCCCTCCTTCATCGTGTACGGTTATCCGAACGCACTGGTCGCCGCAAAGCTCTGCCCCGACGGTTACGATTCCGTCGATTGGACCGTGCCGGACAGCATTGTCGATAAGGTTGAACAGTAGGCGAAGTAACTCATCACGGTATCCCTGGACGAGAACTTGTGGGACCGGTTCGTCGAGAACGACAGAAATTCCTCGTGAGGATTCCTTGAAGGGGGCGACCGATTCGTCCAACAGGTCTTGTAACTCAATATTGTCCTTGGGTGTGGACGTTTCCTCCTCCAGGCGAGCCAGCACCAGTAATTGCTCTATCAGATGCTCCATCCGAAGGAGGTCCTCCAGTTCCGACCTTGCCATATCGAGGTAGTCGCGCTCGCCGGCGGGCATCGATAGTGTGGCCTGAATGGTGCTCTTGGCCACGGCCAGCGGACTTCGAAGTTCGTGAGCGGCGTCGGCTGTGAATCGCTTCTGTTGCTCGAATGCCTCACCAAGCCGATCCAACATGGTGCTCACCGACTCGGCGAAGGGGCGAAGGTCGGAGGGGATTGACGTGTAGTCAATCGACGAGTCCGACAGATTCTGGTGCGTAATTTTGCGCAGCCGGTCAGCCAACGCGCCGACGGGGCGCATCGCGCCAAGAACGAGCAGAGCGGCGACCGCTCCGGCAACCACGATCACAATCCCCCCGAGAATTAACATGAAACGCCGGAATTCTTCAATCTCATGAAGGGCGTAATCGCATGGCGTAGCGATCACCGCGTTGACGATCTGCGTCGAGTCGGGGAAGGTAACGAACATGGCCAAGGCTCGATACTCTCGGCCTTCGGCGGTAATCGTGGTGATCTGATGCTTCTTCTCCTCGGCAAGGCTCGGAAGCGGAACATCCGCCAAGGCACGGT
Source organism: Planctomycetota bacterium (assembly GCA_024275995.1). Classification (GTDB taxonomy): domain Bacteria; phylum Planctomycetota; class Phycisphaerae; order SM23-33; family SM23-33; genus JAJRYB01. The sequence continues at coordinate 34,474 of JAJRYB010000046.1, read as the reverse complement.
ATCGACCTGTGGAAGGCGAGTCACTCGCCAGGAGATCGTTCGATTCCCCCTCGATCCAGATGCGATACAATGGAGAATGAATCCGATCCGTCCCGGACAGGACCTTCGTGATTTCGGATAACCTCTGTGTGTCGTTTCGTGTGTCGGCGTTGCCAGCCAGCAACTCGGTTCGCACGACCTTGGCATCTCGCAGGACGATTTGGTCAATGGCGTAGTACATCGCTTCAACCATCTCGCGGTACGCCACAGCCAGCGTAACGAGGACCACCAGGGCGATCAGAAGGACCACCGTAGTCACGACGCGTGTTCGTAGGGAGATGCTCATCAGGCCGGCTCCAGACGGTATCCCATGCCGCGGACGGTATGGATGCGGCATGGTTTTTTCAATCGCCTGAGTTCTTTTCGCAGCCGTGAAATATAGACCTCCACGACATTGGAGAAGGTCTCCGCGTTGAAATCATACAGGTGCTCAAGGATGTCCGTCTTGGAAACCGTTGTTCCGACTCGAAGAGAAAGGTACTCCAGGAGTGCAAATTCCAAAGGGCGCAGTTGCATGACGTGCTCGCGGGCGCGCGCTTCGCGAGTATTGAGATCAATCGTCAGCTCGCCGACACGGATGTCCGGCGTCGGCCGATTGTACGAACGCCGCACCAGGGCCTGAACCCTGGCCACCAATTCAGCCATCTCGAAGGGTTTTGTGAGATAATCGTCGCTCCCGGCATTCAACCCCGCGATCACATTCTCCGTACCGTTTTTTGCTGTCAGGATCAGGACCGGCGTGAAAACATCCTGCTTCCGAAGCTCGTGCAGTACACTCAGCCCATCCATTTTAGGAAGCATCAGATCGAGAATAACGGCGTCATACGGCTCGGAGATCGCCATGTGGCAGCCATCCCGCCCGTCGATGGATATATCCACGGCAGCATCAAGAAGCTGTCGCAATACTTTCGCCACATTCCCGGCAAGCTTTTCTTCGTCTTCAACAATCAGAATTCGCATGATCGCGCCGTCTCCGACCTTTCTACGCCAGGCCGGTCAATGTACTGCCATCTCAGCATCAGGGCAACCACGTTGGTTCGCCCGGGTTCCGGGGACGGGGGCCGTATATTGGAAGCTTCTGCCCTGCCTCCGGAAACATGCCGGCGCCGCAGGTGTCGATTTCGCCAAGAACGCGATCATACTTGCGTTTTTCCTTACAGGCGGCCGAGGTGTCCCCGCTCGCACAGGCGGGGAGTTTCGGATCGAGCCAACCGACGATATCGCCCTTTATGCTGAAAGCGAAACAATTATTTCCGGTCGGGTTGTAAAATATATAATCGTCCGGAGCATGGCGGTTTTGTTCTCGGCTAGGCTCTAAAAGGAGTTCCGAATGCGCGCATTTGACGAATCGCGCCGGGCTGTCGGTCCCTGGTGTGTAGCGATGTTACTGGTGCTGGCGACGGCATGTGTCTCGTGTTCTCCGAAGTGGGAGTCGTCCATGTCCACCTACAAAAACCCGATCCTGGGCATCGAGCAGGGCGGCGGGGCGGACCCTGCCGCCATCTATCACGATGGCAAGTACTACTTCTACTCGACGAACCGCGGGTTGAACGTATTCACCTCGACCGACCTGGTGCGCTGGACGAAGGGGCCTCAGGTGCTGGGCGACGAGTTCAAGGGCGTCTGGGCGCCGGAGGTCTATCATCATCCCGAAGACGGCAAGTTTTACATGTACTACACGCGCCGCTACAAGATCGGCGTAGCCGTAGCCGATCGGCCGGATGCGATGTTCAGGAACCTCGGTTACCTGGCTATTCCGGGGATCGACGCCCACATGTTCCGCGACGACGACGGGCGCCTGTACCTCTACTTCACGCATACGCCATCGTTCACGATGTACTGTGTGCCAATGCTCAGCCCTACCGAAACAGGCGGCCCGGTGACCAAATGCTTCGAGATCAGCCAGGACTGGGAGCGGCACAGTTTTCCGATCAACGAGGGGCCCTGGATGATCAAGCGGGATGGGATATACTACCTGCTGTACTCCGGCAGCAACGCCCAATCGGTCGATTACGCCGTGGGATATGCCACGGCGCCAACGCCGATCGGACCGTTCACCAAGTACAAGCGAAACCCGGTCTTCCAGAACCTGCCGTCCATCTATGGTCCCGGGCACGGGTCGGTCATCCGCGACAGGACCGGCGCCCTGTGGCACCTGTACCACCAGAAGACGGGCGCCAGCGAGGGATGGGCCCGTGACATCTGCCTCGACCCGGTCGCCTTCAACGCCAAAGGCGTCTTCGGAGGAACTCCGACCCGGGGCGTGACCAACTCGGCGCCCGTGTGTGACCCGTCGCTGGTATGGAGCCCCGACATCCATCCGAGAGGCGCGGTCTTCAACGGACAGGTGGACGTATCGCTGACATCCCGTACCAAAGGCGCACGGATTCGCTACACCACGGACGGAACGGACCCCGATGAATTCTCCCCGCTGTACACCCACCCGTTCCCGATAACCGGCACGGCAATCGTCAAGGCCAGGGCGTACAGGCAGGGAATGCGGACCAGTACCGTCGCACGCATGCGATTCGTGCGGACTTCCGAACCCATCCCCGCCAACCCGGCCCCGAACGCCGATCCCGGTAAGCCCCCGTTCACCGTGTTTCGCAAACCGGTCCTTCACTGGAAGCCGCCGCCCAAGAGCAAGTGACGGCCGTTGTATTCGCCCGCACAGTGCGCGCTGAAAGCGCGTAATTACGCGCCTGGGCGCCGTTGAGTAAAATAATTGCGGCGCTTCGAAGTTCTCCGGTGTTCGGGATTTTGTCATTCCGATATCGAACGCTATTTGCGCCAGACACAATATACTTATTGCCCCGCCGGACGTGGGTTTGCGAGAGAGCGGCGGTTACTCGAGGAAATGGCATGTCGTGCAACAATCCCAGTGAGCATTCATTCGGCAAGGCCTCCGGCACGCAGCACATGCGGTTTAAGACACGTCTGTACAAGCACGAAGTCAAGATCAGGCACGCGGATCGCAGGAACGTTGCGCACTATACCGACCGGATGTGGGAAGCGCTCTGCCGCCAGGTGGTCCGCCACGGCTTCAATGGCTTGGTGCTCTACCCTGACGCCTATCATCCCTTCGAGTTCATCCTGGACTACAAAGACTTTCCGCAGGCGGTTTCCGTGCCGGCCTCGCATAGAAAGTCCGTGCGTAAATCGCTTTGCCGCGGGCTTGAAATTGCCCGTAGTTACGGGCTGACTACGTTCATGCAGCACTATGTCGCCCACTTCACCGAATCGCTGGCCAAGGCCTACGGAATCCCTACAACCGGAAGGTTGAGCGATATCACTCATCCCGCCGTCGATCGCTATTGCAGGTACTGCTACCGGGAGATATTCCGCCAGCTTCCGGACCTCGACGGGTTGTACTTCAATTTCGAAAGCGCCCCGAACGCAGGCGAGCATGTAATGAAAACGGCGATGGTTGAGTTCAACCGCATGAAGCGAAAGCCCGTTGCCGTCTATCGGCTGTGGAATTTCAACTCGGTGCAAGACATGCGGAAACTCCTCGACTCCTACAAGGGCAGGGCGATCCTTGCGCACAAGATCGCGGACACAAACGACGCGTACTACCTGCCTGTGGCTGACAGCAGGGTCGCCGAATGGAAAAAGGCGCTGGGGAACGTGGAGTTCATGTTCCTTATCGGCCCCTGCCACAATTGCGGCACGAATCTTTGCGAGCAACTCTGGGGGGATTACGAATTCATTCAGGAGTTCCTGAGGGATGCGGAAAGCAAGGGGGCGGACTCCATTGCGTTTCACTCGGCCTACGAGTTCTTCTCGCATGAAATGCGCGCCAAGGGAGTCTTTCCGAAAAACGAGCGGTCATTGGCGAGGTACAACTTTCTACACCTTCAAGCGGTCAGTGACTTCTTCGTCGGTCGAAAACTCACCGGGACCCGGCAGGGCGAACTGCTGGCCTGCAGGACCGGCGTTTCACCCAATGCCGGCGCCACGCTGCGGGAGACCGTGAAAGCGTCCAGCCAGTTGATCCTGCTGATCTATCAACAGTTCTGTCACAGTTCGGCTTTTGAAGGATATCTCAACCCAGGACGGTTCTCGCACATCCAGGAGCCGTTCATGTTCTTCCCTGCCACCGAGTTGAACGACCAGGCCGGCGGACCTGTCTGGACCTCGCCGTACGGCAAGGCATGGCTGGGCAAGACCATGGATACGCAAATCGCCCCCGACAACTTCCTGCAATATATCATCGACTACGTAGACCCCTCCAAGCCCATCGCCCGGCGCAACCCCAAAAAGCTCGCAGACATGCTCGGCAGGAACGTCGAGATTTCCCGCGTCTCTTTAGGAAATTACCGTCGCCTGGTCGGCAGAAAGGTCGCTGACGAACTGGAAACGTACCTCGAGCGCAACGCCGCGCTGGGAAAGTATGTGCAAGGCGAAATACTTGCCGCTGTTCATCTCTATGGCGTCTATTTCGCCGCGAGCAAGACTGTAGTGATATCGGCCTTGCGCAAGGGCCTTTCCGAACTGGAGCGTATCGCGCCTCTCGTAGCCGAGAGGAACAGCCCGACCGTCCGAAGCATGGAACGAGCCACCATAATGTTTGCCGGTTACGGATACCGTCTGTCCCCGCTTCCACTCATCGAGTCCGTTCGGGAATGCCTGGAACTTTGCGAGCGGCCTGACTGGCCCATGAAGGCCTATGCGGAGTATCCGGAAAGCCGGAGGATATACAACGAAATCCGACGGACCGTCAGACCGATCCGAGAACACGGTGCCAGGGTGCTTACCCACGCCAGGAAGTTGCTCAGGGCGTCCGCTCGGGCCGCTGAACGATCACTGTCGTCATTGGCGGCGCCGCAACATCAGGACCTGGCGGCAAACGTGCGATTATGGCGACAGTACGTGGAAAACGAGCTGGCGCGGACGGTTCCTCCCGCGGCGATATGCCCGGACAGGCCGATCGGAACCTTCCTTCCTCTCCAGCACGATCACTGCTTCCGCGCCGGATACAATTTCGTGTACGATTTTATCGGTTTTTTCAGGCCGATCGACTACCTGAGGGCTTCGGACTTGTCCTTCCAGACCTGGCGCACCGGTAAAGCCCTGGTTGTGGAGGTGCGGGAGCGTGGAGTGGACCCCGAACGGCGAAAGGCTGCCTGGCGGGAGTGCAGGGGCAGCGGCGACGATTCCTGGGTAACGCGGATATACGTCGAAACAGGCGAAACCGGCGAGCGGCACAGTTTTATCATCTGGCCGGAAGGACGCTCAGTCAGTATGGACCGCAAGCCCGACGTGAAGGTCAGGGCGGATTTCTCGTGGAACGACGACGGCTGGCAGGTGAGGGTGACAGTGCCTTTTGCCCTTCTGGGGCGCCGTCCGCGAAGGAGAGATCTCTGGCGATTGAACGTCACAGCCAACCCGGCGGTCAGGAGCGAGTCGGCCTATACGTGGGCGCCGCAGTACGACGCGATTAACCCGCTGTTGTGGGGCGAACTTCGATTCCGCTGATAACGGACAGGAAACAGAAAGTAGAGCCTAGCCGCCGGCTGGGACTTCGCCCAGCAGGCGTGGCCGCTTCGCGGCAGACCAGTGGGTCGAGGGCTATCGACAACATTTTGTCGATGCACACCTGATAAGCGTCTACGCGCGTAACTCGTATGAGAGATCACCGTTATGTAGATGATGTCCCTGCGGGCAGGGCGTCCCGAAACGGGTACTGCCTCGTAGAAGGAAATCGACTGGCTTTTTGCAGGCGAACGGCGTGCAGTCTGTGCTCAAAAAAAAAGCAATACCGGTTGAATGATAATTTTCGTCTGGCATAATATGGCCCGCGGCTGGAGAATCGAGGTTCAAGAAGTGCGTGTCGGAGCAGACGCGGTAGCGATTTGACCACCACAGCGAGTTGAAATAAAGATGAGAAATATCTCCCGTTCCTTATTTCGCAACGTCCTGTTGATCGCCTCATGCCTGATTGTCAGCCTCGCCGGACCCTCTTTCGCTGGGTGGATCGAAGATCGCGAGGACGGCACAACAGTAATCCATGTGGTACTGCATACCCTCCCGGACCCGACGTGGACGGACACTTATACGCAATCGGAAGTGGCCGGGGTCAGGGAGTTCAGACGGCGATTCCCGGAGATCTTCGCCAAGAGATATCTCGCCAAGTACAAGGCCAACCCGGACATCTACGGAAAACACAACTGGGACAAGGTGGAGATTGAACTCCACCAGTTTTCGGGTATCAGGGTGGAGGGGGTCGAGGTCGATCTGTTGGCCATTGCAGGAGGCGTGGCGCCTGACGTCCTGTATGTCAACTTCCGGAAATCCGACAACTACATACAGAACGGTTTTCTATACCCGCTGGACAAACCCGAGGACGGCTACCTGGCGTCCATGACGAAGGACGAACAGGATTTTCGCATCCATCCAAAGATCTGGCCGGTGATTCGGCGCAAAGGCCCCGGTGGAAAGAAACACGTTTGGGCTCTTCCCTACGGAGGAGCGATAGGCCGGGTGCTGGTGTACCGCAAGGACCGGTTCGATGCGGCGGGCATTCCCAGACCGACCGCCCAATGGACATGGAAAGATCTTTACGAGGCCTCCCGCAAGCTGACGGACCCCAAGCGGGGGCTTTACGCCATACAATTCGCCCGTGGAAAACATGAATCGTGGTACTGGGTCACGTTCCTCTGGTCCGCCGGTGGCGAAGTGATGACCTACGATCCTAAGACCGAAGAATGGCTAACCGTGTTCGATTCGCGGGAGGCGGCGGTCGCATTGGAATTTTACACTCGCCTGTGCAACGAGAAATGGATCGACAGCGAAGGCAAGATCAGGCGCGGCTATGCCTACAAGGAGGGCCAGGGCGGCGCCAAGTGGGCTCGTGGCGAGATCGCCATGCGTTTCGAATATGTAGACGAAAAACTCCTCTCGCAGATTGATCCGGAAGTAACCGGCATGGTTCCGGTGCCGCTTGGTCCTCCGGACAAGAATGGCAAGCGGATGCGCGGCGCAGAGTTGAACAGCCGGATGATGGGACTCTTCTCTGACATCAAGGACCGGGCCGTCCGAGACGCCGCCTGGGAATACATGCGGTTCTACGATAGCAAGGACGCCGCGCGAATCAAGATCGGCGTAATGGTCGAAGGTGGTATGGGGCCGTTCGTCAACCCGAAGTACCTGCGGATGTTCGGATATCCCGAAATAGAGCGATTGGCGCCCAAAGGCTGGGCGAAGACGTTCGAAATAGCCATCGAGACCGGCAAGCCCGAACCATACGGACGCAACAGCAATTTCGCATACGAGCTGATGACGTTTCCGATGCAGGAGGCTGCGAGGCTCGCACGGGACGACGCGCTGCCTGAGAACTACCAAGCCAGGTTGGACGTCATGCAGGGACTGCTGAAGAAGGCGAATGCCCGTGCAAACGAGGAGATGATCGGCATCATTCCACCGGGAGAGCGTCGCCTGCGGGATTGGACGGCCACCGCCGTGCTGATCGCCATAGTGATTGCATTCGCGCTGGTCTTTCGCAAGATCATACGCATTTTCACGCCGCCCAAACTTCCGGGTGTTGCAAAGGGCAAGCAGGTGCTCTGGGGTTTTCGCAAATACGCATGGGCGTATGTGATTCTGCTGCCCGCAGTGTTGACGATCCTTCTCTGGCGATACATTCCCCTGATACGAGGGTCGGTAATGGCGTTCCAGGACTATCGCCTGCTGGGGGAATCGAGCTGGGTGGGGGTGCAGAACTTCGGAGACCTGCTCTGGAATGACGCCTGGTGGCAATCGGTCTGGAACGCGATACGCTACAGCTTCCTGGTCGTGTCACTGACGTTCTTTCCTCCGATCATCCTGGCGATTTTCCTGCACGAGGTGCCGCGCGGCAAGCTGTTGTTCCGTACGATCTACTACCTGCCGGCGGTGATCACCGCCCTGGTGATGATGATCCTGTGGAAGCAGTTCTTCAGCCCGTCCGAACTCGGCGTGCTCAATCGTCTCGTCCTTAGCGTTCCATCTATCGGGTTCCTGCTTGTCGGCGCAATCCTCTTTGTGATCCCGGCGCTGTTTGCCCGGCGGTTATGGTACCACGGGAAACGTGTCGCGGGCGGGTTTTGCGGTCTGGCGGCGGGGATCCTGCTGCTGGCCGGTGTGTCCATGGCCTGGCCGATCCTGTTTCCATCGACGGAGACGTTCTGGGTGAGCGCGTCCCAACTGCCGTCGCGATTGTTCGCGGTGACCCCCGAGCCGTACTACTGGCTGGGCGATTCGAGCACGGCGATGATCGCATGCGTTATCCCCATGGTCTGGGCCGGTATGGGTCCCGGGTGCCTGATCTATCTGGCGGCACTGAAAGGTATCCCCGACGATCTCTACGAGGCGGCAGACATCGACGGTGCGACCTTTATCGACAAGGTGCTGTTTGTGGTCTTTCCGATCCTCAAACCGCTGATACTCATCAATTTCATAGGCGTATTCATAGCGTCATGGTACGGTGCGACGGGGCGAATCCTCGTCATGACCGGTGGTGGGGCCAATACGGAGGTCGCAGGGTTGCACATCTGGTACAAGGCGTTCACCTATCTCAAGTTCGGACCGGCAACAGCCATGGCGTGGGTGCTGGCGTTCATGCTGATCGGTTTCACTCTTTACCAGTTGCGAATTCTCTCTCGCCTGGAATTCCGTACTACCGGAGACAAGGAGTAGCTCGTGGCGATTATCTCAAAAATTGGTCGCCGGAGCGTCAAGACGCGTCTGCTGATCTACGCGATCTACATGATGTTGATTGCCGGTTCCGTAACGATGCTCTTCCCGTTCGGGCTCATGATAGCCGGCAGTTCGAAGAGCGGTACGGACAAGGCCGAGTTTCGCCTGATTCCCGAGTTCCTCACCAATGATCGGGCGTTATGGGCAAAACACGTCGAGGGCCTGTTCAACGAGTCCTCGCTGGCGATGCGCCAGACATATCCAGGCGATAACGGCGTCTTTGAGACATTGGAACTGCCGGAGCGTCCCAATACGGCGCTGGTGGAGGCGTGGCGCACGTTCCTCGACGAGACAAAACCGTCTCACTACACATACACCATCGGTTACGTCCATTCGCCAACGTCGCGAGGGACCCAGCCCAAGGTAATGCGTGAATTCCGGGCCGAACTCAACCGGCGATTCGATGGCGACATCGCCAGGCTCAACAGGGAATTCGGAACCGAATTCATCAGTTGGAGCGTGTTCGTCCCGAGGCGGGAGGACTATCTGCAGCGACGTTTCAAGCAGCTTGATTCTCCCTTCGCTACTGCCATGCGCGAGTTCAAGTCACGCCAGCCTCTCGGTAATCGCTTCTATTTCTCGATCGATGGTTTTTATCGGACGCATCTCAAGACCCAATATCGCGGGCAGGATGCAACCGAACCGCCAATCGCCGAGTACAATCGAACTCACGGCACATCATATGCCTCCTACGACCAGGTGCATATGGACAGGGTTCTGCCTTCAGGCGAGGGTCGGACAGACGCCGAGCGCCGGGATTGGGAAGGATTCGCCCGTACGCTGCTGAACCTTTTATGGATTCGTGCAGATGATTCCACAGCCCCTCGCTACCGGCAATTCCTCGAGGCCAAGTACGGCGACATCGAGAAGCTCAACCGGAATTACCATACGCAGTATGCGAATTTCGGACAAATACCACTGATTAAAGAACCCCCGTCGTTCGGATTGGCTTTGTCCGACTGGGAAGCGTTTCTGCAGGGATGGAAGGATCCCACCAGCGGGGAGATGTATATCCTTCCGGCCGATAAAATCCGCATCCGCGGCATAGAGTTCATGTTCCGGGACCACCTGCGGGACAAGTACGGCGACATCGAGAAGTTCAACCGCGCGATGGGCACCTCCTATACGAAGTGGGAGGACGTCATGCCGCCGCAGCGGGACACCCATTTTCTCGCCTTTCAGAATCAGAAGGGCGCACTGAGGTGGGAGTTCGTCATTCGCAACTTCATCACCGTCTTCGACTACCTGGTGATGCACGGGCGGGGTGTGCTCAACACGGCTATCTATTGCGTCCTGGCCGTATTCGGAGCGCTGCTGGTCAATCCCCTGGCCGCCTACGCGCTGAGTCGTTTCAAGCTTCCTTCAGCGTACAAGATACTTTTGTTCCTGATGCTTACGATGTCCTTCCCTCCGGTTGTCACGCAAATCCCGTCGTTCCTGATGCTGCGGGAATTCAACATGCTCAATACGTTCTGGGCATTGATTCTTCCAGGTTTGGCCAATGGCTACTCGATCTTCCTGCTGAAGGGATTTTTCGATTCCCTGCCGAAGGAACTCTACGAGAGCGCCGCCCTCGACGGCGCCAGCGAGGTCCGGATTTTCTGGCAGATCACGATGAGCCTGAGCAAACCGATCCTGGCCGTGATCGCATTAAGTGCATTCAACATGGCCTATAGCAATTTCATGTTCGCGCTGCTGATATGCCAGGATAGGAAAATGTGGACGCTGATGGTCTGGATGTACAACCTGCAGCAAAGCAGTAGCGCGGGAGTAATTTACGCGTCGTTGCTTGTCGCGGCGATCCCGACATTTCTCGTTTTCGCCTTTTGTCAGAAGATCATCATGCGAGGTATTGTTGTTCCGGTGGAGAAGTGAATCCCGGCGTTCTTACCAAAACATTTGCCTGGATCATTTAACGCTACCGGCGTGCGTGGATTGAAAGGAGATGTGGATTGGAACCCGTCAAGTTGTTAGTGATCGGTGGTGGTGGCCGAGGCTCCGGTTACGCGAATTTCGTAACCAAACACCCCGATCTTGGTAAAGTAGTCGGACTCGCCGAACCGCGTGACGAATACCGCGACGTCCTTGTCAAGAGTTGCGGTATTGCGCCGGAGAACGTCTTTACGGATTGGAGGCAGGCGGCACGGCGCGAAAAATTTGCCGACGCTGTCATTATCAGCACTTGCGATGCTTTGCATGCCGATCCAGCCGTTGCTTTTGCGGAAAAGGGCTACGCGATGCTCCTGGAGAAGCCCATGGCGCCGGATGAAGCTGCAAGCCGGCGGATCGTGCAGGCCGTCAAGGACAACGGCGTTCTGTTTGCCGTTTGTCACGTAATGCGATACACCGATTACACGCAGACTCTCAAGGGGTTATTGGATTCCGGTGTAATCGGCGAGATCGTCAGCGTGCAGCATCTCGAACCGGTAGGGTGGTGGCATCAGGCGCACTCCTTCGTTCGCGGGAACTGGGGCAATGAGGGCACCTCGTCCAGCATGCTGCTCGCCAAGAGCTGCCATGATCTGGATTGGCTCAGGTACATCATGGGCGTTCCGTGCAAGCGCGTCTCGTCGTTTGGATCGTTGTATCATTTCAGGAAGGAATGCCAACCCGCAGGCGCATCCGACAGGTGCCTCGACTGCGGCGTCGAACCGGACTGTCCTTATTCGGCCAGGAAGATCTATCTTGGACGTCTTGCGAAAGGTCATACGGGCTGGCCCGTTGACGTGCTGACTTACGATGTGACCGTAGAGGGAGTTACCGAGGCGCTGCGGAGCGGACCTTACGGCAGATGCGTATACGCGTGCGATAACGATGTCGTCGATCACCAGGTGGTGAACATGGAGTTTGACGGCGGACGCAGCGCGACGTTCACCATGACGGCTTTCAGTGATGTGGGAGGACGAAAAACGCGAATTTTCGGCACGAGGGGACAGATAGAAGGCGACGGCAGCAAAATCGAGCATTTCGACTTCTTGACTCAGGCGACAGAAGTGATAGACACCAAGACGACGGGTTCGACAATCACAAGCGGACATGGCGGCGGGGACTCTCGGCTGATGGAGAGCTTCCTTGACGCCGTCGCCGGGAATGACCCGACGAAGATTCTTTCCGGACCGGATGAGACTCTGGAATCACACCTTATGGTATTCGCTGCTGAACGGGCACGGCGCGACGGCACAGTAGTCGAGGTCGGCTGATAGGTAGCGGGATAACCGGCGAAAGGAAACCATGGACAAGGCAGTTATACTGGCGAGGGGACTCGGGACCCGAATGCGAAAGGAAGACGGGTTGGCTGATCTGTCGGCCGACGAAATCGCCGTCGCCAACACCGGCGTAAAGGCCATGATCCCCATAGACAGGCCGTTCCTGGATTACGTTATCAGCGGACTGGCGGATGCGGGATACCGGCATGTGTGCCTGGTGATAGGCCCTGAACACACCGAATTTCGCGCTTATTATGAGAATCTTGAGACTCGGCGCGTAAACATTTCCTTTGCGATTCAGGTCGAGCCTAAGGGCACAGCCGATGCCGTGCTGGCTGCAGAGGAATTCGCCGCAGGCGAGCCGGTGCTGATAATAAACTCGGACAATTACTACCCTACTTCAAGCCTGGCTGCTCTCCGGGAGTTGGACTGCGATAATGGCCTGGTTGGTTTCGAACGGGAAGGGATGTTCGCCGACAGTAATATCTCACCGGAACGGATCGCGAAGTTCGCCGTCATTGCCGTCGACGAGGCGGGAAACATGGTGCGCATCATCGAAAAGCCGAGTCCGGAGGACATCGAGGCTCTCGACCAGCCTGTGCGCATCTCGATGAATTGCTGGCGAATGGGTCCGAAAATATACGATGCCTGCCGGTCGATCGGCCCGTCGCCACGCGGCGAACTCGAGGTGACCGATGCCGTCCAGTATGCAATAGACAATCTCGACCAGACATTCGCGGTTGTGAACGTCAGTGCTCCCGTTCTTGACCTGACAAGTAGAACGGACATTGTCGGGGTCAAGAAAGCCCTCGCCTCTGTGGAGGTAAACCTTTGAGTCCGGGTGTGTCTCTGGACAATTTAACCAACGTCCATGCGGTGGAACAATCGTTGCTGGATAGCGGGCTTGGCGACATGTCGGCTGTGAAAAAGGCCGGGTTCGTTGCGCGAGCGGCAGAAGCATTGATCGCATCCGACAACCCGAAAAGCGCAGAGGCTAGGGCCTTCTTCGTGCCCGGTCGTATCGAAGTTCTGGGCAAGCATACCGATTATGTCGGCGGTCGCAGCATGGTCGTAGCCGCTGACAGGGGCTTCTGTTTCGTGATCGTTCCACGCGATGACGAACAGGTCAGTATCATGGAATTGGACGCCGACGATCGGGTCAATTTCTCCATCTCACCCGACCTGGCTCCCAAAGTGGGTCACTGGTCAAACTACCCGATGACCGTCGCGAGGCGAGTTGCCAGAAACTTCCCAGGACGGATTTTCGGCCTGTCCGGGGTCTTTCGTTCAGACCTTCCACCCGCAGCGGGGATGAGCAGTTCCAGTGCATTGATGATTGCCTGTTTTACTGCACTTTCCGCGTGCAACGATCTGACGGCGCGGGCCGAGTATGTAGAGAATATCCACTGCGTTGAGGACCTCGCCGGATACCTGGGCACGGTGGAGAACGGGCAAAGCTTCGGCACACTGGCGGGGGACAAGGGAGTCGGAACGTTCGGCGGGAGCGAAGACCACACGGCTATCATGTGCTGCAAACCACGCATGCTGAGCCAGTATTCCTACTGCCCGACCCGCTTCGAGAGGCACATGGAGCTGCCTGCGGGTCTGGCCTTTGCGGTGGCGTCGTCCGGGGTAGTGGCTGAGAAGACCGGCGAGGCGATGGGGAAATACAATCGCGCTTCCCTGCTCGCCGGAGCAGTAGTCGAGGCGTGGCGCCAGGCGAGTGGGCGCGACGAGCCCAACATCGCCGCGGCGCTTGCTGCAGGCCCGATCGAAGAGATGAAGGAAAAAATACGCGCTGCCCTGTCGGCGCGGGTCGGAGACGAATTTTCTCCCGAGGACCTCCTTGCACGGTTCAATCATTTCGTACTGGAGAGCGAGGAGGTCATTCCGGCCGCGGGCGACGCGCTGCTGAGAGGCGACCTCGACGAGTTCGGCAAGCTTGTGGAACGCTCCCAGGACGGCGCCGAAAAACTTCTCGGTAATCAGGTTCCCCAAACATGTTTCCTTGCGGACTCGGCGGTCGATTGCGGGGCTGTTGCGGCCTCTGCATTCGGGGCGGGCTTTGGTGGGAGCGTCTGGGCAATGGTCCGAATCGAAGGGTCCGACCAGATGCTCGACCGGTGGTCCGACGCCTACAAACATGCCTATCCGGACGATGCAAAACGGGCGGCGTTCTTCCTGATCGAACCGGGGCCTGCTGCGTTCGAAATCAATCTTTGAGCAACGTTACATGTGTAACTGACAGGAAAAAAACATTTGGATGATATGGTCCACAAGTGCAGGGAGAATCTCCGAGCCGGCCGGGATCCGCTTTCCGGCATGAATGACCAGCAGCGGAAAGCCATTCGCACGCGATATTGCACCCTGAACGATATTCGGGACGAAGAGGGTTTTCTCGTGGACGGGCAAGTGCTGGTGAACTCGCTTCACACACCGAGACCGGTGCTTCATCTGATGTCCAGTACGCATCACCGACGGACGGGCCAGTGGGGCACGTTCTGGGATCAGCACTGCGGAGGGTTCAGCTTCGTCGATAGCGTAATGGCCGGCAAGATGACAAGTCATCTCGACACGAATTACGTTCCGACCTGCCCCGAGCCTCAGGATGTCCGCGGCTTCTATATCCACGAAGATGAGCGAAGCTGGCCGATGTTTCCTGTCGTCGGATACCAGGAGGAGAAGTACGAAGGCTATCAGTGTCGCCAGGGTATGGACCGATTTGAGATCGCCGCCGCCCGCGATAAGCTCACCTGTCGCCTGTCCGTCTTTGTCCATGCCGAGATGCCGCTCGAACTCTGGCGGATCACGATCGGCAACGCAGCCGACTGTGACAGGAACTTTTCCTGGTTCCTTCGCATCCGTGTCAACGTCGATAGCTTCCCCTTTTATTACTTCGTCCCGCGCGTCGTTTGCGAGGGATTGCTGGAAGACGGCGCAATGGTCTTCCTCAACCACGATCAGAGCAACAAGCACCCGCGCGGCGCCTTCTTCGCCTCGTCCGAGGAGATGGACGGTTTTGACATGATGGGAGAAGTCTTTGACGGTGGAACCGGAAGGGCGCCCATCCCTGCCGCCGTGCAAAGGGGAAAATGCTTCGACTCCCTTGGCCTCCAACCCTTCGCCGGACTGGTGGCGGCTGCTCAATTCTGCGCCGAACTTGCGCCGGGACAAGAGAAGACATGGACAGTTGCATACGGAAAATGTCCCCTTGACCCGGCGGAGCGAAAGGAATATCTAGCCAAGGTCCGCGAGGACGTTCTTTCCCGTCCCGATGCCTGCCTGGACGCGCTAGGCCGCCGGTGGAAGCAAAACGTCAACGCCAGCGCCATCCAGACCCCCGATGTTGAACTTGACCGCTACTTCAACGTGTGGTCCCGCTACCAGGCGCGGAATCAGGCCCGCTTTATTGCGGCGTTGGATAAGGTTGGATACCGGGACGTGCTTCAGGACCTGATGGGCGTGTGCGATTTCGAATGGCCGTTCGTTCGGGATCAGCTTTTGGTAGCCTTGCAGTACCAGTTCGCCGATGGTCGCGCGGTCCGCCAGTATGAGCGATTCCCCGGCTGCGGACATGACGTGCGGATGTATCAGGATTCCCCGGTCTGGATTCCCGATACGCTCGTGACGTACCTGAAACAGACGGGCGACATGGAATTCGTGGACGTGCCCGTGGCGTTCCTCGACGCCGAAACGCTCCAGCCGAGCCGGACCGAAAAAGCCAGCGTCTATGAACATGCATGCCTGGCCGTGCGAAACCTGTTCGCAAATACCGGTTACCACGGGCTTTGCTCTATCGGATACGGCGACTGGAATGACGCGCTGTCAGGTATCGGCGGAGAAAAGGGTGTAAGCGTCTGGCTGTCATGCGCATGCGTATACGCGGCCCGATTGATGGGCAGTCTCGCTCGGAATCTTGATCGCACCGCTGACGCCGAGGAATTTGACCGCATTGTCGAGACGCTTACCGCCCGCATCAACGAGCACGCATGGGACGGCCAGTGGTACATATACGCCATCAATAACCGCGGCGCTCCCATCGGGTCGCATACCTGCGAGGAAGGCGAGATACACCTGAACGTCAACACCTGGGCGCTGTTTTCCGGTGTTGCCGACGCGGCGGGAAGATCCGAGCAGGTATGGAAGGCTGTCGAGCAACTGGCTACTCCCGTCGGACACTGCCTGCTCAAACCGCCCTACACTAATCGCAGCCGGGAAGACGTCGGACGCATTGCCGACCAGATTCCCGGCATGTTCGAAAATGGCAGCATTTACACCCACGGCGAATCGTTCTACCTTTACGCGCTCGCTGCGACGGGACGGTCTGATCGGTGGTACGACGAGATTCACAAAACGCTGCCCAGCGGACTCGTTCCGGATATCAGCACCGCGCCTCCGCACCAGCAGTCCAACTTCGCCGTCGGTCCGGATCATGTCGGTTTCGGCGCTAACCTGTTCAGTAACTTCACAGGGTCGGTTAACTGGTACAGGCGAACCATAGAAACTATTGCCGGTGTGCTTCCGGATTTCGACGGCCTGCATATCCGTCCTGCTCCACCTTCCGCCTGGAATGAATATCGCGTCCGGCGATTGTTCCGAAACAGCCGGCTCGATGTCCACCTGAGACGCGGGGATGATCAGAAGGTGCTGCTTGACGGTGAGCGCATTGACAGTTTCATTCCTGCCGGGCGTTTCAGGGCGGGAAAGAAACACGTTATCGAAGTGGACTACGTTTAACCTTTTCCGGCTGCATCGGGTGGCTGAGTGACCAATCGCATACACGGAAAGTTGAGACTTTGATGAGCAGGCAGAGCAAGAACGCAGAAAAAATCAAGATCGCATACATCGGTGGCGGGTCGCGTGGATGGGCGCACACACTCATGAACGACCTGGCAATATGCCCGCATCTTACGGGGGAGGTGGCGCTTTACGATACGAACCGTCCGATGGCGATGCTCAACGCGCGTTGGGGCAGGCGAGTCAACGCATCGCCGCAGGCAAAGTCGCAGTGGCGATACACCGTGCCGAAGACATTGCGAGAGGCGCTGAAGGGGGCGAACTTCGTCGTCGCGAGCATCCAGCCGGGACCGATCGAAATGATGGGCAGCGATCTGGAGATACCGAAGAAATACGGCATCCTCCACACGGTCGGCGATACCGTGGGACCGGCCGGTCTGTGCCGATCTCTGCGGACTGTGCTTGATTACGTTGTTATCGCAGAGGCTGTCGAACGATACTGCCCCGGCGCATGGGTGATCAACTACACCAATCCGATGACCGTCTGCACTCGCACACTCTACAAGGTGTTCCCGCAGATCAAGGCGTTCGGCTGCTGCCACGAGGTGTTCAGCACGCAGAGCATGCTTGCCGATCTCGTCGAGGAATACTACGAAAAGAAGCCGGCGCGTGATGATATCCGCGTGAACGTGCTGGGCGTCAATCACTTCACGTGGGTCGATAAGGCGACGTATGACGGAATCGACCTGCTGGAACTTTACGCCAAAGACGTTCGCAAGCGAGGTCCGATTCGCGGCGTCCCGGAAGAGGAAATCGCCGAGATGGATTATTTCGCCCACAAGGGGATGGTTACTCGCGACCTGTTCCGGCGGTACGGAATACTACCGGCTGCGGGGGAACGGCACATCGTCGAATTCGTTCCGTTCTATCTCCGGAACGAGCGGACCCTCCATCGCTGGGGCGTCAAGTGCACTCCGTACAGCTGTCGCGTCGATCGATACACGCGCTTGCCGAAGGAGTTCCGCAAGAAACTTGCAGGCAAGAAGCCGTTCAAGCTCAACCGCTCCGACGAAGAAGGCATCCGCCAGATAATGGCCGTGCTCGGAATGGGCGACCTGCGCACGAACGTAAACCTGCCGAACGTCGGGCAGATCGAGGGACTTCCGAAGGACGCCGTAGTCGAAACGAACGCGTACTTCACGCTGGACAGCGTAAAACCGGAATTCGCCGGGCGGCTTCCCGCCGGCGTCGAGGCGCTTGTCTCGCGGACCATCTCGAACCAGGAAATTATCGTCGAGGCGGCGATGAAGCTGGACAAGAACCTGGCCTTCCAGGCGTTCCTGAACGATCCGCTGATGAGCCTTCCGACGGATACTGCCTGGAAGATGTTCAACGAAATGCTGCGCGCGACCCGCGCAAAACTGCCCGGCTGGAAGATATGAAATAACCATAGGGCGAGACGGCAATGACTGATAAAACCATGCTCCCCAGGAGAATCATCGATGCCCATAACCATTTATGGGATGGGCAATCTCCGTCTTCCGTAATCGAGGTAATGGATGCCAACAACATCGATGCGACGATCCTGCTCGGCCTGCCGCAAGGCTCCAACGAAGATGTGTTACGGGCGATGCGCCAGTTTCCGGATCGTCTGGCCGGTGGGGCATACCTGGACCCCAGAGAAGGCGACAAGGCCATCACGGAACTTCGGCACTGGAATGCGGAAGGTTTTCGTGTGGTGAAGTTGTTTCCGAATTTTGGTTATTTCCCGGACGACGAGACATTTCTACCGTTCTTTGACGCTATCGCGGAATTAAAGATGGCCGTGTTGAGCCACTGCGGATGGTTGGCGCCGAAATATGGGGTAACGGCTGCGTATTACTCTCACCCCGGTCGATTCGAGAAGGTCATCCGACGGTTTCCGGAGACTATCTTTATCATGGCGCATATGGGCGGTATTGACGGTTTCCTCGAGTCCGTCATGCTCACGACGCGCACGCCGAACACCTACGTCGATTGCTCGCCGGGGCAGGGTCTCTGGGTCCTCGAGTGCACCGGCGCGATTGCCGGTTCGATCCCCCCGGAGAAGATTCTGTGGGGATCCGACTGTATGGATATCGAAGAAATGCTTACGCGAAGCGCCGGCGCACTCTCGAAGCTCGGTTTCGAGCGGAGCATGGACAAAATCTATTACGAGAACGCTCGCGCGATTCTCGATACGCTTGGGCTTCTTTCATCCGGCGGCTAGCGTCGCATCACCTTTGGCTTTGTACGACCTGCCAAGTTGCGTCAGACTACAGCCGGTTCGCCCTTACGACTGAGATTCGCTCCCATATCTCCAGGCTCGAAGATGTGTATCCTGGACATGTCCAGGTGCAGTTTAAGGTTCTGGTCCGGTTCGATGTCCGAACGTGCTTCAGTGCGCGCCACGATGTGCGGATGCTTCGGCGTTGCGACGTAGATATCCATGCTTTCGCCGAAAGGTTCAATGACATTGACACGGACAGTTATCGTATTGTCCCGGCCTGCGAACCGCCCGTCTCCGACAAGGCCCATTGCCTCCGGTCGAACGCCGCAAATCATATCTCGGCCGGTCCAGGAGCCCAGATGGTCGGCCTGCTGTTTCTCCAGGCGAATTCGGAAGGAGCCTTCATCGAACCAGAGATCCCCGTCATCGCCGGTCAGAGAACCGGCGAAGAAATTCATTGGTGGCGTTCCGACGAAACCGGCTACGAACCGGTTAGTCGGGCTGTTGTACACCTCGAGCGGCGCTCCGCACTGCTGTATCACGCCGTCTTTCATCACGACTATACGATTCCCGAGAGTCATGGCCTCTTCCTGATCGTGCGTGACGTAGATGGTCGTGGTCTCCAGCGTTGCATGCAGCCGCTTCAGTTCGGCACGCATTTCGACGCGGAGTTTGGCGTCCAGGTTCGAAAGCGGCTCGTCGAACAGGAACGCAGCCGGGTGGCGCACGATGGCCCGGCCGACGGCTACACGCTGCCTCTGTCCGCCTGACAGCGCCTTGGGTCGACGCTCCAGCAACTCCTCGATACCGAGGATTTTCGCCGCATCGTGCACGCGTTTGTCTCTCTCCTGTTTCGGATACTTGCGCAGCTTCAAAGCGAAGGCCATGTTCTGATAGACCGTCATGTGCGGGTACAGCGCATAATTCTGGAATACCATCGCGATATCGCGATCCTTGGGTGGCACGTCATTGACGATTTTGTCCCCGATGCGGATGGTCCCATCGGTGATTTCCTCAAGTCCGGCGACCATGCGAAGCGTCGTCGATTTGCCGCAACCGCTCGGACCGACAAAGACCATGAATTCCTTGTCATGAATAGTCAGCGTGAAATCTTTCACGGCTTCTACGCCGCCGGGAAAGGTCTTGCATATGTTATCAAAAAAAATTTCCGCCATGGGGTTGTCCTTTCTCCATGAATCCGATTGGTCGAGTATAAACCGCAGGACCGGTTGTGCCAAGCGCATAGTGGCAAAAATACGCCGGCAAAAAGTATTCAGATTACACTCCCCGCCCTGAAATTGCGTGGTTGCCGGAGAACTTTTCCCTGCCTGTTCACAGTGCATCGGCGAAATGCTACACTGTGCATTGTTATCCAGTGAAGGAGTTTCGTAGAGGCTTCGCAAGTATGCCATCTCCAACCAAGATACCGCCTGGCCGTATATACGAGGTTTTTTTGGCCATTCGTCGGAATCTCCATGCGCGGCGCGCCTCGTGGCAACTGATGGCCCCGAGCGAAGGCCACTGGCAAATTGAGATTCGCTGGTCCCGAAAATCCGGATCATCCAAAGTGGAAATGCCGAACACGATTTTTCGAATCAAAGCTGCCGGGGTTGACGGAACTGTCCAGCGAAACCTGTTCGATAACAGGAATGCGGGACGTTTCAACCCCTTGGCGGTGATGGATTTGGAGCATCCACAGCCTGTTACCGTTACAGTTGCCGATCGCGTGAAGGACGCCGCAACTTTGACCGCGATCAGAATTGTCCGATTGCATCAGGATTGTTTTGGTACGGAACTTGTGTATGAAGGTTCATCCGGGCAGGTGTCCGGCAGGCACGGGGCCTCGCCGCAAGCAGACTGGACAATGGAAGGCAGGGGCAACGCGACCTGGCGCCGCGGGCGACTGGTCCTGTCGCCGGAACAGAGCGTGGTGAAACGGACCGGCAGCCCGGCCGGGAGCTTCGTGTACTGGTTGAACCAAAGTATTCCTGAAGCGTTTACTGTCGAGTGGCTTTCGCGGCTTCCCGAATCGGAAACGGGTCGGGACCACCCCATGCTGTTGCTTTTATGCAGTGGTGCCGGGCGACGTAAACAGTCCAACCCGGGTAGTGCCGGGAAGAATGGCGGCCTCATTGGTTTCGAAGAAGGGCGTGAGGGCTACGCCGTCTTGCTGTCCCCTGGCCGTGACGGAAAAGCGGAAATTCGGACGATTCCTGACTTCCGACAGGTTGCTGTTGCAGAACATACGAAAGTTGCAACGGCGTCACGAAAGTGGCGCAGGGTGCGAGTCAGCAGGTTGGGCATGAAATACTCTTTAATTATCGATGGGGTACGATGCCTGACATGGTTCGATAAAGGCAAGAAAAAGCGACGACATGCTCAATGGCGCATCGGCTTCGGCCAGTATGAGGGCCTGCCTAAAAGTGAATATGCTGAAATCATGGTGCATAGACTGCTGACGTACGAAGAGTAGCCTTGAGGCGGTTATTTGGCGGGCACTTTGAGTATAATTTATTGTGGGGTTGGTCGGTAACGATAACAGGATCTGATAAAGGTGCTTGCCCTTAATCGCAGACATCGCTACGAGCTCTTTCAGGGACAGGAGCAGTTGCTTGACGAGGTGCCCAGATCGGGTTGGGCGCACTTTCGTTTTGCAAAGTCAAAAGGCTTTGGCGGTCGGCATCGCCATCGCAGTTCCTACGAAATCCGCTACGTTGAGAGCGGGCAATTGCTCACGCTCGTGGACGAGCAGGAAGTCGAGACCAACGCCGGTGAAGTGCTCATCTTGTTCCCGGGGCAAAATCACTCCGGCGCCGGTCCCAATAGTGCTGTAGCCCATTGCGAATGCTACTGGCTCGAATTGCCTCTTGCCCAAGTGAGACACCATCGCACGGGCGTAATAGACACAGCCGGACTGGCTAGGAAATTCGCTGAAATAGATCGCCAGGTGTTTCCGGTATCCGTGGAATCGTCGCGGTTTTTCCGCCAGATCATCGAATAGCATCGTCGCAGATCAACCTATAGCGCCGGTTTGGCGCGAATGGCCCTGTACTCATTGCTGATTTCGCTGGTGCGGGATTTCCGTCGCGCGGCAGATACGGATGCCGATCATCCGTATAAATACACGAGGTCCACCCGGCAGGCTATCGAGTGGTTGGAGTCGCGGCTGGACCAGGATGTTTCCGTCACCGAGATGGCCAAGGTATCCGGGCTCAGCGTGCCGCAGTTTCACCGGTCTTTCCGAAGGGCCGTGGGACGCACCCCGCGCGAATATTTTGTCCATCGACGCATCGAGAAGGCGATGGAAATGCTTGCCCAAGGACGATGGTCCGTGACGGAGGTCGCTATGCGACTGGGGTTCTCCAGCAGCCAGTATTTCGCCACGGTCTTCAAGAGGTACACAGACCTCAGCCCTTCGTCGTATCGCCAGCTGATGCTCGACAAGCGGCTCGCCTGACGGACCGGCCGATCACTCCGGATTGGAGACAAAAACACGTTGTCGGCACGAACTGTGCCCAGGGAACAGAAGGGAAAAGCGTAATGGAAGTTACAGTGGAAGTCATACGGGCAGGGCTGGAAAGTCTCGGATTGAAGAAGGGCGACGTGGTCCTGGTGCACAGCGACCTTCGCAAGCTCGCCAAGCCCAGGGAACTTGTGAAGTTGTCCAATTGCGGGGCGGATGCGATTATAGACGCGTTCATCGAGACGGTTGGACCTGAAGGACTTGTGGTCTTTCCGACTTTCACGAAGACATTCGAGGACTCCAAACTGGGTCCTTCCGGCGAGGTGTACGATCCGCTGGAAACGCCCAGCCGGGTCGGCAGCATTACGAATATTTTCCGGAAACGTGACGGCGCGGTTCGCAGCCTGCAACCTACACATCCCGTTGCGGCTATCGGCGATCGCGCCGAGGAATTCTGCCGGGCGCCCGGGGACCAGTCCACGTTCGACCGCCGGGGCCCGTGGGGGCGAATGTACGATTGGGACGGATATATCTGCTGGTTCGGAACGGACAACCGTACGAGTACTACCGTACATGCCGTGGAAGACTGGATGAAGCTTCCATACATGGCCGAGGGATGGGCGCTGGTCAAAGGCGCCGACGGGACAGCGGTTCGGACAAAAGTGACCATGTCGCCCGCCGGTCCCCGTGATTTCTACCAGGAGGATTCCAAGTCGGCCAGGCTGCTTGGCGAAAGCGGCATCATCAAAAGCACAACCATCTGCAACGCTGTCGTCGGCCTGATGACGGTGCAGGACTGCCACCGCGTGCTGCGGAAGGGGATCATCGAAGATCCCTGCCTGCTGCTGCGTGATGACTTCGAGAACGACCAATGGACGAGAACCGCTCGCCGGAAGGTAACCGCGTACGTTCGCGAAAACTTCGGCGACGGTTGTTGTGCTTCTACACCGATGTGAAGGAACGCCGCCGTTTGACTCCGGAAGCCTCCCTGAGATTCCAATATGCACCTGCCCCACGATCGAAGCGGGACTTCCCGATAATCCTCGTCGTCCTCAGGACCCTGCGATGCGACCCATGCGCATGGGTTCGCTCACGAGGATGGCTTGAATGAATTCGTGCATGAGCTTGCTTTTCAACGTCGCAGCATCCGGGTTATGCCACAGATTATTAATGACAGCGGCTACGGAGCGCCTTGTTCAGGAGAAAACGCGGGCAGCATCCCCAGGCTTCTCCATATCGGCGGGTCTGCTACATGCAATCTTACATTGTCCCAAGGTGTCTTATTTCGTCGTATTCAGGAGGCTTTTGCTCGACACGGTGAACCCGTCCAGCAGCCATTCTGTCTCCTCTTTATAGGTCGCGTTGGACCAGCCCAGGACGTAACCGACGGCCCAGCCTTGCGGCTTGCTCTTGTCTTTGGAGGGATGGAGTCCCCGGCCGATACTTTTCGAGATAAGCTTGAATTTCTTTTTGCCCTCCCATCGTCGCCAGATGCGAACCTCACCGTCGTTCACGTCGGGTGAAGAGCTCATTTTTGCGTAGAGCACGATCTGCATCCAGCGCCCCCGGTCGCGCGGCGAGACCAGAAAATCCTTCGCCTTTCCGTGATGGCCGAGGCCGACGGGATCCTTGGTATGGGAAAACGTGAAAGCGCTATTGCCGTCGGGCTGGCGCCAGAAGTTCCATACGACGGTAGGTCCGTCGCCCTTGGTGGAGTAGCCGTCCATCCAGAGCGCGAAAAACTTATTGTTGCTGGCAGTCTTAGGCCCGTGCTGATAGTTTTCCGGGACGCGCAGCCAGAATCTAAACCATATCTCGGGATAGGCTTTGCCGAGTGTGAATCGCTGTTCAGACCACGGTTTACCGGCGGGATATCGGAACCGCAGGGCGTACTTGCCGTCGTGTGCCTTCCAGTTGCGCTTGGTCGAGGGGCGGTTGCGGACCGGGCCGTTGTTCCACACGATCAGCGGGCCCTTCTCGTCCATCGTCACCACCGAGGTACGATTGTTCCGGCTCCAGGAAAAGCCGTCTTTGTTCGTAGCCGACATGTCCCCGGAAGAAAAATCGTCGTAGAAGACGACCTTTTCGCTTTTGGCCGGGGCGTCGCTTTTGGCTGGTGCGGTCGACGGCGTCTTTCCCCGCTCTTCTTGATTCCCGCCTGCCGTAGTGCGCTGAACCGCGGTGAAGAGAACTAATCCGACAATTATCAGTCTGAACATAGCGTTTTTCTTTAAGGGTTCTTTGGAAAATAGAGATCTGACTCACGGTATCATGTGGCGGCATGACCCGTCAAGGATGACTTCGAGAACGACCAATGGACGAGAACCGCTCGCAGGAAGGTAACTGTACCCACGATCCCACGATCGAAGCGGGACTTCCCGGTGATCCTCGTCGTCCTCAGGCCCCGGCGATGCGAGGCATGCGCATAGGTTCGCTCACGAGTATGGCTTGAATGAATTCGTGCATGAGCTTGCTTTTCAACGTCGCGGCATCCGGGTTATGCCACAGATTATTGACCTCGCCTGGATCTTCGACGAGATCGAACAACTCCCCGTCCTCGCCGTCGCGGTAGACGGTAATCTTGTATCGTTGGTTGACATACGTCCGCATGTGAAAGTGAGTCGTGCCGTGATGATTTTCGGTGATGGACCATTTTCTCACCGCCTCGCCGCTGCAGAAGCAAGCGGACTGGTCCACGCCCGTCATCCTTCCAGGTTTTTCCAGTCCCGCCGTCGACAGGAACGTCGGCGCCAGGTCGACCAGGTTGACCAGCGCGTCGGACACCTTGCCGGCTGGGATCTTACCCGGATGCCGGACGATGAACGGAAGTCTCAGCAGGTCTTCGTAGTGATGGATCGCCTTGGTGACAAGTCCGTGCTGGCCCAGGAAGTGCCCGTGATCGGTGGTGAAGACCACCAGCGTATTTTCCGCCTGGCCAAGGCGGTCAAGCGCATCGAGAATGCGTCCGATCTGCTGGTCCATGAAGCTGACCATTCCGTAGTAGCAGGCAAGGTCTTTCTTCTTTTCCTCCTCCAGATACAGATGGCCGTGCCCGCCGTGGATGGCTTCGCCCTTGCTTGCATTGCGCCACCAGTCCTCATCGTCCTCTTGCGTTTTACGGAAATGGAGAGGGTTTTTTTCGTGCTCGCCGGGCGTCAGTCGCCCCGGGACCATATCTGCCGGGTCGTACATGCTCGCCCAGGGTTCTGGCACGATATACGGCGGGTGCGGGTCGTGGAAGCTGGACCAGCAGAAGAAAGGCCGATCTTCCGCAGCCGCCTGTTCGAGCATCGCGATCGTCCGCTCTCCGGTCCACCTCGTGTAGTGGAACTCCTCGCTCAACGTCCAGGCGCGGTTCTCTCGCTTCCAGTAATCGTTATCGTCGCTCTTCCCTTCGGGCCGCGGACCGAAGGGTCGGAAATAGTCCCTCCAGTTAGCAAGCCCTTTCTCTTCCATCCATATCGCGTAGTGCTGCCCGACATGTGACTCGTCGCCGTGCATGCGAGCGGTTTCGACATGCTGGAATCCGTACCAGGGCCCGTGGAAGTTCCGCCAGTAGTCCAGGTCGTGCAGAATCGGCTCGCACTCGATGGATTCCATTCCCGGCCTGCTTGCCAGCGGCTGGAAGTGAGCCTTGCCGATAAGCGACGTAAAATAGCCAGCCGCACCGAGCATCCCGCCGATGGTGGGGACGTCCTCGAAAAGCTTCGTTCCCAGCGACCATGCTCCGTGCTCGCTGGGCATCATTCCAGTGATAATGCTCGCGCGGGTCGGCGTGCAGGTCGGGTTCGGACAGTACGCGCGATCGAAGCGGACGCCTTCGTTACAGAGGCGGTCCAGCGCGGGTGTGTGAATTTTATCGTTCACCGCGCCCAGTGTGCTGAAGTGCTGCTGGTCGGAAGTGATCAACAAAATGTTAGGGCGGTTCGAAGGTATGGCTCGATCTTTCCGTTCACAGTAAGGTATAGCCGTCAAACAATCATCCACCGGTTGGGCAGATCCAAATCTACGCATGTCAAGCGGCGCCGTTTCGCTGACTTGCTGAGTATAAGGGTAACCGGGCGATCCGGTTGACGGCAAGAGTTACTCCGGCATATCCTCCGGCTCTCGCAGTTGGAAGTGCATTCGCCAGCGGGCATCGTCGTAGTTCGGGTTGAGGGCCGGATCTCGCGGAAATGCCCATGAGTAGGGTTTCAATTCCACGTGCCCGTCGACGTGCAGAAAGTTCTGATTCATCTGGTGATACCAGAAGATATCGTTTTCACTTGTGCTTGCGTCTCCTGGGCGGCACCATTCGCTTCCGCCCCGGTACGGGTTGCCCACGTAGTAGCCGCAGACCCTGCCCCAGAACTGCCAGGCCTCGCGCCTGTGCGCTCCCTCCGCGGCGAAGATCGCGCTTCCCGGTGAAACCACCTCGGAGATCTTCGTCGCCGGACGATTGTGATAATCTCCCCACTCGGCGTTTGCTTCACTATTGGACATGGTATCCGCCTTGCCGCCGGCAAACGGGAACTGCCAGAAGTACCAATACGACGATTCGACAGCTACGTTCCCAGGCCACTCGTAGCTGTCGAATACGAGCTTCTCTCGCCTGGCGGTGGGGCATACCAGGCTTCCCGCGTCGATGTATCCGGGGCGCACCACATCGGCATCGTCCCTTTCAAGCAGGCCCCACAGGCCGGACGTGTGTACGAAATACTCGTTGTTTTCGCTCTGGTAGACAGCCATCCCTATCCCGACGCCTCGCATGTTGCTCGCACAGACTGCCCGTTCAGCGAGTCGCTTCGCCTGTGAAATGCTCGGCGTGAGGATAGACAGGAGAAGCGCGATGATGGCTATCACGACGAGCAATTCGATAAGCGTGAATGCTGATTGAGCCTGCCGAAGATACCTGTGGCGAAGGGCTTGTCCTGAGCCTGGTCGAAGGGCTGGGTGGTCGAATTGCCTTTGAGTCATTTTCACTTCCCTGATTCCGTTCAACCGGCGCCGGGCAACCCGCCCCGGCAAAGTCGGGACGCCCGCGGGCGTGAAGCCCGCGAGCATCCTTTCCTGTCGTCTATCGGGCTTGGTGTCGCTTTCGATAAGCCCATTTTGCATCAAACAAAGGAGAGTCTCTTTATCTCCGGCGTCGTCTCAGCAGGACTCCCACGCCGCCGATGGCCAGCAGCGCCATCGTCGCCGGCTCGGGAACGGGCGCCAGTGCGCCGATGAACTCGCCGTCAGAAGCAGCATTGTTCGCCCAACTACTCGCCGTCAGGCGGAAGTCGCCGTTGGCTGCATCAACGAACGGGTCGGTGTCGTTGAGGATATTGTTCCCCGCACTGGCATAGGCATTCAACTCCGCCAAAGTCTTCCAACCACTCGCGTACAGAACCTTGTTCGCGCCGTCGGAGAGGTTGGAGAAACCGTTGTAGTCGGCGTCGATGTCCGTAATTGCGGTGGTGTAGGCATTAAGACCTTCGTACACAGCCGCACCATCACCTACGATGAGGTTGTCCAGAACCGTCGGGCCAAACGTCGTGGTGGAGTCACGGAACAGAATCGCACCGTCCAGATAACTGGTGGGACCGCCACACTTGTAGAACGTGTTGTTCTCAATGGTCAAGGTCGTCAACGCCTCGGCATCCCGGCGATAGATACCGGCGTTTGCCATGCCGTTGAAGATGTTGTTGTTGACCGTAATGGGGCCCTTCCCAGCCTTCCACGTGTCGGCATCGACACCGTATAAGTCACTGCCGCTGAAGGTATTGTTCTTGATTACGATGCTGCCCATTGCATCGTTATCACCGGAGCTATAGCCGCTTTTAATACCTTTGCTCTGTACGCTGACGCTGTCGGCTTCGAACGTGTTTCCCTCCATCACAAAACTACCGCCTGTGCCGACGGTGTAGATGACTCCACTTCTTTGACTTCCCGTGCCCTTGACGGTCAGGTTCCGGAACGTGTTGGTGGTTCCATCCTTGCCGTATCGCATGTACAGCAGATACGCCTGCCGGCTTCCACCAGTGCGCAGATTCCCGTCGACGATCAGACCATCGAAGGTAATGTTTGCTTTGCCGCCATTGAATCGTGCGCCGTAGATGGTGGGGGTTTGCCCGGCGTCCGGCGCTACGGTGATACTGACACCGGTGCTGCCGACGCCGCTATTTACCATTATGTACTCATCGTAGACCGCCGAGTCCATAATGGTGACGGTGTGAGTGCCGCTCGCGTTGCCGAGTGCGGCGTTGAGTCCCGCCTGCACTGTGGCGTACGCCTGCCCCGCACCGACCTTGTAGTCGGCCGCTTGCACGGTAAATGCCAATCCCAGTACCGCAACCATAACTGCCAGAAGTTTCATGTTTCTCATCTTTGCTGCCTCCAAGAAAAGGAATGTTGTCCTGATTTCCGATCGCCCCGTGCGATCACGACGATTCGGATACTACCACGAGTGGGTGGAATCGTCGTTCGATTGAGTTTTGATATTATTTCAAACATCGACCCGGCGTCCGTTTTGTAATGTCCCGCTGCCTGCGGATACCGGTCCGTCCCGGCTTTGTTTCATCGTAACTTACTATCTATAAACATATTGCGCGGGAGGAACTTTGTATAGGGGTCCCTTATCGCCCATCGCTTTGGGCTTGTGAACCCCTCACCAAATCTCCGAAAGCGCCCAATAATTTATAATTGCGATACCAGGTAGTGTACATGATTCCTATGGCGCTCGGCGTCTTGTCGAGCAACCTCAGCCACGCCTTGCATCCGTCCAGGTTGGACTTGTCGTAGTACGCTCCGCCGAGCGTGCGAAAGCCCCGGCTGGAAAAATGCTTCAGGCTTTTTTCGGCGATTTTCAGGTTCCACGGGACCATTATCAGGTCCTTCGGAACGTGCTGAAAACTGCCCGAAAATCCGCCCGGCGCGGTGTAGTAGAACGACTTGGCGTTGTGGTTCGGGTCGAACATGTCGCCCCATATGGCGATTTCCGCCTTGGGGCACACCTCGCGGATCATGGATACCTGGCGGGTGACGCACTCGCCCAGCATTTCACCGGGACTTACCGGAAGACCGTTGGGCTTCTTGCGGCTCCAGCAGGTGTGGCAGGTTCCCCCGCCGCGGATCTCATCCATGTCGAGAAACCATTTTTTTGGTCCGATGGCGTCGTTGACCTTGCGGATTGCCTTTCGCCATATCTCGTAGACCTTAGGCTCGGACAGGCAGAGGATCGGTTGGAGCTTCCTGAGCATGACAGGCGTGTAATAGCTCACCAGGAGTTTCTCTCCGTCCTCGATCCGTCCTGCGGGGATGATCTTTACAGGTGCGGCGGGGTGGACACGCCCAGCCGGGTCCAGGTTCGGATCGGCGATCGGCTCGAAGTCTTTTCCTTCCACGTAGAGTTCGCCGGTTTCCTTGTTCTTGACCGTCACCGGCGTGCCGGACCTGCGGAGGACGTTGAGCAGACCCGGCTCGAACATCTCGACGCCGTCGATCCAGACCCTTCCGGAGTCCTGCCCCCACGAGCCGAGAAAGACGGTCGTGTTCATCCCCAGCGTGCAGATGGAAATTTCGATTTTCTTCCAGTCGGCCCCGTCCACAAGAGGAATGGGTATGACCTTTCGCTGCTTGTTACCGTCGTACACGCAGACGTCCAGGCGCAGTTTCTTCGGCCCGGTTCCTCGAATCCAGAATCGCAGGACGTAGTGCTTTCTCTGCTTGTCGAGACGGATGGCCAGGCGTTCCCTCTTGCTCAGGTTGAACCGCAGCGACGCCTTTCCTTCCTTGGCGACGCGCGTGTCGATAACCGTGCTGCTGCCGGGGGAATCCTGCATGGAGAAGCCCTTGGCCTTGTGGTTTACGGCGTTCTCGAACCCGCCGTCCTCCACCGTTATGGGCCTGTCCGGAACGACTTGAGCTACGCCGTCCTTTACTTCGAAAAGCACGTCGTTGATCGGAAGCCCCGCGACGAGGTTCGGATCCTGCTTGCTCACGCCGTGACCGTAGCCGGCCGAGAGAAACAGGGGGATCAGGTCGATACCTTTCTTACGACAGTAGGCGTCGACCTGCTTGAGCTTCGCGATGCGGCCTTCGGGCCAGACGGCGATGGCGTCCATCCCGCAGGCGAACACCATTCCATTCAGGCCGTGCGCCGCGGCGATATCGACCAATTCCCGCACCCGTGCCACCGAGGCGTCGTCCTTCAGCCACTCGTTCACGTAGAACCAGCGGTTGGGGAGTGTTTTGCGCGCCGCAGGCGCCTTGGAGTCTCCTTCGCCTTCAGCCTGGGCCACGGTCGGTCCGACTGAAACCAACGCCAGCAACACCACCATCGCAAGCACGAAATTAATATGCCTTCGCTTCCTGAGTCCAGCCTGATCCAGCCTGCGTAAAGCCATAACACACCCTCTTTTCTGTGGGAGAGCCTTGACCTTCGCCGGAGTCAATCGCGTCGGATGGCGGAGGAAGGTCGTCTCCACCATTGGCGATTCAAACAAGCCAGTCAGTACCATCGCCATCCCATGCCTTCTACCGGCAGGTCGGCTATTTTCGTTCGGTCGAACTCAGCCGAGACGAGCTTTCCGTCACTGCCGACGATTCCGTCGTCGCCGATGCGCAGGGCTTCGGCGATCAATTTTTCCCGCCAGGGCTGGAGCAGTTTGTCGGCGCCACCTCCGGCGGTAAGGTTCACCAGCTCGTCGGGGTCCGTTTGCAGGTCGTAGAGTTCCTCTGTTGGCCCGCGCTCGGCGAAGCAGTATTTCCACCTGCCGTCGGTAACCATCGCCGACTGCCTGGGCGGATCGAAGCACTGAGAGTAAAACAATTCTCGCGTGGAGGAGTTCCGATCGCGCAGAACGTTCGTCAGATCAATCCCGTGAACCTGCCGGTCCAGCGGGCATCCCGCCAGTTCCGCCAAAGTCGGCAGGATGTCCTGCAGTCCGGCGAGATGCCCTCGCCGCTCGCCGCCGGAAACGCCCGGCGCCGAGATGATCAGGGGCACGCGCACCGAGCCCTGAAGGAAGCAGCACTTGAAGTATGTTCCGAAGTCGCCCATCAGGTCGCCGTGATCGGCCGTGTAAACGACGATGGTGTTGTCCGCGACGCCGGCCTTTTCCAGGGCATTCATAACCCGGCCGACCTGTGCGTCCTGGAAGCTGATCAGCCCGTAGTAGTATGCCTTGATGACCCGTCGTGCCTCTGGGCTGAGCGAATCGTGCGCTCGTGAAACGCGCGTGATGTCAATGCAGGGATTGCGGTCGGCGAGCGACGACTCGTCGCCCACCGGAGGAGGCACGTCGAGCGGATTGTACATTGTCGCATACTCGCCGGGCGGGTCGTACGGAGAGTGCGGCTTGGGGAAGCTGCAGAATATCAGGAACGGGCTGTCCGCGCGTCGGGCGGTGTGCTCCTGGAGGCGGGCGATTGTGCGGGTGGCGACCCAGGCGTCCACGTTGTGCTCGGCGGGCAGTGGAGAGCGGCATGGTCGGACGTCGTTATTACCGATTCCGTGCGCCCGGCTGAATCCACGCCAGCCGACCTCGGCCAGGTAGTCGAAGTAGTCCTCGATACCGGTCTGTCTGCCCTGCGGGTCGAACTGGCTGAGGATGCGCCCGGACTCGGACGAGTCCCACACGTCGAATCCGTGAACGAGTCTGGGTTTGTCCGGAGGCGAATACGGGCAGTAGTGCAGTTTCCCACAGGCGTAGGTCTTGTATCCGGACGAGGCGAAATGCTCCGCGAGTTTTGGCTGGTCGTCATGTATGAGGCCGGAATTATCCTTACATTCGGTGGCTGTGTGCGAATAGTTGCCCGTGGTGATGCTTGCGCGCGCCGGGACGCAAATCGGGTTTGGCGTAAAGGCGTTTTCGAAAAGAACCCCGCTCTCGGCGAGCGCGTCCACGTTGGGGGTCCGACAGAAATGGTTCCCGTAACAACCCAGGGCATCTGCCCTGAGCTGGTCGGCCATGATGAACAGAATGTTCGGTTTCAACGGCGAGCGTCCTGTCTGCTGACGAACGGATTGCGTTCAGCGGAGGTTATTGTTGGCATCCCATCATGTAAGAAGAGGGCAAAAGTAACAGGTTCAGGCGATATGTGCGTTCAGAATAGCGATGACATTATATCGAACATGAGACAGGCTTATCGTATCCGGGCGCCATTCGAAAGCCCGTTGCGATGTGCAATATTCTATCACGGCCTGATCAAACGCACAAGATATCAAGTTACGGTAGGATAGGGGGAAGTTCGAGTGTCGGCGCCTGGGACAGGTCGTGCCGGGTGTGCGGCGGGTTTATCGATGGTGGCGATCGGGATGAAGGAGCGGCTCGTATTATGAAGCGTTTTTTCGACGATAACAGTTACTGGAATACGCCGATCGAGACCGGCGTGGAAACGGATCCCAGAAGCGATCATCTGATTTCGCTGTTGCAGCAGGACGACAGATACACCGGTTTCGGCATCAATGTTCACAAATGGACGGTGCCGATCTATGAAGCGGAAACTGACAGGTCCAGGCAGAAGGTTGCCCGGCGAATCACCACCAGTATTGCGGGCAAGAGTAAAGCATCGTACAGCACTGAACACCTCCACCCGGATCATTGGTTCGGGCATTATCCCGATTTCGCCGATGGGGTGCCGATTCCCGGAAAGGCCGAGCCTGATCCGGAAAATGACGCCCATGTCGCCATCATCGACCTGGAAGCCGGACTCGCGTGGGACATGTGGGGCGCCACAAAAAATTCGGAGGGGCAATGGGAGGCCAATTCCGGCATGTCCTATCGCCTGGACGGGCCCGGAGTATTTCCCAAGGAGTCCTTTCCTGTCCACAATGGCGAGAGTATCCACATGTACGGCCCCAGCCGGGCGTCGGGAGTACCAGCCATTGCCGGCCTGATAATGTATGACGAAATACTATCCGGAAAAATCGAGCACAAGCTCGCCTTCGCCACCATGTACAACGCCTTTCAGCAGTTCATCCATCCTCCGGCATGCTGGACCGACGGATGGATGAAAGGCGACGGTTTCCCGGAAGGTTGTATCCTGCAACTTGACCCGGATCTGGATCTGGATCGGTTTGACCTGTCGGACGCTGCCAGAGTTATTGCAAGGGCGCTGCAGGAGTACGGCATGTCCGACGTGGACCATGCTGCCGACGCCACGTTGTACGCGGAAGGCCTGCCGGGCCGTGACGACAGATCGTGGACCGGAATACTTGATCCACACGCGCTCATGTGCATCGGTTTCGAGCACTATCGCGTGCTCAAGATGGAAAACATCATCAACAAGGGCATGGGACCATGGGACTGGGTTCCCGGGCAATTTCACAAACAGTACGAGGAGTAATTCGGGCGCAATGGACTACGACATACTCAAACGATACGAAGGCAACCCGATTCTCACCAAGGAAGATTGCGCCGACATACCGGGCGGGTGTAACAGCGTTTTCAATTCGTCGGTGTTCAGGTATGCCGATGGGTACAAGGCGCTGCTCCGGGTCGAGGAGCGGTCCGGCCTGCAATCCATTCGAATCGCCGACTCCGAGGACGGACTGCATTTTGACGTCCGGCCGGAGAGGATTCTGCAGCCGGAAAACGATGAGCAGGCGCACTATGAACAGGCAATCTACGACCCGCGGGTTGTGGAGATCGACGCAACGTTCTACATAACCTACGCTGCCGAAAATAAGTACGGCTGCCAGGTCGCCATAGCGGCAACGCAGGATTTTGTATCCTTCCAGCGGATGGGTTGTGTAGCCGAGCCGGAGAACCGCAACCTGGTTCTGTTCCCGGACAAAATTGACGGGCTTTACTACCGGCTGGACAGGCCGTTCCAACACGACGCCGGACACGTCTGGCTGCAGGAATCGCCCGATCTGATCCACTGGGGGCGTCCCCGATGTATTATGGAAAGTCGGCAATTCCACTGGGACAGAGGCAAGATCGGACCCGGCGCCACTCCGGTCAGAACGGATGAAGGGTGGCTGGTGATCTATCACGGAACGACGCCTCTGTGCAACGGTCGGATTTACCGTCTGGGGGTCGCACTGCTCGATCTGGAGCGCCCGTGGATCGTCAC
>JAJRYB010000045.1 GCA_024275995.1 Planctomycetota bacterium | reverse complement strand
CTTCAAGGCTGCGAACTCGTCCGGCGCGTCCAGGCGAACGCGCGCGTACTGCCATCGGGAAAGGAACTCGTTCAGCGTCGAGTCTTCCGGCCTGGCGCGAGAGTGTTCCCGAACGCCTTTTGCTACGTAATCGCGCAGCGTCTGGTCCGTCCAGTCGCGCCGGCCGACGCCGATGATGATTGTATGCGGGTCCAGGTACGATTCCAGCGCGAGGTTGTAGAGGGCTGGAGCTATTTTGCGAGCGGCAAGGTCGCCCGTGGCGCCGAAAAGCACCACCGCGCACGGCGGCGCTTCGGAGGTCTCTGAAAACACGTTCAGCACCGATCTGCGATGTTGTTCCGGCATAGGAGCCTCTTGACGAGAACGAATGATACACCGTAGGCGTTCCGGTGAAAAGTCCTCGAAAATCCTTCCCGGCAAGACCCTTGCAATTGCGTGACGGGTGGGCCCCAGCGCCCGGAAGCTTACCGGACGGCGCCACGTCATGCCCCGCGTTTGCACTTACGGGCTTTCGCCGCCCCGCGTGTGCGGGTTACAATGCTTTCCATGAACGTGCGACACGCCACAGTTGCCGACGCCGAAGATATCTGCGACGTCGTGAATTATCACGCAGAACGCGGGAAGATGCTGCACGTCAGCCTCGAAAGCGTCTACGGGGCGATTCGCGCCTTCCACGTTGCCCGTGACGACGAACGCCTCGTCGGATGCGTTGCGGTGGACGTTTTCTGGGCGGACCTCGCCGAGATCAGGTCGCTGGCGGTCGTCGAGGACTACACAGGAAAAGGCTTCGGCGGGACGCTGGTTCAGTCCGCGATTGACGACGCCCGCGAATTGGGCATCCGCCGCCTGTTTACGCTGACGTACGAAAAGGATTTTTTCGAGCGATACGGTTTTACCGTAGTGGACAGGCAGGCGCTTCCGGAGAAGGTCTGGCGCGCCTGCATTTCGTGTCCGAAAGTAGATGCGTGTGACGAAATCGCGATGATCCTGACAATTCCGGACACACCCGCGTGAAAGAATCGTCCATGAGCGAACCGTTACCGATAATCCGGCTGCAGGGAGTACACAAGGCTTTCAACGGCCTGGTGGTCCTGGACGGTATCGACCTGGGCGTGGAGAGAGGTAAGACGACGGTGGTTATCGGCCCGTCGGGTTGCGGTAAGAGCGTGCTGCTGAAACACATCGTTGGGCTGCTTCGCCCGGATCGGGGAAAGGTGTTCTTCCAGGACAGGGAAGTTTCCTCGATGTCGCAGCGGCAACTCGTCAGCGTGCGCCGCAGGATGGGGTTCCTCTTCCAGGGAGGCGCCCTGTTCGATTCCATGACCGTCGCGGAGAACATAATGTTCCCGCTCGTGCATCATCGCATCGGACCTGCCGAACAACACGAACACCGCTGCCGGCAGGTGCTGGGACTTGTCGGCATGGATGGATTACAGAATCGCTACCCGGAAGAGCTTTCCGGCGGGCAGAAGAAACGCGTTGCGCTCGCCCGCGCTATCGTGATGGAGCCGGAAGTAATCCTCTACGACGAGCCGACTACAGGACTCGACCCGATCCGCGCCGACCTGATAAACGAACTGATCCTCAAGCTCCAGCGAACGCTGGGGACGACCGCGGTCGTGGTGACGCACGACATGTCTTCGGCGCGCAAGGTGGGCGATCGCATCGTCATGCTGCACGGAGGCAGGTTCATCGCAGACACCACGCCGCAGGGGCTGGACTCGATCGACAACGACGTTGTCTCGCGGTTTGTCGAAGGTCGCGCCGGCAGGGAAGAACTGGCTGAACTGGAGAGCGGGCAGATGGCGTCGAACAATTCCGCAGTCACGGAGAATACCCGATGACAGAGAATACGAGAAACATAGCCGTGGGCCTGACGGTATTGGTGGCGCTGGTGGCGTTGGGGGGGCTGATCCTCATGTTCACGGGTCTGCCCGGAATGCTCCAGGGCGGATACCGGATCGAGATCAGGACGCCATCGACATCCGGCGCCATTGTTGGCGATTACGTGCACCTGGGCGGCCTGCGCGTGGGACGAGTGATCAGCATCGACTTCATGGACCAGGACGATCCAATGGAGGGTATCACCATAGCCGCAAGGATCGACCAGGGCATCAACGTTCCGGCGAACGTCAACTGCTACCTGACCCGCAAGCTCATGGGCGGGGTGTACATCGAGTTGTACCCCGACGGCCCGCAGCGGTTGGATCCCAAGACAGGCCGGGCGATGCGCTTCCTGCCGAAGGACAGCGTCGCTATCGTGCAGGGTATCTCCAAGTCGATGGACCCCTCGGCGGCATTCAAACCGGCGATGGACAGCCTCGCCAAGCTGGCTGAATCGTTCGCGAAGCTCTTCCCGGACGAGGAGCCTGCCCCCGCAACGACCGCGCCGGCGACGACGGGACCCGCGCCCGCTCCTGCTCCTCCACCGCCCGGTCTTCGCGGCACATTCACCCGGCTGGACCGCGCGCTGGACGCACTCTACGCTGTCTTGGGCGACGGCGAGAACCAGGCGAACATCAAGGCCTCCATGGCGAATCTCCGCGAGGCGACCGCCCAGGCGACCAAGTCGATGAAAGCGTTGCAGGCCTTCGCAACCGGCGCGCAGAAGGCTGCACGGGGCATCGAGAAGCTCGCCGATAACGCCTCCGGAAGGATCGACGACCTCGTCCGCAAACTCATCGGGGACGCCGAACAGATATCCAAAACGATGGAAACGATCAACAGGGCCGCCGCGAAGATAGAGTCCGGCGAGGGCACGGCAGGGAAGCTGCTGAACGATCCGCAGCTGTATAACAACCTGCTCGAGGCCGCCAAGGGACTCAACAAGCTCATGAAAGATTTCGGCCTCCTCCTGAAAGAGTGGAAGGAAAAGGGGGTACGGTTAAAGCTGTGAACATCGGCGGAATTTTATATCGACACCGATGGACCGTACTGTGCGCCTGGCTGGTGGGAGGGGCTTTGCTGGCGCTGCTGGTCGCATCCCCGGACCCCTCGGCAAATGAACAGCGCGCGTTCCTGCCGTCCTATACGCCTTATCGAAAGGCGATCGACGCGATGCGCAAGGCGTTCCCGCGGACAAGCGGGCTTTCCCGCGCGGTGGCGGTCTTCGAACGTCGCGACGGAAAGCTCTCTCCGGCGGATCTCGCAGCCGTCGAAAAAGTCGCGGATGCCCTGCGAAGCGAAGCTGCCGGAGGGGGACGGGTTTTCCAGGGCGTTTCGGTCCGATCGCCGAAGTCCATTCTACTGGCGGACAATCCGCTTATCAGCGACGACGGACAGGCGGCGCTTATTATCGCCGACATTCCGTTTAACTTTATCACCACGCGGTGCGCCCTGGCGGTCGACAGGTTCCGCGATCTCGCAGACGAAAATCTGCCCGAAGGACTGTCCGTCGCGGTAACCGGTTCCAGCGGGTTCGGCAGGGACTACGCACTGGCGGCGCAGCGCAGCCACGAGAGAACGTTCGTCGTAACTATCGCCGCGGTAATCTTCATATTGATGCTCGTATATCGGGCGCCCATCGCGGCGCTGATCCCGCTCGGCGCCATAAGCGCAGCCGTCTTCGTAGCCATGAAGCTCCTGGCGATCGGTGAGAACGGCCTGGGCCTGCATATCGGAATCGCCGAACGCATATTCGTGTTCGTGCTCATGTACGGCGCGGGGACGGATTACTCGCTGCTGCTGATCAACCGGTATCGCGAGCTGCTGGACGTTTCGCCGCAACCTTCCGTTGCCGCCGGAGGCGCCTTCAACGACACCGCGGGAGCTATTCTCGCCTCGGCGGGGACCGATTCCGCCGGGCTGCTGATGCTCGTGTTTGCGGATTTCGGCGTATTCAAGACGACGGGACCCGCTGTCGCCCTCTCGCTCGTCGTGGCGATGCTGGCGTCCCTGACGCTCGTTCCGGCGATGCTGGGCGTGATAGGCCCGAAATTATTCTGGCCGGGACACAAACCCCGTTCGATCGGGTCAGGGGACGGCCGGCGAATCGGTATCGGAAGGCACTGGTTGTGGCCGACGGTTGCGCGGGTGGTCGTAGCGCGTCCGGGGCTTGTCCTTGCGATAACGCTGGCGCTGCTGGCGGTTCCGGTGCTTCAGAATCTCTCTCTGCCGTGGGTCTACGACACGCTCGCCGAGGTCAGCACCGATTACGATTCCAGGAGGGGGGCGGACATGGCCAGGCGGCACTGGCCTATCGGCGAGATTGCACCCGTCACCGTCCTGATCGACACGAACTCTCGTCCCATGAAGATCGGACAATGGGATCGCCTGTCGCAAAAGGTAACAGCCGCGGTCCAGCGACAGGTCG
This sequence comes from Planctomycetota bacterium, assembly GCA_024275995.1. Classification (GTDB taxonomy): domain Bacteria; phylum Planctomycetota; class Phycisphaerae; order SM23-33; family SM23-33; genus JAJRYB01. The sequence continues at coordinate 18,289 of JAJRYB010000045.1, read as the reverse complement.
GCGTGGCGAACGTACGAAGCCTTACCCAGCCGGTCGGAAAGGGTTCGTCCCTGCCGAAGATAAGCTTTCTCCGGGCGGCGGCGTTGAAAATGGCGGCGAAGGAATACATCACCGGCGATCTGTCCGCGATGAGAATGGATATAGCGCTGAACATGCCTGCAATGACGCTCGATGCGATGTCGGCCGTCGACACGATCAGAAGCGACCTGAATGCGGCGCTCGCGTCGGATGGCCCGCCGGCAGGACAAAAATTCCAGGTCCACATAACCGGCGCGACGGCCCAGACCGCCGACGTTCGCAAGGTCACGCAGCGCGACTTCCGCCTGGTGGTGGTACTCGTACTGGGAGTGATTTTCCTGATCGTCCTGGCGCTGCTTCGCGACTGGCTGCTCACCGCCTTCATGGTCTTTGCGACCATCCTGGGATACCTGGCGACGCTGGGAATAACGTACTGGGTATTCGTCGGGCTGCTCGGAGCGGGGGGGCTGGACTGGAAAGTCGAGGTATTCCTGTTCGTCGTAATGGTAGCCGTCGGCGTGGATTACAGTATTTTTATCGCCGCAAGGCTTGCGCAGGAAGCCCGCCATTACGACGTGAAAGAGGCCACCCGTCGAGCCGTTATCCACACCGGGCCGGTGATTTCGTCGTGCGGGCTGATCATGGCGGCGACATTGGGAAGCCTGATGACCGGAGACCTGTCACTGCTGGTCCAACTGGGGTTCGCATTCGCGCTGGGGATGCTTATCGACACGTTCGTGGTTCGCCCGCTGCTGCTTCCGGCATTCGTCGTGCTCACGAAACACTGCGGGAGACGAGCTTCAATACACGCCTAGAGATGCTCCCGGGATTACTTCAGCGGTGTTAAGCAAAGCGAAATTCCAAGCTCCAAATTCCAAACAGGGAACCGCCTGCCCCCGACAAGGCCCGTTGTTTTGGTCATTGAGTATTGGCGTTTGGATCTTGTTTGTGATTTGGGATTTCACTTGGAGTTTGAACGAACGCACCGATCAATCTTTACCAAAAGCAACTTAATCCAGCGTCATGTTGTTCCTGTGGACGATCTCGTCGTAAGGCTTGTCGCCAAGGACCGACGCAATCCGGCTGGACTTCAGGCCGCGGATCTTCTCGATCTGATCGGAGGAATAATTCGTCAACCCGCGCGCTATCTGCGCACCGGAGGCGTCGTAGATCGCGACGGTCGAGCCTTTTTTGAACTTTCCGCTGACGGCGGTGATCCCGGAAGGCAGCAGGCTTTTTCCACGCCGTGTCAGCGCGCGTGCGGCGCCGGGGTCGATAATAATTTTTCCAGCCGGGCGGGAGGCCTGTCCTATCCACCTCCGGCGGGAGGACATTTTCCGTGCCGCCGGCAGGAACAGCGTGCCGAGCCGTTCGCCTTTCATCAATCTCAGCAGCACGTTCGGCGTGCGCGCGTTGGCGATGATGGCTACGTTACCGGCCTTTCCGACGATCCGCGCTGCGGAAAGCTTGCTCGTCATTCCGCCCGATCCCAGCGTGGAGCGGTGCGGCCGGGCGAGCGAGTGCGTCTCGGCGTCTACCTTTTCGATAACGTCCAGGACCTGTCCCTTCTTTATCACGCCGTCTACACCGGTCAGGAACACCACTACCTGCGCGCCGATCATGCCGGCGACGAGAGCGGCAAGGATGTCGTTTTCGCCGAAGCGGATTTCGTCCACCGCAACGGTGTCGTTCTCGTTGATGATCGGCACCGCCCCGTAATTGCGGAGCGATCGCAGCGTGTTGCGGATGTTGAGGTATCGCGTGCGATCCTCGAAGGCGTCCCGCGTGAGAAGCACCTGCGCGACCCGCACGCCGCGCCGCGCGAAGGCGTCGTGGAACGTGCGCATGAGCTGTCCCTGGCCCACGGCCGCGGCGGCCTGAAGCTCCGGAACGCTTTTGGGGCGCGCGGGGAGGTTCAGCTCGCCTACTCCCGCGCCGATAGCGCCGCTGGCGACGAGCGTCACCTCCAGGCCATTTTGCATCAGCTTCGATATCTGCGAGGCGAAAACGCCTATCGCCCGACGGTCCGGACGACCGGTGTCCGAACAGACGGCGTTCGTTCCGATTTTGACCAGCACGCGCCTGGCATGTGCGACGATCTGTTTTCTTATGGTTGAATCCGGCATGGTGGTCAAGCCTCTCCGGCTGTGCGGACGGGTTGGCGAATCTCGTCGGTAGCGATATCGCCGGGCACCACGGCCGGCACGCGGTGCAGTATGTGGCAAATCAATTCCACGTTTCGGCGTGTCGCGCCCTGCTGGCTGCGAACGTGGCGTTGTGCCTCGGCGCCGGAACGGGCGGCGGATGCGGAATCGCCCAACCAGGCGGAAAACTGCTCCGCCAGGGCGTCGGCGTCCGCGACGCGAACGCAGCCGTGCCTCGCCAGTGCGTCGGCTTGGGGAAAGTTGAACGTGTGCGGTCCGAACGCCGTCGCTTTTCCGAGCGCCGCCGCTTCAATCATGTCCGAACCGCCCATCGGAACAAGGCTTCTACCTACGAACACAGCCGTCGCCAGCGCGTAAAACTTGCGAAGCTCGCCCATCGTATCGCCCAGGATAACCGCCTCGCGATCCGTTGCGGCAGGGTTTCCGTCCGGGTGCTCGGAGCGGCGGACGAGGCTGAAAGGCGACGAGGCAATGAGTTTTGCGACTTCCTCGAAGCGTTCGGGCTTGCGGGGAACAATCGCCAGGCGCGCCGCAGGATGCACGACCTGCACTTTTGCGAACGCCTCCAGCAGCATCTTTTCCTCGCCGGGTCCGGTTCCCCCGGCGACGATCAGCGCATCGTCGTTCGATATCCCCAGCGCCGCAGCCAGCGCGTCGGACCCGTCGATGCTATCGGATACGACGGCGCTGTCGAATTTCATCATTCCGGTAAGGTGGATCTTCTCCGGTCGAACGCCCAGGTTCATGTACATTTCGGCGTAGGTTTCGTCCTGGACGCCGATGGCGGTGAGGCGGTTGAACAGTCGCCCAGCCAGTCGCCCCAGCTTCTTGTAGCGGGGATAGCCCTTATCGGCGCTTATCCGCGCGTTGACGATCATTACGGGAATGTCCCGCCTGTCGCAGGCGGCGAGGAAATTCGGCCAGACCTCGCCTTCCATGAGTATGACCAGGTCCGGGCGCAGGCGTTTCAGCGCCCGTCGCACGGAGAAGGTGAAATCCAGAGGCCAGTGAAAAACCAGATGTCCCGGCGCGAACAATTTACGTGCCTGCGTGATTCCGGTATCCGTCGTGGACGAGACAACCACGCGGTAGTCCGGCAGCTGGCTGTGAATTTCCTCCACGAGCGTGCGTGCGGCGTTGACCTCGCCCAAGCTCACCCCGTGGACCCAGATAATCGGCTGGAGTCCGTAGCGCAGAGGCGCGGCGCCGAATTTCTCGCCGATTCCGGAGCGATACCGGCCATGACGGATCATCCGGTACACCCAGAGCGGACTGGTTATCACCAGCCCGGCTGCATACACAATATCCAGAAGCACACCCATGATATGTGTAAGTATGCGTCGGGAGGTCGGAAATGTCGAGACGCAATAGCATCAACGATCATTGCCTCACAGAACCGCTTGTCCGGCAGGGGAGGTACTGATAGGATGAGAGAAGGGCGTGTCCATCGTACTGGCTGAAAGAGGCGGAAATGACGGAGCCTATCCCACAAGGACTTGAGGAGGTAGTACCAGCGGTTGCGAGTAATCTCCCTCAAGACCAGACCGTCATACCTCACCTTGCCAAGGATGATGCGATCACATCGCGTATTCGTGATGCCTTGGCGCGAATGAAGACGGTCCATGACCTGCACCTGGACGATGCCCGGAAGATGGACTTTCTCATGCCGCAGTCCGTACATCTTGTGCTGACGTCGCCTCCCTACTGGACGTTAAAGGAATACAACGCAACCCCCGGGCAAATTGGTCATATTGCCGATTATGATGCGTTCCTTGATGAACTCGATACTATCTGGCGCCGCTGCTATGATGTTCTGGTGCCGGGTGGCAGGCTTGTCTGTGTGGTCGGTGACGTGTGCTTGTCCCGGAGAAAGAACAATGGACGCCATACGGTCGTCCCGCTTCACGCTTCTATCCAGGAACGCTGCCGAGTATTGGGGTTCGATAACCTTGCGCCGATTATTTGGCACAAGATAGCCAACGCGCAGTACGAATCGCAGGGCGGCGGTTCGTTCCTCGGCAAGCCTTATGAGCCGAACGCGGTCGTAAAGAATGACATCGAGTACATACTGATGGAGCGCAAACCGGGCGGATATCGCAAACCCGCCTGGATTACTCGCGTGATGAGCGTTATATCGGCAGAGAATCACCAAAAGTGGTTCCAGCAGATATGGACGGGCCTCACCGGCGCGTCTACCCGGTCACATCCAGCCCCGTACCCACTCGAGCTGGCTGAGCGCTTGATCCGGATGTTCAGCTTCGCCGGTGATGTTGTGCTGGACCCCTTTATGGGGACGGGGACAACGAATGCTGCCGCAAGCCGATGCGGTCGTAACAGCATTGGCATAGAAATAGATCCCTCTTACTTCGATCTAGCCGTGCGCAGAGTTAAACAAGAGAGCGGGAATCTGTTCGGGAAGGCTTGCGTCGAAACTCACACACCCAGGAAAGCGGCGGTATGAACGATCGGGATATCGCAAACAAAGTCAAAGCCGCTGTTAGGCACTTCTGGCAGACCCGTTCTCGCCAGAAGCAAAAGCAGGGTTTGGCAACGGGACAAAAAGATGCCGGAAACCGCCGCGCGGTGACCGGTGGAGCACAACTCGATGGATTTATCCGGGTTGTGTCTGAACTTCTCCAATCAGTCGGTATCGCCAAAACCGCGATATCCTGCAATGCACGGAATTCCACTTACTTGCCGGGTTTCTTTCGGCCGACCAAAAGCTGGGACCTGGTGGTAACGGTCGGCGGATGCCTCCTGGCCTGCATTGAGTTCAAATCGCAAGTGGGGTCATTCGGCAACAACTTCAACAATCGAACCGAGGAATCCGTCGGAAGCGCTCATGATTTCTGGACCGCATATCGCGAAGGCGCATTTGCCGGTTCGCCTCGTCCCTGGCTCGGCTATCTGATGCTGCTCGAGGACGCCCCCGGTTCCACCAGGCCGATTAAAGTAAACGAACCTCATTTCGTCGTATTTCCTGAGTTTCGAGATGCTTCTTATGCTCGTCGTTACGAATTGCTTTGCACAAAGTTCTTGCGCGAGCGGCTTTATGATGCCGCATGCCTTATCCTGAGCGATCGGGCAAGCGGTAAGCGCGGCGGATACAGTGAGCCGAATGTCGAGATAGGATTCGTCCGGTTTGCAAGGTCGCTGCTTGCGCACGCCATGGCATACGCGGACCAGTGACGGGGCGGGCCTGCTCACCCGCATCGGCGGCGTCTACTTGAACCAGTCCACGCCGCGGACGGTGTACTTTTGCACGGCCTTTTCGAGATCGACGTCGTTGATGTTCGCCAGCGTGCACAGCCAGGCGAAAACGTCGGCGAATTCTTCTTCCTTGTTGTATTCGTCGTCGCCGGCAAGCGCCGAGGACAACTCGCCCACCTCCTCGACGAACCACATGAACGTGCCCGGCGTGCCACGCTCGCTGTCGCGGGCGTAATAGTTGCGGCGGATGAAGTCCTGGAATTCGCTGATATTCATGTCGTGCGTCCCGTCAGTCTGTTTCAAGGCAATTCAAGCGCGACCTGCCGCATGTTTTGAAGGTTGCGGCGTCGGCCGGTGGCGTTCTCGCCGACGAAACCAGACGAGATATCATTCGTTCGTTGCTCCAAGTTCCGCCAGGCTGCTCTCGATCATCTTCCCGATGTGCTCGGCGCGCGAATCGGACGGGTCCAGTTCGAGCGCCTTATCGACCGCTGCCTTGGCCTTCAGAAGTTCCTCACGATCGGACCGCGCCGTTCCCGCGCGGTAGCGGATCATCGCCATATACGCCCACGATGTCGAGGATTTCGGCTCCAGCAGCACGAACCGTTCGATAGCTGCGACCGCTTCGTCGTAGCGCTGGGCCTGGAGATGAATGCTGGCGATCTGGTGATAGGCGCTGGCCTCGTAAGGATTGATGTGCGTGATCTGCCGGAAATACACGAGTGCGTCGTCGGGCCTGTCCATGTCGCGGTAAATCTCCGCGATCTGCCTGGCGTACTTGTGGTCGCGACTGGTGTGACGGTGCAGGTAAATGAGGTTCGGAAGCGCCTTTTCGGGCTGTCCAAGCTGCTGGTAAATTTTCGCGAGCTGCTCATAGCTGAAACTGTCCATGCGTTGACGCCGCTTGAGAAGCTCCAATGCCTCGATGGCGGAGGTCCATTTGCGTTTGGCGATGTGAGACTGGGCGAGGATGCGCGGCGCAACGCTGTTCTTGCGGTCGGCTTTCTCCAGACGGTTCGCAAAGGCGACGGCCTGATCGTATTTCTTTTCTTTCAGGTAGTAACCGGCCATCACCTTCAGGGCCGTCTTGTTGTTCTTGTCTATCGCCAGGGCTTTCCCTGCCGCCTCCGTCGCCCTCTTGAAGAAACGCTTTCCGCGGGCAAACAGGGCAAGGGCGTAAGTCGCCTGTGCGTCGGCGTCTTTGGGGTTCTTTTTCGCAGCCTCGGCTGCCTTGGCAAGGTTTGGCGCAGGCTCGGAATCGTATCCCCACTCGCGGACTTTCAGCCTGGCCCAGACGCGGAAGTTCTTGTTGAAATCGGCCTCCTTGGCGCCGACGATCTTCTCGAATACTTCCGCCTGCGTCAGGCCGTCCCTGAAACCCTTCAGCATGTCGATGATCGTCTTGTATTTCTTTGTTTCGATGATGTATTCCATCGTCCATGCCGCCTGCGCATAGGCGAGTGCCCTGTCACCCCGCCTCTTCGGGCGGATAAAGCTCCAGTCCATCTCCTGGACGGTAAACAGGCGGTTTGCCCGCGTCGCCTTGACGAGCATCGCGATGTAGCGGAAGTTCTGCTTGTCGGGCTGCTGGAAAACCGCACATGCCTCCGTGAACCAGTGGGGGATGCGGTTCTTCGTCGCCGAGAGCGTCACGGCGTGGGTGAATTCGTGGCGAAGCACCGTCGCCCAGTTGTGCGTTCCCAGCGGCGTCTCCGCACTTGTGCGCGGCGCCGCAAGGGCGATGACGCGACCTGTGCACGCGCCGACCGTTCCGACCCATCCCTTCCCGCTGATCCGCTGGGAGAACTGCTCCTGGGTCGGGAATATCTCGATGATCGTCTTGAAAGGCGGTTCGTGATCGTAAGCGGCGCAAACTTCCGGGTAGATCCGCTCCATGTAATCGGAAACCTGGCCGAGCAGGACCGCGTCGTGTTTCGGGTCGATCTTGACGATGAAGTGTTCCGTCTCGCGAATCTCAAAATCGTCCAGTCGCCTGAGGATTTTCAGGTAGTTCAGGACGTCGGCACGGAAGTCGTCCAGCGCCCGCGCCTGGACGAGAATCCTGCGGGCTTTCTTTTCGTCGCCCGTCTGCATGTACAACCGGCCCAGTCCGGTAAGCGGTTCGGCGCGCTTCGGCGCCAGTTTTATCGCCTCCAGGTAGTATTTCTCCGCCTTGTCGAACTGTCGTCCCGCCGCGAGCCATTGGGCGATAGTGTTGGAAAGCCCGTAATAGCGCCCGTTCACCTTTCCGATGCGCGCCGCGTAAGGTTCGGCTTTATCGGGATTGTCCGTTCGGATGTGAACGGCCGCCATCAGGCTCAGGGCGCCCAGATGGTTCGGGTTGACCTTCAGGATCTTATCGAGAAGCGGAGGAACCTCGCCGAACTTGCGCCACTGCATGAGGCACGTCGCCTTCAGGAGGATCGCCTCGGGGTGGTTGGGGTTGATCTTCAGGGCCTGGGCGACGTTTTTGAGGCATTTTTCGAACCGCCACTTCCCAAGTTCCACCACCCCCGCCCCGACGAACGCGTCGGGGATGCGCTTGTTGAGCTTCAGCGCCCGGGAAAATTCCTTCATCGCCTGGGCGGACTGGTGCTTGTCCAGAAGGAACATTCCCGCCGCGATATGCGCCGGCCAGTATTTCTTGTCGACTTTCCGGTACGCTTCCTGGAGGTAGTTGTGCAGGATGTTGGAGGCCTGCTCCGAGGCCTTCCTGCTGCTGAGCACCGAATCGCGATCGAGAATTCCGCCCAGGGCGACCAGGCTCCGCGCGTCGTTGCGGTACTTGTCGCGGTCGATTACCTCCGACATGGTCTGGTAGACCTTGGCGGCCTGATCGTCGCGACCGAGCGTTTCCAGCAGTCGCCCGCGAGTGAGTATCGTCGGCGCCCAGAACGGTCGAAGTTCATTCGCCTTGACGGCATGGGCCAGGGCCTTTTCGTATCGGCCGATCGACGAGAGAGCCTCCGCCATCGCCAGGCGCCAGTCGGCCCGATCGGCGCCCGTATCGACGACGGACTCGAGGGTCTCCACCGCCCCGGCGTACTGTCCCGTCATGGAAAGCGCATCGGCCAGACCGATTGCCGCCGAGACGCGAAGCGACCGGTCCGACAGGAGGGTTTTGTATGCTGCCGCCGCCTCTTTGTACTTGCCGGACATGTACAGCGCCCTGCATCCGGCAAGCGTTTCGGGCTTCGGGGCTTTTTTTGCGACGGGCCTGGTCGCAGGGGTTTTTACCGGCGCCGTCGTGACGTTCTTCCTGACGATCACCGGCCCAGGTGCCCCGTTCGCCAATACTTGCCCAACGACGGCACCGTGCAAAGCCAGCAGCAGCAGGCATGAAATTACTTGCGAGGCACGCATCGGAAAGGTTTTTCTGGCGGGCACTGTTATGATCCTCGATTATTGCCGTTCCTGCGGCGGGTATATTTCCCACGCGCATTATACAGCCTTCCTGCTGGGAATAACTGTCAGCGGCAGTGGATATTGCACAAACTCGCGTCCGGTCCGAAGGGACAGCACTTGAGCGGCGCTGCCCTTCTCGTCTAAACTGGCTGAATGATGACTCCTCGTGAATACAATCGTCAGGACAGGTACCTGCGGCAGGTGACGTTCTCGCCGCTGGGCGAGATTGGTCAGCGGCGCCTCGCCTCGGCGCGCGTGCTGCTTATCGGCGCGGGCGGGCTTGGTTCCTGGGTTTCCGAACTGCTCGCTCGCGCGGGCGTGGGGTTCATTCGCATCGTGGACGACGATAGCGTCGATTGGACCAACATGCATCGCCAGGCGATGTACAGCGAGGCGGACGCCGAGGCGGGAAAGCCCAAGGCCGTCGCCGCCGCCCAGCGGATCGCGCTGATCAACTCGGAAATTACCGTCGAGGCGAACGTGACGCGACTCGCCGCCGGGAATATCGCGTCGCTGGCCGGCGACGTGGATGTGATTCTCGACGGTATGGACAATTTCACGTCGCGGTTTCTCGTTAACGATTACGCCGTGTCCACTTCCCTGCCGTGGATATTTGCCGGCGTCGTCGGCGCACAAGGCCAGGTGATGACGATAATTCCTTCCGTCACAGCGTGTCTTCGATGCATGTACGACGCCCCTCCGCCCCCGGAGAAGGAATTGAACGCAGCCAATACCGGCGTGCTTGGTCCTGCGGTGGCGACGATGGCGTCCATCGAGGCGTTGGAGGCGGTCAAACTGCTTTCCGCACCGCAGCCGCCCACTTCGCCGGGCGCTATCCTCGTCCTGGACCTGTGGAACGGAAGCGCCCGCCGGATCGAAAGCCTTTCCCCGCGAGAGGATTGTCCGTGCTGCGGGCAACGGCGGGACGGGCGATGAGAATGCGAAAATTCGTCGATCTTCACACGCACAGCCTCGCTTCGGACGGCTCGCTCCCTCCGGCGGACCTGGTTCGTTATGCGGATGCCGCCGACCTCGCCGCCGTCGCCTTGACGGATCACGACACGTTCTCCGGCCTGGCCGAGGCGAGAAAAGCCGCCCGCGACTTTCCCGACCTGGACTTCGTCAGCGGCGTGGAGCTTTCGGCCCAGCCGATATCGGGGACCGTGCATCTCCTGGGACTCGGCGTGGACGAAACCGCTCCGTCGCTGCTCAAAGTCGCAAAATTCCTTCGCCGCGCCAGGGAGCAGCGGAACCCGAGGATCGTCGAAAAACTCCAGGCAATGGGGCTTGATATCGGCATGGACGAGGTCTTTGCCGTCGCCTCCCAAGGCCAGGCCGGCGAGGAGATGGTCGTAGGCCGACCTCACATCGCCGTCGCGCTCTGTCGAAAGGGGCTTGTGGCGGATGTGTCCGAAGCGTTCGGGAAATACCTCGCCAAGGGGGCTGCCGCTTACGTCGAGCGCGAGCGACCGGACGCCGCATCGGCGATTTCCGCCATTCGCGCAGCCGGCGGAACCGCTATCGCCGCGCACCCGTCCCAATGGCGATGCGAAAACAGCGCGCAGGTCGAGAGGGTCCTCCGCGCCCTTATCGCCGACGGTTTGCAGGGCGTCGAGGCGTACCACTCCGATCACACGCCAAGCCAGACGCGCCTGTACCTGGACCTCGCAAGGCGTTTCGATCTGCTGGTTACCGGCGGGTCGGATTTCCACGGCGACCCGAAGCCCCAGGTCCGAATAGGACGCCCGCGCGTACCCGTCGCCGCCGTGGGAAGAGAATTCCTCGATAAGCTGATCGGCTGAAATAGAGTAGCGTCCCGCTTATTTCTCGCTGAACCTTTCTCTCAGCCAGCCTGCCCACTCCTCCAGCCCCGCGCCGCTGAGGGGGCAGCATTCGATCAGAGGCGCGCGTGTGTTGAGCTTTGAAAGATCGTCGCGGACGCGCTGGGAGTCATATTCCAGAACGTCCAGCAGGTCGATCTTCGTGAGCAGAATAACGTCGGCCGGCTGAAACAGCGTCGGATACTTGGCGACCTTGTCGTCGCCTTCCGGCGTGCTGAGCAGCACCGCGCGGAAATGCTCGCCAAGGTCGAAAGCGGCAGGGCATACCATGTTCCCGACGTTCTCGATGAACAGCAGGTCGATTTTGTCCAACTCGAGCGTGTCCAGACCTTCGGCAACTTCCGCCGGCGAAAGGTGACAGCCCCTGCCGGTGTTGATCTGTGTGATCGGAGCGCCCAGATCGCCCAGCCGCTCGGCGTCGCGCGTCGTCTGGAGGTCGCCAACCAGCACGGCGCAGCGATACCGGGGCGCCAGAAGCGGAATGGTCTTTTCCAGCAGCGTCGTCTTCCCGCTGCCCGGCGCGCTGAGGACGTTTATCGCCACCACGCCGGCGGCGTCCATTCGCCGGCGGTTCTCATCCGCCATCGCGTCGCTTGCTTCCATTACGTTCTTGACGACGTTGATCTTCATGCGTGCTTCTCCACTCACTCGCCGCAGACAAGCGATTTGAGGATGATATCGTTCCCGGAAAGGATGTCCACGTCCGCCTTCCCGCATTTCGGGCACAGGAAGCTGATCAGTTCCGGCCGGTACTCGCAGCCGCACACCCGGCAGCGGGCGAAAGGCTCGATCTCGGTAATCTTCAGCGCCGAACCCGCCGCCGGCGTTCCCACGGTAAGCGATCGCCACGCCAGGTCCATCGCCTCGGGTACGATAAGGCGAAGGCTGCCCACCTCCAACTCGACCAGATCGACGCGCGCGCCGTCGTGACCCGAAAGTGCAGCCAGCACCTCATCCAGCAGGGAAGTCGCTATCGACATTTCGTGCATTGGCTTACTCGATCTCAGAACCTGCGTTTTTCACCACAAAGGTCACGAAGTTCACAAAGGGCACAAAGAGTTTCAATGTCAAAAGTTATTACAGCCACCTTTGGTTACTTTCAAAATGAACGCCCTTGCTACTTGGTCTTCATCAATCAACGTTGCAACCCATTTTTGCCTTTGTGTCCTTTGTGTCCTCTGTGGTTATGCTGTATGTGTGTTCAGCAGATTCGCGGCAGCTCCTCGCCGTAGGGCCTCTGGACGATTCTTCTCCCGCCGGCGCGGGTGACAAGCTCCACCAGCGGCGGGGAGGCGTCCGTAACGGACCCGATGACGGCAGCGCTTCTGCCGAGCGGATGGTCCCGCATGGCAGCCAGGGCCTTGTCCGCGTCATCGGCGGCGACGACGGCGAGAAGTTTCCCCTCGTTCGCGACGGTCAGCGGGTCCAGTCCGAGCAGCTCGGCCATGTGACGGGCGATCGGCGTCAGCGGAATGTCCGCTTCCCGAACCTCGATGCTCATGGATGTTCCCTCCGCAAGGTCCGCAAGGACGCCTGCCAGCCCGCCCCGCGTCGGGTCGCGGAGGAACTTCACGTCGCAGCCGCTTTCCAGTAATACCGCGACAAGTCCCGCCAGCGGCGCGACGTCACTGAGCAGCTGCGTTTCCATTCCAAGCCCTTCGCGCGCGCTCATCACGGCCAGGCCGTGCTCGGCGATACCGCCGTTGACGAGAATCGCGTCGCCCTCGCCGACGCGCCCCATCGCCGGCGAAACGCCGTCGCCGATCAATCCAAGTCCGCTCGTGGTGATCGTAAGCCCGTCGCCGCGGGCGTGCTCCACGACTTTCGTGTCGCCTGTCGCTATCGGCACGGAGGCTTCTTTCGCAGCCGACGCTATGGAGTCCATGATCGCATCGAGCGTTCGCAGGTCCAGGCCTTCTTCCAGCACCATCGCCAGGGACAGCGCGATCGGCCTGGCGCCCATGACGGCCAGGTCGTTCACCGTTCCGCACACAGCCAGTCGCCCGATATCCCCTCCGGGGAACACGATCGGCTGGACCGTGTACGCGTCGGTGGTCAGGCAGATTCGCCCGGCAGGCACGTCCAGCACGGCGCTGTCGGTGAGCGGGTTGAGCAGCTCGTTGGCAAGTTTCGGCAGGACGTGCCCGGAAAGCAGTTGCCTGGTCGATTCGCCGCCGCCGCCGTGGGCAAGGATTATTCGTTCGTCGGTCACTTGTTTTCCCGTCATTTTCAACTTTGCGCGCGGTTGTATTTATACCACGCCGCGCACGCGCCCTCGGAAGAAACCATGCACGGCCCGACCGGTTGGACCGGCGTGCATGACTTTGCGAAAAGCGTGCATTGCGACGGGTCGGCCTTTCCCTGGATAACCTGCCCGCAGAGACAGCCGGCCGGCTCGTAGTCCGGACCCGTTTTTACGTCGAACTGCTCCAGCGCGTCGAATCGTCGGTACTCGGGGCGGAAGTCCAGCCCGCTGGAGGGGATCTCGCCCATCGCCCGCCAGATAGCGGGGGACGTTTCGAACACCTGTCCGACCCACTGCGCGGCGACGGGGTTCCCCCTCGTCGAGACCGCCTGCGGGTAGACGTTTTCCACCTCGCTGCGCCCTTCCGCTACCTGCCGGACCAGCCCGAGAATGCCTTCCAGCATGTTCGCAGGCTCGAACCCGGCGATAACGCACGGCTTTCCGTATTTGCCGGCGACATCGCGATACGCGTCGCAGCCGATTATGACGCTGACGTGTCCGGGGCACAGGAACCCGTCCAGCGGAACCTCCCCGGCCGAGAGCATCGCCTCCATTACCGGGACGACGAGCTTGTGCGCCGCCAGTGCGAACAGGTTCCCGACGCCAAGGCGCCGGGCTTCGAGGATCATCCCAGCCGTGGCGGGCGTAGTCGTCTCGAACCCGATCGCAAGGAAGACGACTTTCCGATCCGGATGCTCTCGCGCAAACTTCAGCGCGTCACGGGCGGAGTAGACGACGACGATTTTCGCGCCGCCGGCACGCTGGAGTTCCAGGCTTCCGGACCTTCCCGGTACGCGAACCATGTCCCCGTACGTGCAGATCGTCACGTCGTCGCGCTGCGCCAGCTCGCACGCGGCGTCTATGTATCCCTGGCTGGTAACGCACACCGGGCAGCCCGGACCGCTGATCAGCTTGATGCATTCCGGCAGGAGGGACTTGACCCCGCTGCGGAACAGCGAGACGGTATGCGTGCCGCACACCTCCATCAGGCGGACGCTCTCCAGGTGCTCGCAGGCGGTGTGGATTTTTTCGACCAGGCGTTGCGTTCTTCCCGCGTCCATTTTTTACACCCGTCCGCTTTCGGCGCCTTGGCGCAGGTCATCCGGCATGGTTCCGATACCGCTCGATTCCAGGTACTCCCACGTTTCGCGGGCCTCGTGCGCGTCCAGCATGGAGATGGCGAACCCGGCGTGAACCAGGACCCAGTCGCCCTCGGCGACTTCGGGCGTCATCGCAAGGTTCACGTCAAGGTAGCTTCCCTGGAAGTCAACCGTTCCGGAGAGGCCCTCGATCGGGTCGCTTTCGTCGCGACGTATTGAGATTATTTTTCCCGGTACGGCAAGGCACATTTTTATCTTCTCCTTATTCGAGCTGCCGCGACGAGAGCCTGCCCAAGGGCGATCCCGCCGTCGCCGGTAGGCACGTTTTGATGCACGAACACGTCCAGCCCGTTCTGTCGCAGCCGTCTCCACAGGCTGCCCAGGAGCAGGCGATTGGCGAAACACCCGCCGCTCAGCACGACTTTGCGAAGGTTCTCCCGCTTCGCTGCGCGCGCCGCAGCCTCCGCCAGCATCGCCGCGACGGTTTCGTGGAACGCCCGCGCGAGCGATTGCACGTTCCCACCGTCTCCGGCGGATGCGACAAGCTCCCGGATCATCTCCCGCACGTCAAGCACGATCTCCCCGTCGTCGCCCCGCGAAAGCTCGTAAGGCAGCGGATCGGCATTTTCGACTGCCGAGGCGGCCGACTCCAGCGCCCTTGCCGCCTGCGCCTCGAAGAGATTGCGATCGCACAAACCCAGCAGGAACGCCGCCGCGTCGAAGAGGCGCCCGAGGCTCGACGTTTCCACAAGTCGCGCCTCGCCGGAAAGTCTGCGCTCGGCAACGCGCAGCTTTTCCGCATCGACCCTCCGCATCGCGCCAAGGTCGCTCCATCCGTCGCCGAAGGTTTCCCGCAGCAGACCCGCCGCGGGACGCCACGTTTCCAGGGCGGCGGAATCTCCTCCGATCAGCGGGTAATACCGAAGGTGTCCCGCGCGCTCGAAGCTCGCCTCGTCGCAGACAAGCACCTCGCAGCCCCATATCCTGCCGTCCGTTCCGTATCCGGTTCCGTCGCAGGCGATACCCACGACCTTTCCGGTCAGTCCGTTCTCGGCCATGCAGCTTACGACGTGCGCGTGGTGATGCTGCACGCCCTCCAGCGGCACGGAAAGCCCGCGGGCGTAGCGCGTGGCTGCATAGTCCGGATGCAGATCGAAGGCGCACAATTCCGGTTTGACCTCCAGCAGCGACTCGAACCGCTCGACGGTTTCGACGAAGTTGCGATACGCGCTCGGGTTGTCCAGCTCGCCCAGGTGCTCGCTCATCACGGCGGTATCGCCCCTCAGCAGGCAGAGGGCGGACTTGAGCTGCCCGCCGACGGCGAGGATACTCACGGCCGATTCCACCGGCACGTATATGGGGTCCGGGACGTATCCGCGCGCCCTGCGGATCGGGAGCGTGTAATGCGCCGGGCCGTCCTCGCCGGGACGGGTCATCGCAACGACGATCGAATCGTCCACTCGCCGCTCGATGTCGCGGTCGTGCATCAGGAAAGCGTCGGCAATCTCGCCAAGTCGGCGCAGCGCCTCGTCGTTGTCGCCGCAGAGGGGTTCTGCCGACGGGTTGCCGGACGTCATCACGCAGGCTGGGATCCCTTCGGCGAAAAGCAGGTGGTGTATCGGCGTGTAGGGCAGCATGATTCCCAGGCACGGGCTGGACGGGGCTACGTGTTCGCTCACCGGCGCGTCCGGGCGCCTGGGTGCAAGCACGATAGGCCGGATCGGGCTTACCAGCGCCGCCGTCGACGCCTCGTCGAGAATCGCCAGCTCCCTCGCCCGTTCCTCCGATCCGACCATCACGGCAAGGGGCTTGGCCTCTCGCGCCTTGCGCCGGCGAAGGCGCAGGACCGCCTCGTCGCTATCGGCCCGGCAGGCGAGGTGGAACCCGCCGAGGCCCTTGATCGCGACGAGACCGCCTTCGATCAGCATCTCGGCGCAAAGTTTAATCGCGTCGCCTTCCATTTTCGCGCCGTCGCCTTTCACGAAGCTCAAGTGAGGTCCGCATATTTCGCACGCATCCGGCTGTGCGTGAAAACGCCGATCGGACGGTTCTTCGTATTCGCTGCGGCAAGTGGGGCACATCTCGAAGGTAGCCATCGTGGTATTCGCGCGGTCGTACGGAACGGCGCGGATGATCGAATATCTCGGCCCGCAGTTCGTGCAGTTGATGAACGGGTAGCGATACCTCCGATCGGACGGATCGTTCAGCTCGGAAAGGCAGTCGTCGCACGTCGCGACGTCCGGAGTTATCCGGGCCTCGGCTCGCCCGCCATCGCGGCTGCGGTCTATGCGGAATCCCGGCTCGTTTTTCGGGGTGAGGTCGCCGGCTGCCATCGACTCGATTTTCGCCAGGGGCGGCAGCTCGCTGCGCAGCCGTCCGGTGAAACGGTCCACCGCGCCGGAGGGTCCTTCCACCTCGACAAACGCGCCTCGCGCGTCGTTACCGACCAGTCCGCCCAGCCTCAGTTCGCTCGCCAGGCGGTAGACGAACGGGCGAAACCCTACGCCCTGCACGCGCCCGCGAACGTCAAGGCGGCGACGGATTCGTTTCTCCGCGCCTTTCGCCCCGGCGGTATTTGCGTTCCGTGTATTGTCCATGGAGGCCGCATCTCAATAGGAAACGCGCCAGTATACCAGCGCGGGGACCCTCGATTCGTCATGTCGGATTTTTTTTCGCCGGTTCGCGGGAAAAACCACGGATGGAGAATCGCCCAGCGGTTATACTGGTTTGCGTGGAAATCGCCCCTGACAGTCCGTACCTGCATCCAAGGAGATTGAACTATGTCGCGTATATTTGACGACATCACGCAGACCATAGGAAACACCCCTCTCGTTCGGATTCGCAAGCTCATCCAGTCCCCGGCCTAGATCCTGGCGAAGGTCGAGAGTTTCAACCCGATGGCGTCGGTCAAGGACCGGATCGGTCTGGCGATGATCGAAGCGGGCGAGCGCGACGGAAAAATCAAAGCCGGCACTACCGTCGTCGAGCCGACCAGTGGAAATACCGGTATCGCCCTGGCCTTCGTATGCGCTGCCCGCGGATACAAGTGCCTGCTGACGATGCCCGAGTCGATGAGCGTCGAGCGTCGTAAAATACTCCGCGCACTCGGCGCGGAGCTTGTTCTGACGCCCGCAGCCGACGGAATGCCGGGCGCCATCCGCAAAGCGGAAGAACTCGTCGGATCGATCGACGGGGCGTTCATGCCGCAGCAGTTCGACAATCCAGCCAATCCGGAAATCCATCGCAAGACGACCGCCGAGGAAATCTGGCGTGACACGGACGGGAAAGTGGACATCCTCGTCGCCGGCGTAGGCACCGGTGGGACGCTGAGCGGCGTGGCGCAGGTGATCAAGGAGCGTAAGAGCGATTTTATCGCCGTAGCCGTGGAACCGTCGCAAAGCCCGACGATTTCCCAGGCCCGCGCGGGAGAAAAACTCGTGCCGGGCCCGCACAAAATTCAGGGAATCGGAGCGGGGTTCATACCCAAGGTGCTCGATATGGACATGATCGATGAAGTTATCACCGTCGACCAGGCCGAGAGCATGGACATGGCCCGCCGCGCCGCAGTGGAAGAGGGCCTGTTCGTCGGGATATCCTCCGGAGCGGCGCTTGTCGCAGCCGACCAACTCGCCCAGCGCGAACAAAACGCCGGTAAGTGCATCGTCGTTGTTATTCCCAGCTTCGGCGAGAGGTATCTCTCCTCGCCACTGTTCGACCACCTCAGCGACGATTGACGACGCAAAGACGCCTTCGCTCTACGAGCTGCGGCGTGTCAAGGCGGCTGGCTGCCTGCCCGCCGTGGCGGGCTGGTAACTGTCGAACGCGACGCCAACTCTTTATGGCAGCGTCGCATACGCGCGCAAAGTGCCCCTTTTGCACGCTCAAAATGCCCAGCGGACTCTCGAAATTGCCCCGGAAAATATTTTTTTATATTCCACGGCTGAATAAAGAGTTGCGCACATCACTTTTCGAAAAGTTACCCTTTCGGGTAGTCAAAACGTGGGTATTGGCCCAAGTATGGAGGCGCGTGCTATGCGCGCTGAAGTTGCTTGACAATTAAAGAACGAAAAACCGACACAGAGGAACAGAGGAAAATGAGGTTTAAAAACAAAGCAAAGCGTTTTTTAATTTCTCTGCATCTCTGTATCTCTGTGTGTAATAAGACGTTACGTATTTTTGCCCCTCAAAAAACCCTTTCCAGCCTGTTCCTGGTTGTCCCAGAATTTGCGGAGTTGTGCGGAGTTGTGCGGACTTGTACGAAACGGTACGCTTTGGTACGTTCTCCTGCGCAAGGGCCCGCCACCG
>JAJRYB010000044.1 GCA_024275995.1 Planctomycetota bacterium | reverse complement strand
CGCCAGGGCGCAGCGGAAGTCCCCTGGGAGCCGTACCGCGGTTCTCAGGGGACAATTTTTTTTAGGTCGTGTCGGGCACATCGTCAAGCGCCGTTTCGCTTGTAACTCACGGGTCGATCATGTAATCTTTTTTGCTTCGCGGATCGCATTGGACCGGCCGGAGTGGCGGAATTGGCAGACGCGCGGGATTCAAAATCCCGTTATGGCAACATAGTGTGGGTTCGAGTCCCACCTCCGGCATTTTTTATCACAGTGACGTAGCGAACCAGGCCGCGTCACCTTGCGACACGTTGGCCCGTATTGGCCGAACTGGACGGCGACGTAGCGGAGTACCGAATCCCATCCTGCCAGTCAGCCCACCGAATCCGTGACTCAATCCGATGGCCTCAAATTGCTATCATCGCCGGCGATATGCGCCTTCAGCGTCAGTTCGAGAACCGTGTCGACGGGGCCGGGCAAAGGAAACGTGTTCTGCACCGGGTGCCCGAAATTGATGAAGACGTCTTCTGGTCCGTCGAAGCGATGCACATGGGCGTTCCAAAAATCCGTGAGAAGTATCTCCGAGCCGTCGGCAAGCGTGCGGGCACGGTCGATCTTACCTTTCAACTCCGGCAGGCAGATGTGGCCGATCACGGGCTCCATCACATGTGCGTAGAGGGTGTTGCCCTTCTGAGTGTATCGTCCCCACTCGGGTTTGGGCCTCTCGGCCGGGCCTGCACCGTAGATGCTCTCGCCGTTGTTGTCCAGCCACTCACCCACCTTCCGCAGGATGTTTGCCGACTCGGCGGGGATCTCGCCGCGGGAGTTGGGGCCAACGTTCACCAACAAATTACCGCCCTTGCTCACGCAGTTGACCAGAACACGGATCACATGACCGGGCGTCTTGAACTCGCGGTCGTTTGCCGTGTATCCCCACGAGTTGTTCAGCGTCATGCAGACTTCCCACGGCAGCGGTCGGCCAAGCCTGTCCACGAGGGGTTCGCGGGGAACGATCTGCTCCGGCCCCTCGAAGTCTCCCGCGTATACGTCGGGTTTCTCACCGTACATGTCGCCGCCGAGGCGATTGTCGATCAGTATCTCCGGCTGGAGTTGACGGACCATCGTTACGAGTTCTGTCGCTCGCCATTTCTCGCCCGTGTATTCATCATACGAGAAGTCGAACCAAGCGATATCGATCTTGCCGTAATGAGTCATCAACTCCCGGACCTGACCATGCATGTACGCCACATATCGGTCGAAGTCGAACTCCCGCCCCCTCTGCGACTCGTCATTGCGCAGTGGGTGTTGGCGATCACCCCAGGCGGGGTAGTCTTCGTGGTGCCAGTCCACGAGCGAGTAGTACAGTCCCACGCCGAGACCTTCGGCGCGGAATGCCTCGACATACTCACCCACCAGATCCCGCCCGCATGGCGTGTTCGTGGACTTAAAATCGGTCAACTCCGTGTCGAACAGGCAGAATCCATCATGGTGCTTGGCCGTCAGGACGGCGTACTTCATCCCCGCCTGCTTAGCCAGCCTGGCCCAAGCTGTCGGGGCGTAACGATCAGGATCGAATTGCTCAAAGAACGGCTGGTAGTCCTCAAGGCTCATCTGTTCCTGTGAACGAACCCACTCGCCTCGGGCCGGAATCGCATAGAGGCCCCAGTGAATGAACATGCCATACCGAGCCCGGCGAAACCATTCCGTCCGGCGCCAACGTTCGTCATCTCTATGTTGTGGCATTCTTCAGTCTCCTTCAGCCCGCCTGATCCCGGCAGGAGGTATTGTGGGCGTTCGGACTACTCCACAGTCACGGCGACGGTTCATCCTCACAAACGGCCTCGTTGGCTACCCCTTCACCGCGCCCAAACTGGATGCCTTTGATGAGGTATTCCTGGAGGCAGACGAAGAGGATGATCATCGTACATGCGACCATGCGGCAAGTCCACATGTAATCTGCCCGCCGGGCGGACCGGCGGAGGGGTGCGGTCGGCTGAGGGTGGCGGATTTCATGCGGCCTGTCTGTGTATACGCTTCATGGCTTGGTGCCAGGCGCCCATGTTGCCACGCCAACGCCCAAAGTCCCGATCGTAACGACCATCTCGCACCGCGCAGCGCACGCGAAGCAGCCTCTCAAGGCCACCGTGATACCAACGCATGCCCGACCGTGGAACGGGTTGGGACGGCACGGGATCGTGGCCGAGCGAAAGGCTTAATCGTCGGAAAAATCACTATCGTCCAGATCCTGCAGAAATTCCATGCATAGGCCCCCATACACTTGGTTCGGTACGCCTTGGGGGAAACTCACCCAGCGGACCGAGCCGTCACCGTACGACACGTTGAGGCCATCCTGCTTATGCATCGGCACGATGTCCAAGAGGTTGTAGTTCGCGGCACTGTGCCAGAGAACCACGTCCAGCAGCAGCGCCATCCCCGGCCGAAGTCGCGACAGTTGCATTACCAACCAACGCTCGCCGCCGTCGCCGGTTACGTCTTTCCACAGCGGGTTGCGCCAGTGCCAGTTGGTCCAATCATAGGGGAAATAGCGTGTCATGTAGCCGGCCCTGATACCGTTGTTCGGCATATAGTTTGGGTTCATCTGGCTGGGGCAATAGAGCATCTGGCTTTCCCCCTCCTCGGTGCTGTCGAGATACCCCCCTTCCGTCAATATGCCGAACGGCGCCTGGTTAAACGCAACCGAATACGGTGGGTGCGAGCCGTTGTCGCTGGGAAACCGGTGAAACGGCGGAAGTATTGCGTCCGATTCGTTGGCGTACATCATCATCGCCATCCCCAACCCCCGCTGATTGGTGGAGCAGATGACTCGCTTGGCCAGTTCCTTGACATGGGAAAGGCTCGGCGTGAGGATAGACAGGAGAAGTGCGATGATGGCTATCACGACGAGCAGTTCGACAAGCGTGAAGCCGGACTGACGAAAACGAGGTAAAGTCAGTACCCTTACCCTTCGCATCTCGTAATTCTCCTTGCGCCAGCGATCGCATGTACATGTCATGTGTCGGGTCGCGATGTCTCTGCCGCCCTGTGTGACTCAGTGTATCGCAAAAAGCCCTCCTGTGTCAAGTCGTAAAATATATTTTAATCTAAATAAAACATCTTTTATGACTTGACATGCTCTCTTTCTCGTGTATACTGACACTACTGTATTCGAGCGTTGTGACTATCGCAGCGTACCGCTCGTCGGAGATGATTTGAAGATGGCCGTTACCACATTGAAAGACATCGCCAAGCACACCGGGTTGTCAGTGCCCACGGTCAGCCTGATCCTCAACGGCCGGGGGCAGCGGTATCGGGCCAGTTCGCAAGAGGCCGTTGTCCGCGCCGCACACGCGCTGAAGTATAGGCCCGATGCCATCGTCGGTCGGGTGACCAGCGGCCAGACCCGGCGGGATGCGGTAGGCTTTCTCATCCGCTCCGAGTCGGCCAGTCACTTGGCCAATCAACCCGCCTATGAGTTCGTCTGCGGCGTCAGCGATCTACTGCAGGAGCACGACCAGTTTATGGTGATGGTGCGGACCAGCGATTTCGACGACGCCAGCCATGATTGCAAGCTGCCCCGCCTGCTCAGGGAACGCTTCATTGACGGCCTGATCGTTGAAACAGGGCTTCCGCCACACATGGCGGAGGTCGTCACGCACTACGAAATTCCAGCCGTCTGGCTAAACACGGGCCGAAGAGAGGCTTATGACTGCGTCTCGCTTGACGAGGTCCATGCCGGACGACTGGCCTGCCAGCACGTTCTGAGCCTGGGACACAATCGCGTGATGTTCCTGCGATCCAGCCGCTCCAGCCGAGGCAAGGACGCGTTGGGGCGAGAGCTGGAACCGCATTTCTCCAGTGAAGCACGCTGTCGTGGCTATCGTGAGGCCATGGCCGAGGCCGGGCGCGCCGTCGAGGAAGTGGAAATGATCGATTCAGATGGGCAGGCCCATGGCCGCGCCGTCCGGCAGATCGTCGCGTCACTGCGGTCAGCCACGCCGGTGACTGCCCTGGTCGCCAGTTCGTTCGCCCATGGCATCCGGGTCATCCAGTTACTCACCGAGGCGGGGTTCCGCTGCCCGCGGGACATCTCAATCATCTGCGCCGAGGACGTCCACATGATGCGGCGTATCTGGCCGCACATCACCGGCATCAGTTGCGACCGCTACCAGATGGGGCAATGGGCCGCGCAGATGATGCTTGACAAGGTCGAGCAACAGCAGAAACCCCAACCCTCCAAAACATACCGAGGCTCTATTATTCAGGGGACGACGGTCGCCCCCGCAGCCCCGCGAGAAAAGACACGGGGAGGGGATCCTTCATGATCTGCTTCTCTGTATCGAAGAGAACAATACAGATCTCCGTTCGCCGGAAATCCCGGCCGCGAATGGAGGCACATTTTTCAATTCGGGATAAAAGGATGGAAAGATGAGGAACATGCATAGACATCTCGCAATGACAATGTTGGCCGTTGTGGCGGTCGCCGCCGCCGGAGCAATGGCGGCGGAGACGCCACCGGTGGCGAATCCGACGCTGTGGCTATCGGGTTCCACGGGCATCCTCAACGGCGACGGAAACGACGCGATCGACGGCGAAGGCGTAAGGACCTGGGTGGACCAAAGCACAGGCGGCTGGGACGTCGGGGCGAATTGGGCCGGAAGGCGGCCCATGTACACAACCGGCGTTACACCCACCGGCGCCGCCGGAATCTACTTCGACACCTTCACCAACGGTGGTGACAACAAGGAAGACACCATCGGCCGTAGCGGCGTCTCGATCACAATGAACAGTCTGTTCATCGTCTTCACCCCCGCGGCGCCCCTCACTCCCGCGATGTCGCCTAAGCAGAACCTTCTGTCCGGCCGCCAGGACTGGAATGAAGCGGTCATACTCGGCGGTTTCAGTGGGGGTTTTACCGACGAAGTGATCACGGTGCAAAGCCGCGATTCGACGAGGATCGGAAACAACAAAACCTATGCCGCGTATGAGGACGCTGACGCGAGCATCAGCGGAACCCACTACCTGTCCTTGATCTTCAACGACGGTGGTGGCGGCTTCAACGGCTACATAGAGATCTATCTCGACGGGACACTCGTCACAAACCACATCGCCTCCCAGGTAGACGATAACGGCTTCGTCTTGGTCGACGAAAACCTGATACTCGGCTCCTCAAATTGGGGGAACTCCTTCTACAATGGCTACATACACGAGATAATCGCCTACGACACCGTTCTGGACACCACTGATCGCGCGGCGGTCGAGACGTATCTCAACGACAAGTTCGTCGTCCCTGAACCGGCGACGATAACCTTGCTCAGCCTCGGCGGTCTGATGGCCATCCGACGCCGACGCCGATGCTGAATCGCTCGCCCTTTGCCCGATGTGTGATGTGTTACCCTCACGCCTTCCGGTCCTGTGTGGACCGGAAGGCGTGCCTTTTTTTGGCGTTCCCGTGAGCACAAAGTGAACATGATCCAGAAGAATTTTAGTGCAAATGTCCTGTTGCCGGCGATCCTGATTTTGTTCGGGTGCTCATCTCTGTTGTTTGCATGGGGACCCGGACACGATCATGTCAACAAACTCTCGTTGGAAGTCATGCCAAACGAGATCAAAACCTTTCTTGGGGAGACATACGCGAAGAAGCTTGTCAAATGGTCGCACGCGCCGGACAACTTTACACCTTGGGAAAAAATAAAGAACATAAGCATTGCCCCCGAGGATCTCGCCGTATTGAAGACGTACGGAATGAAACATCCGTACTCTCTTCATAGCCATAAAGGGCAAGCCGTCAATTTTGTCCTCCTGGTTCATGCATTTCAAGCCAGGAACGTCGAACGGGCCACTTTATGGATGGCTTACCTTTTGCATACCTTCGCCGATGAGGCGGCCAGCAATCACGATCCCCTGATTCACTACATAACCTACGCCTTCAAGGAATACGGCATGAACATGGGCAAAGGCATTGGCCTTGACTTTGCCGATATAGTCAATACCAAAGAGGGTGATGCCATCATTCGCAACCTTCTGGAAAAGGTGCGGATCGTCTCTCTCGCGGAGAATCCTCGTCAGGCACTTCTCAAAATCATGATGGCTGGCCTGGAGGGCAATGCGTACATGACACAACGGGGCTCTCGCATTGCGGCCACCTACGCCATGAATGCTTCGGAGAAGGTGATCGAAGACGGGAGGAGGGCGATGGCCGAACTCGGTGTCTATAGCATCGAGCATGGGATGAATGCCATCGTAACGGCCTGGAGTTTTGCCAAGAATGGTATAGTTCCCAACTTGAATGATGAGGTGTTGGAAGAGTATAAACGTGAAGCGGCCGAATTCGGCCGGAACAGGCCGTTGCGATACGATTCCATTTTTGTCGAACTCCTCGAAGACGCAACAAAAACTCCGCCTTTCATCGGGGCGCTTGTGGAGCCTTCGGTTTCCATGAACCGTGCAAAGTTCTCCTTTGGCGCCAAGTTCATCATGGCGTCGGTAGTGCGTACGATAAGAAATGCCGGCATTCCATACCGCCTTGTAGACATCAGGATGATAGAAAAGCAGGGGCTTCCATCGCCCAAAACCATGCCATTGTTGATCGTTTGCTCCGGCCAATTCTCGGTGTCGAAGAAGATCAAGGAGCATTTCAAGACCTACACGCGAAGGGGAGGAAAGCTTCTCTGGATCGGCGGTGAGCATCGGAACCAGTTGGGTGAATTTTCAAAAGTCCTCCAGCGAGCAGGAAACCAGCTTCTGCCGGTTCCAGGGAAATACGGCAAAAACCCCCCTGTCCTCAAGAAAACCAGAGTTGTGTTCCGATCTGCGTTTCGAAAGGTATTAGGGAACAAGGAGTATGGCTTTACCCACAATCCCAACACCAAGGCGGGGTGGCAAAGGCCGAGGTGTTCTTATGTTATTAAGTCTGGCGGGAACCATGTTCGGGTTCTGGCGGAACTGTTGGTGGATGACACTGGTATGTCCATCGCCGCGGCCTGGGAAGACGGTGGTGGAAAAACCAAGTATATTTTCCTTCCCGAGTATCTTGTCGCCCCCTATCTGTTTTCCAAGGAAACGACGATCAAAGACCCGTCGCGCCCCATGCTTGATTCAGTGGGTGAAAAAATCCTATTGGCTTCGCTCAGGCTTTTGGTACCCGGCATGGTACGAAAATGAATAAGAACCAACTCGCTTTTGATCGGGAGGGGGTGTGGATCAGTTCGGTCCCGGGCGTCTCAAACCAGCAGCAAGCGGAGGGGGCACTGCGCAAAATCACCAAGTGGACAAAGAGACAATGACCTTCTATAGAGGGACGGGAAAGATTGTGGAGGCGGGAAATGTGCGAAAATGGGGCGAGTTTGCCAGGGTTGGAGGGGTGAAACGATGTCTGGCACGGGATGGCGGCGATGAATCGACTGGCACGTGCATTTACCGCGACTTTCCATTGTCGTCCGCCAACGGCGCGCGGACCAGCACCGGCTCACCCCAGATGGCATGGTTATGCCAGAAGCCGCGCCCGTCGCTCGCGTCGAGCACGCGAAGCGTCAGCGTTTCCGCTTGGCCTAAAGGAACGCTCAGTGCCTCGGCCGGCGAGGCGATGGTCATCGAGTCGGTCGTTACAACGGGCCGTCCGTCCAGTTCCACTTGAAATCGGACCGCACCGTCGCCACCGATATCGGCGTTCAGTCCGACCTGACACTCCAGCCGCTGGAACACCGCTTCGGGCAGATCGTAGCTGAGGTGGCACTCACGGGGCCCGGTCATCCCGCTGTGCGGTAAGACACCGAGCCCGTGGACGGTCCGGACCTCGCCACCCGCAAACCGCAGTCGCGCCGGTACGAGGGGACCGTTCGGTGGATCCTGACGGCTGGCGTCGCGGATCACCGCGCCGTAAACCAAGTCGACGAAGCTGTCGCTGGGCGGCAGGTTGCGCAGGTCGACGTGGGCAAGGCCGGCCAACTGCGAGGTCTCCGTCTCCAGCCGGCCCCGTCCGAGGCACAACAGGCTGTACCAGACGTCGGCCGTTGCCTGGGCGGCCACGGTCATGGGTTCACCGGCGACTCGTTCGGCCTCGGCGGCGTTGCGCGAGAATATCGCCTGCAACAGCGGCACGACATACTGCTGGCAGTGGTAGAAATCGTGGGCAATTACCGACGCAGTTCGCCAGGCTATTTCAGGCAGGCAGGCCCCCAGCAGCGTCGGCGAGCGGAGCGCGCCGACCCGACCGGTCACCGTCTCGATGTCGGTGTGGTAGTGCAAGGACTCCATCCCCGCGGGCCGGGGCAGCATCCGTTCCAGCAGCGAAAGCTGGATCAAATGCGCCGGCTGGGTGCAATCGCCCAGGTAGTGGCTGATGCAGCCGAGGAACTTGACGGCGGTCGCCCCGTCCGAATTGCCCAAGGCGCCTACGGCCCCGCCCATCAGGTGCTCCAGTAGCGGGCGGATCTGCCGCGAGGCGGTACAGGGGTGCGGCCACGCATGCATCGTGGGACCGGCCATTGCAACTGGAAAGCGACAAAAGCGTCGCCAGTCCGCGTCGAGGTTGTCCTTTTCGCTGTCACTTCGAGTCGGAGCGTCGAACATATCCGGATAGTTTCCCACGCGCTCCAGCAAATCCATGTCCGCTCGGACGAATGTACGGTGCGGCTGGGGCAGCACCTCGGCGGCAGCCACGACGATGCGACGATGGGATTCAGCGTTCACGTATTCCAATCCATTTGGGGCAAAGATTACCGGCAGGTTATGCGGCGCATGCCCGCATTTCAAGCGTAAAAATCATTTTACACGTTCTCAGGAGGTTTTTAATTGCCCAGCCATGGATCAAGCGGTATAGTGCGCCCAAGGACGTTGCGTTGGGCGACGCCTGTTTTTTGAAGCGTCCCTCTGGCACGAAGGATCAGCATTTGGACACCGACCCGAAGAGTCGACCGCCCCTACCTTGGGGACAGTTTCTTTTCATCGACATCGACGACACACTGGTGCAAGCCCGGCCGGGAGCGGTCGTCCCGGCGGCGGAGTCGCTGTACGGACAGACGCTCCTGCTGGCAATGCGCGATTTCGCCATCGACGGCGGCATGCCCGCGGATCGCGCCGAGACGATCATTCACGAGACGCACCAGTCCATCCGGTGGTGGCATTGGACGGATTATCTGCGGGGCCTGCAACTGGACGCGGCGGCCTTCTGGGACTACGCCTACCGCAGGGAATGCGTCTACTTCCAGCCAACCAGCGGGGAACTGCCCCGAATCTTTCGCCAATTAGACCTGATCGGTTTCCGGATGATGATCACCTCCAACAATCCGAGCAGCGGCATTCTGCATAAGCTGCGGCTGGCGGGACTGGGGGAGATATGGGGATGCCCGTGGTTCGTGCAGTATCTCGGGGCGTCCGAGCTTCGCTGCATGAAGAGCGAGAGCGAGTACTGGCAGCGGGTGCTGGCCCGCACGGGGATCCGCCCCGCAGACGCCACTGTGATCGGCGACAGTTGGCAAGACGATGTCCTGGCCCCTCGCCAGGCGGGTATCCGGTCGGCCATTTACCTTGACCCAGACTGCAGCGAGCCGACCCGCGTCGAGCCGGAAGTGTGGCGTGTCGGCACATGGCCAGACATCGCCCAACTGCTGAGCACCCCAAAGGGTACACATTGCGCAAGTTTGCAGAAATGGCCGACATGAGCCCGGCGTCTATGTGTTCCACCATGACGACGGCAACTGCCGTGCCATCCTGCCGGACATGGTCGAGGCGGGCATCGACATTCTCAATCCCATCCAGTGGCGATGCCCGGGCATGGATCGGGAGGGGCTCAAACGCGATTTTGGCGAATCGCTCATCTTTCACGGCGGCGTGGATAATCAGATGACGCTGCCGTTCGGCAGTGTGGACGACGTCCGGCAGGAAGTGCGCGACAATCTTCGCATCCTTGGTGCAGGTGGCGGCTACATTCTTGCGCCCTTCCACAACCGTCATTCGCCTATAGATTTTCTTGAGGAGGCGAATATTCCTGCTTGGCAAAGTCATGGATAAACATTAGAAGTATCTATGAAATCGTGTTAGTAGCCAACAAAAACGAGTTAGGGAATGTCAAAACAAGTTACAATGAATGATGTTGCGGAGTTGGCTGGCGTGGCCAGGTCAACTGTTTCCCATGTAATTAACAACCGAGGCGATGACCTGCATATCAGCAAGGCGACACAAAAGCGGATCTTCAGATCCGCCCACAGCCTCAACTATCGACCCAGCGTCGGCGCTCGGTCAATCCGCCAGAAGCAGACAGGCTGCTGGGGGGTCTTGGCCGCCACGCCAAGTGGGGGAATCTCCCGGTTTCAGGTTGCCGGTATAAATCGCGCCGCCATGGACCTGGATAAGCATCTGGTCTATGTCGAGATGGGCGAGCGTCGCAGCCTCGACAAGAACTATCTGCCAAAGATGGTCCGCGAGCACCTGATCGACGGGATACTGATCCCGCAAGCCACGCGGTTAGCCGAGCACCTCCGCGAAGCGATCATCCGTTGCGACCTGCCGGCGATCTGGATACAGCATTGCCAGGAGCATGACGCGGTATGGCTGGATGAATCTCACTACGGGCGTGAGGCCGTCGAATACCTGGTTGAACTGGGCCACCGGCGGATCTGCTATGTGAACTTCGCCCCGCCGGAAGGCTTCTGGAGCCGCGACAGACTCCGGGGCTACGAACAGGCAATGAAGGAGGCGGAATTGCCCACCCAAATCGTCGACCTGAAGACCGAGCGATCATTGCGGCCCGCCGTTATTGAACAGATTCTCAGCCGTCCGGACCGTCCGACCGCCATCCTGTTCCACGGCGTCACTGGAGCTTTTCCTGGGATGCTGGTGGCCGCCCAGTTAGGTCTGCGCATACCGGACGACCTTTCGATAATCACCCAGGCCGCACCGAATGAGCAGACAATACTCTTTCCCTCTCTGACATATTGGGACAACGGTGAGGATCGCATGGGCTACGCTGCTGGGGAGATGCTAATGCAAAAGCTGACCCAAAACAGGCAAGAACAGCCGTCCCGTATTCTGCGGGGCAGGCTGGTCGTGGGCAATAGCACCGGCCGCCCCGCCCACACCATATAGGAAACAGCATCCGAAGACGTAATACGACAGAATTTGGGCAGATTCCATTTAAGAAAGGAAACTTATGCCTATTTTGAAAACGAAAATCGCTCTTGCAATCATTGCCACTGTAGTCGGAAGCTCTGCCGTTTATGGGCAAACTTCATCGGACTTGCTGGGGAAAGAGGATGACTGGAAATTGCCAGAAAAACATACTAGAGACAACGGCCTTCGGGGAGATACTGTTCTCAACGCTTTCTGGGGTAGAAAGAAGAAAGGGGACGCGCGTGATTATGTTAAATATCGAGTGCCCGAGGCCCTTCGCAAATCCTCGAAAGAAGTGTTTCAATATTATCGTGAATTTGTTATTCCGAAGAAATGGAAGAATCGAAAGCTTTTTCTTGAAGTTGGTGGCTTCCCCACCGGGGGAACTGTTTTTGTTGACGGGAAGAAAATAGCCAACATTCCAAAGAAACACCGTTTTCTTAAAATCCGGTTACCGGAACAAACAGAGAACCAACCTTATCAATTACGGATTGAGGCCGGCGCCATCTATGATGATATTCGTCTTCTCTCGTATCCGAAAACAGGGGAGAATATTCATGATACATTTATGGTTACTTCATTCCGTAAAAAAGCGGTTAAGGTAAAACTGGCAGGAGAGGGGAAAAAGGGCATAAAGTATTTCCCGGAAGTGAAGATTTATGAGGACCGTGCCGGAAAAAAACTCGTGAAGACGATCACATCGAAACAATCTGTTTCAGCCACAGATGGCAAGTGGGAAACCGAACTGTTTTCCCCCTGGGACAATCCCCGATTATGGTCCCTGTGGCACCCCAATTTGTATTACTACACCGTTGAACTCAAAGATGAATCAGGAAAGGTCCTTGATAAAGTACTTCCGCGTTCTTTCGGATTCCGCGAAGTCTGGATCGAAAATGGCCGGTTTGTGCTGAATGGAAACCCGGTAACCATCGTCGATGATGTCTGGGAAGGAACGATCGGTTTCGAAAATACTATGCTGGAGCCAGCGCAAAAGTATTTGCAGAGCTTGAAACAAATGGGAATTACCGGTGGATTCAGAGTGAAATCCGATCTCTTGTTTAAACTGGGTGATGAAATCGGCATGCTTTTCAATCCTAATATTGGCAGTGTTGTCAAACTCAATATATGGGATCCGAAAAGCGGTTTGACATCGATGGGCGGAGATGAGAACCTGGATGAAATCAAAAGACGGGTGAAGCGATGGCGGGAGCACCCGTCTATCCTTTTCTGGAATTCAAACACGGCATACGGCTTGAACGGTATGCATCCGCTTTTTGCTGGACAGGACTCTCAGAGCTGGAACTATTTCCCGGCTAACCGAAATATCGCCAGAGCAAAACAAGCCCAATTGCTATTCAAAGAACTGGTGGAAATGGTCGGAGAACTTGATCCCACCAGAGTTGTTGGAACTGGTGCCAGCCCATTCTCTCCGGTTGACGGACTAACCAGATATCTTGGTGACAGTCTTGACCTTCAGGAACGGGAGGAGTTTTTTGATTACTGGTTCCGCAGCGGTCGCCCCAAAGCTATATGGACGCGTGAATTCGGGACTCCATTTCAGGGGCATTTTTATATTAGGCGAATCGATCATCAAATGCCGCATACCGGAGTCTGGCCAAAAATCATTCTGGAGAATGCGGCCCGTCAATTCGGCGATGATTCTTATCTCCTTGAAAGTGATGAAGAACTGGCCGGATGGGGAAAACGTCACCATCTCGCTGACTGCAAAGGAACCGTAGTGCAAAAGATCATGGCTGAAAACATGTACCGTATTTGGCGTTCCTGGCGAACGTATGGTGTTAGTGCAAGTGCTCATCATCTGATTAATTCTCACGGGTTTTTAGAGTCGAAAGTCAGCAATACTGAACGTTACGGCACCATTGAGGCTGACCCGAGAAGGCCGGGACTTAGTAAATTTGCCCCAAGAAGTTGGTTCCCGATGATGGGTGTGGACAAACTTCTTCCCGCCGGTGAAGCTTACCTGCGCGCGGTTAAACCGTTGCTGGTTTATATCGGAGGCCCTGATTCAAAGTTTAATAACAAAGATCATCTCTATTACTCTGGCGCAGAAGTGCGCAAGGCGATGATTGTGGTCAATGATTTGGATGAAGAAGCAAAACTCAAAGGTTCTTGGGAGTTGCTTGATGACAACGACCAGGTCGTTATGCAGGGAGAACTCCAGGGAAGCGTCAAGAGCGGAAGGAGAGCTTTGACAGAGTTTCCCATCGAGTTCAAGTCTCCTTCCGTCAATAAACGCACTGACTTTACCATTAGAGTAAAGATGACTGCCAACCTGCCCGGTTCACTTGAGGACAGTTTCTCGATAACAGTTTTTCCTGAACATAAAAAACCTGAGGTAAAATTCAGTGGCAATATCTGGCGACTCAACATTAGTGATGATTCCACTCATGAAACTAAACATTTTTTATGGAACAAAGAGAACAGCGAATTCCTGCAAGCTGCCGGAATAAAGTCGAAACTCATCAAAGGATTGAAAACGTTTAAATATATGGGGTTTGGTCCGGTGGCTGCTAGGGATCTTTTTAAAAGTAGAAAACTAGTTACGGAAGGAACCCCGCAACCAGGAGATTTACTGATTATTCCCCGCAACACCCTGCGGAGCATGCGAGATGACCGGCAGCTTAATTTGCGTCTGTTAAAGGACCTCCAGCTGGATAAGCTTATCAAAGCAGGTCTACGGGTAGTGATTTTCGAACAACCGATGGATAATATTCTGGGGCTGCAAACAGAAGATGTTCGGCCCCGACGGGTTTTCATCAGTGCAAAAGGGCACCCCGTATTTGCCGGATTGCAGGATTCGGATCTGACAAATTGGTCGGGTGAAAGCAACCTAACGCCAGCAATGGGTAGGATTGCCGCGACTGACTGGGAGTTCCCAGATCGTGTTTGGCACACCAGCAACATGAACTCGGTTGCAACAAAAACCTTGATCCGTCCCCAGGTAGGTTCAGCACGGGCTCTGGCTGTCAGCGGGTTTGATCTGGGCGAATCTCCACTACTCGAGGTGACTCGGGGGAAGGGACGAATCATATTCTGTATGATGGATGTTACTAACCGTTACGGCAAAGATCCGGCAGCAACGCAACTGGTCGATAATATCTTTAAATATATCACCGGTTCTCAAGAACCCGATCCAGCAAATAACGCCGTAACGTTTTTGAAGCCTGACGGAAGACAAGTGATTCTTGAAAAGAAGGTGTTCCGGGTTTCCAAACCCATAGGAAAACATAGCTGGGGAATCACACGCGGCGAATTGTTTTTCAGGGAATCGATCTATGATAATAATTGGGTCACAAAAACCCTCCCGAACAAAGCAATCCCGGTCTTTGCCGGGAAGCGCCAAGTGATTCTTCCGGGGATCAAGTTACCGGAAATTATTCGTTTTAACCCTGGAACTAATCGATTTGAGATGACTGTTTCGGAAGAAACTTTCAATACGGGCTGGGGAAAAAGAAAAGTCAGTTGGCTGAAGTCGGCTTTGATTGTCAACCAGGGAGGCAGTAGCAATGAAGGCCCGGGAATCCTTTTGCAAGGCAATAAAACCGCTCTATATCCCTATGTCTGGGTTGAGGGCTTTGTTCATCCCTATACTTCTAATATTTGGTGATTTCCGACACTGAATACTGTTTGAGTTGTTTACTGATACTTGAATTGTAAAAGTAACTTTTGCAACCAGCCTATGTCCGAAATTATGGAGTAATCCGCCGTCGGCGGATTACATTGACGATTCAAAGTTCAATAACATCATATGTCGCTCTTCAGAGAAGTGACAATATGGAAACCTATAAGAGAATAGAACAGAAGATGCGCATAGCGCAAAGCACCGATCTATGTTGGAGTGATCCTTGATAGAACTATCAGGAGAACAAATTTGGTCAGGAGATCTTCATCATACTCATTGGTATTGGGACAAGTTGAACCCAACCTGTTATCTGGCTGGGATGAAGTATTTGAACATGGATTTTGTCCTGCTGGCCGATGGTCGGAAAAGGGCCAATGAATGTGACGCTGTGGCGACGGTGACGCAGAGTGGTTTGCGTTTTTTTTGTGGTAAAGAAATAACCTATGATTGTGCCCACATGGAGGTGCTTGTGGCGGATGACACCGATGAATCGGAATTAGCTATAAAGGAATCTTACTCGACGATTAACTGATTCAGAACTACACGTGGATGGCGTACCCGCGTTAATGAGCAGGGGTTCCACGTTGCGGCAAATGCCGCGGCTGCAAGCGCGTGCAAAGTTGCTATAGTGGAGAGCACTTTCATGGATATACGAGAAGATTTGAATAAAGTTAATGGGGAATATGGGGGGCGAGCCGCTCGGAACAAGACTGGGCCATTATGGAAATTCACAGACAAAAGTGATGGCTCCTTTTGCATGCCTGATCCACGAGACATTTCAGGACTCTATTTTCCCCTATGTAACGAGGAAAGTATGAAAAGTTTTGTCACGCCAGAGTTGAAAGGGGATATATGTTCCGACTTTAATCACTACTTGACTATCCCTGTCGTAAAAGAAGATCTACATCGCTCCAACGCCAGTCGAAATGTTTGGGTATATGTGGAAGGCCACAAGCCTTGGTCTATAACTGGCGTTAGCGCTTTTGCAAGAGCCGAGCACTGGAATAGTTGTGAACAAGCTGCTGTACAAGCAGGGCCAGGTTGGTTCCACTTGGAAACTATTAATTCCGATTTGCAACTTAAAGCCGGCATAACAGTGTTTGTACCCTCCAGTGGAGAACAGGTAGAAGTTATGAAAGTGAAGATTACCAATATAGGTAGTTGTGATATGCGTTTTTCTCCTACAGCAGCCACTCCTATCTTTGGTCGGTCTTGCGATCATTTACGAGACCATCGTCACGTGACCACTATGTTCAATATAGTAAGGATATGTGAGCATGGAGTGGTAGTCAAACCCCGAATCCAGCATGATGAAAATGGGCACACGGAGAATGCCACCCAATATGCAGTACTTGGGTTTGAAGAACACGGAATGGCTCCAATGGAAATATGGGGCAATTTGCGCGATTTTGTTGGGGAAGGAGGTACTCTTGAAAATCCCGAAGCGGTGTTTAAACATCTTTCTGCTCCAAAGCGTTGTACCAATGATCTGAGCGGTTTGGAGGCAATAGGCGCAATGCGTTTTTCTACAATTACGCTTGCACCAGGCCGAACTGCTGCATATGTAATCCTGCACGGCATCACAGAAGACCTTGACAATATGAAACTCTGGGAAGAACGTTTCGGGACTGTAGTAAAGACAGATATCGCTTTGGGAAACACAGTTGCCCGCTGGCAAGAACTCACCAGTGGTGTCGAGTTTAGAACAGCCGATTCAGATTTTAATAACATTATGCGATGGATGAACGCCCAGCTTGTCTACCGAAAAGTGTACGGTAATTCTTATTTAGCTGATTTTGGATATGGTCGAGGGGGGCGTGGGTGGAGGGATTTGTGGTCAGACCTGCTTTCACTGTTTCTTATTGACCCGTCCGGAACGAGAAAGGAAATGTTGAACATTGTTTGCGGATGCCGTGTCGATGGAACCAATGCAACAATTATTGGGGCAAACCCAGGTGAGTTCAAAGCGGATCGCAACAATATTGTCCGAGTATGGAGTGACCATGCAGCATGGCCGTTCTTTGTATTGAAATTTTATATTGAGCAATCAGGAGATGTTGAGATTTTGTTCCAAGAACTACCATATTGGAAGGACCATCTGTCCATGCGGTGCCAGTCTAACGACAAGGAGTGGAATGACAAAAGCGGGAACGAACAACAGACACGTTCCGGCCAGGTCTACAGGGGAACAGTGTTGGAGCATATTCTTGTTCAAGTATTGTCATCGTTCTACAATGTTGGCAAACACAACAATATTCTTCTGGAAGGCGGCGACTGGAACGATACCTACGATAATGCACGACAAGAGGGAGAATCTGTATGTTTTACGCATTGGTATGCATGGAATCTGCGAGAACTTGGGGCCTTATTGAAATGGCTTGATGAACAGAAAGGTGTAAAGGAAATTGAGCTTCTGGATGAAATGCTGGTGCTGCTGGATCGTGTTCCAGGTCAGCAAGATATTGACTACAAGTGTCCTAAGACTAAGAAGCAACATCTGGACAAATATATGCAAAGTGTTTATCATGAAGTCTCCGGGAAACGGTCAAAGGTCACAATCAGTGAGATTGCTGCAGATTTATGGGCCAAAGCGGATTTTCTATTTGAACACCTACGTCGGAATGAATGGTTGAAAACTGAAGATAACAAAGAGTTTTTCAACGGACATTATGACAATAAGTCGCAACGGGTTCACGGTGATCATCCTAATGGTGTTCGCATTGATTTAACTTCACAGGTATTACCGACCATGTTCGGAACAGCTACGGAGAAACACGTTCAGAGCCTCTACGAATCCGTTATTCATTACCTTCGCAATCCCGAGACGGGAGGACTACGACTTTGCTCGGACTTTAAGGAGATCAAACTGGATTTCGGCAGGGTTACTGGATTCGTGTACGGTTATAAAGAACATGGGGCAATATGGAACCAACAGAATGCGATGTTCATGTATGGACTATATAAACGTGGTTTTGTTCGTGAAGGATTTGATGTCTTCAATGATGTGCTTAAACTAATCATGGATTCGGGCACTTCAAAAATTATGCCTTGTGTCCCCTCGTTTTTCGATAAATCCGGGCGTGGGGGATACAGCTATCTGACCGGAGCGGCAACATGGTTTGTGCTTGCTGCATTGACACAGATGTCCGGTTTGCGAGGGAAGAAGGGTGATCTTTATATTCAGCCCAAATTGCTCAAGCAGCAGTTCGACCGTGAGGGGCTAGTCGGTGTCAGCTTCACATTTCTCGGAAAGCGGATAGAAGTCACCTACGTAAACCAGAAGCAATTAGACTGGGAGTATTATCGCATCGGCCATATTACAATGAACGGTGAGGAGATAGACTTCGTGCCGCAGACAGATAACATAACAGCAGTTCTAGTGAAGCAGGAAGTACTGCTAAAGCAGTGCGTTAAACGGGTCAACCAACTGGAAATAGTGTTATTGGAACTTGATAATAGAGAAGTGGCCAGGCCATCGCGGACAAACTCTGTCTGATTGCGTTGAGCCGTTATTGAACATTCGGGAGTCTCAAAGATTATGCGATTACTAAGACCAGATAAGAATGTTGTGATTGTTTTATCTGTCGAGAAACACTACGAAGTACCATATGGGTAAGACTCCTATGTGATATTGACTAAAGATAGCGGCTCATCAGCCGGCACAATTAGAGGCCGTCGTAAAATATGGTGGCGATATTTAGAAAGGTGAAAACGATGATTGACTTCGCAGGCTTTTCTCACGGAATGCCATCCATCATAGCAATGCTTGTTTTTCTGCTGATAGCCTCTTTGAATTCCGATGGTGCTATGGCAGCGAAGCCGGAAATCAATCTTACCCACGCAGGCATTCGCGGCGTGCCAACCTATACACCCAAGCACCCGCTGAAATTTACGCTGAGTTGGGAGAATCCTTCGAAGCAGAGGCGGACCATTCAATGGACTCAGAAGCTCTGGGACTATCTGTCCGAGGACTGGGTAACTGAGTTGCGGACAACAGAGTTGCCTGCTGGGATCACAAACTATAAGGAGACGATCACTGTCACGCCCCCGCAACCCGGTGTATATAGATTCACCGTTTCACCCATCAAAGGCGTGAGTGTTTCGTCGGTGAAGTTCGACTTCGGTTACAGCCGGGCGCCTTGGCCTGACGAGTTACCGGATGACTGGCCGATCTGCTTCCATGTTCATCCCGATGAGTTGGGCTACGGCGTGATGCCCGATGGCTTCAAACGATATCGTGTCTTCAGGCATTGGAGCAGGATAGAAACCGAACCCGGGAAATACAAATGGTCAAAAATGGATAAGGTAGTGCAACAAGTGCACGATCTGGGCGGAAAGGTGCTTTGGGTGGTGCAAGGCCCGCCCGTCTGGTCATTGCCAAAGGAGGACCGCAAGCCCATTAGCCATGATAAGAATAGTCTGGCTAATATGGTCAATAATAAGAACCGCCTAGCCTTCCGGCGATTTCTCAATGCCTTCTGGGACCGCTACGGGCCCAATGGCACGGTATACCCAGGAACTATCGATGCGATTGAGGTTTGGAACGAAACCAACGTAGAGACATGGACGTACGACTGGTCCAAGCCTAAGCAGATGGGCAGAGACTACGCTAATCTTGTGCAGGACATTTACGAGATCACAAGGGCCAAAGCACCGCACGCAAAAATTATCGGCCTGTCAATGTCCTCGGGACAGCACTACGAAAGAATGAAGTATCTGATGGACGGCGTCGCCCGAAATGGCAAAAGTACGTTGCAAATGATTGACGCCCTGAGCTCGCACACGTATGCCGAGATGCTTCAGATCGGACCAGGCAATAACATGGCTGGGCAGTTTCTGCCAATGTGGAAACTGGCCGAGAAGCGCGGCGCCCACGGGCTGCCAATGTGGAATACTGAAGCCGGCACTGGCAAGATCAAATGGGATGGCAGCCCGCATATTATGACCCAAGCCGAAGTGCAGGCATACTATGAGAAACAGGGCATCATCAACCCGAAGGCCCCGCAGAAGCTCATCAACGGCAAGTGGCGCCAGTGCAGTGAGCAAAGGGCGGCCGCAATATATGTCCGCGGGATCCTGCAGAATATCGAACTGAAGGCCAGTAACATTTTTCTCTATCGTCTCAGAGCGGGCAAGTATAGCTTCGTCTGGGCGAATGGTCGTCCTACCTTGGACTACCTGGCGGTGGCGGAACTCGCCTATCGGATGAAGCACGGCTGGAAGCAGTTGAAACGCATTGATTCTGTCCGAGGGCTTGTGCCGGACAAAAGGGAACAGCTTGTCCGTGTTTGGCAAATGCCTACGCCAGAGGGTCGGCTTCTGATCGCGTACTTAGACCCGAAGGAAAAGAAAAGTTACCAGCTCGGTCATGCACGGGACATCAAACCGATGGAATTCGTATTCAACCTCAAGGCTCTGAAGCTCAATCCGGTAGATTTTGGAGTCGAAACCTTCGACATGTTTGGGCGAAATGTCCGCAAACTGCGCGTCGGCGTCGACGGCAAGGTCACGATCTCCCTCGATATTAATCCGAGATACATAAAGCTTCGAGAATCAGTAGTGTCCGGTCATTAGTTGAATAGAGGCATTGAGTTATCGGGATCATCCCTGTTGGTATGAAACTGTGTCAATAAGCATGGATGGTGACCAGTGCTTGCACAGGATCCAGATAATCGAGATATTGTAGAAGGAACCAAAGAATGGTGAACATCCAGAACCCTAACTATCAACTTATAATTGAAGACAACGCAGATTTTCAGATTTACACGGTAGATGGTGAGTTGATGTTTCTGAAAAGTAGTGGTATCCCCTTTTTGCCTGTCACAAACCGTGCGACGACCTGGGGAACACCTGAGGTCGAAGTTGAGACCAAAGAGGGAATAGAAATCGTTACTTACCATCTACCTTCCAATTGTCTCTATGATTGCCCACGGGTTGTTTTGGAGTGCAGACCTGATCATATCGAATTCTACTTTGAGGCAACCGTAAAACGTAGAATGCCGCTGCATAAATGGTATCTTCTAAATAGAGGTTCGGAAATAAAGGCTATCGAGTGCATTGATTTCAGATCTCATATAAACTCGCCAAGTGCATACGAGGTCCGGCAGACAATTCTTGGCAGGCGTAAACTCGGCACTATCGGGTTGGATGCCAATACGGAAGATTCTGATTTGATGTTTGCGCCTCACCCGATGCTATTTATTTTTAAGCACCTTCAAAATCAGCTCCTGATTGCGCCCATGGAGTTGGTTGCTGCCGAGAGTCTACATGTCAAGATGGATAAAGGCTCGACTATAATAAACGACTTTCACATTCGTATTGGTGAAAACCTATATTGGCTAGACGAAGGTGAAGAGCTCGAATCCCCTCATTTTATGATAATGCTTTCAGCCAACAAGGACGTATATGGGACATTGGCACAGTATACGGATATCCTTGTCAGGGAAGGCCGAACAAAAGCCAAAACAGATGCAGACATTGAGCCTTGGTGGCTAGGTCCGATGTGGTGCAGTTGGGGAGATCAGCATGTCTGTCTTGATAGTGATCCCATAGGTACAGCTTACACTCAGGAAGAGAGAGGACGAGCAGTACATAACATTACCGCCGAAATGGTAAACAAGGTCGTTGGTGTAATTGAAGAACACCAGCTTCCTATCAGAACTTTGATTTTGGACGATCGGTGGTATACAAAGCAGGGAGATATGCGCGTTGATACCAATAAATTCCCTGATTTACGAGGTATGGTCGATGATCTCCACGCCAGAGGATACAAAATTATGGCCTGGGCAAGCCTTTACCAGTTTGAAAAGGACAGTGAGGTTTTTCAAACGCATCCGGAATGGTTCCTGATACATCACTATGATCGTAATGTGTATTCCGAGTCTGGTGATATTATAAATCTGGATTATTCAGACCCAGAAATAGCTGGGCCATATCTTAGCGAACTGATGGGGCGCCTTCTTTCTGACAAGCCCGAGTGTTACAATTTGGATGGGATTAAATTCGACTGGCCTTTCCTTTTGCCTCACGATTACGCTTTTTCAAATCGTGATTGGGTTGGTAAGGAAAAGACGATTTACAACACTCAGAAGTTGGTCTATGATGCGGCCAAAGTTGCCAAACATGATGCTCTTATCATCGGAGTGTCTCCCCATCCCTTCTTCCAGGATACGCAGGATGTCATACGTACATACGACGTGTCAACCTTTGACCCAACAATACACTTAGAACGCGCTCGATATATCAAGGCATTGTGCCCAGGCATGGTTCCGGTGTTAGATGAGCATGTGTACTACCAGAATTTCTTCAGATATATCAAGGAGGGAGTAGAGTTGGGACCTCACATGATCTTTAACTTGCTGCGTTTTAATGGTGACGGTCATGTCTACACTGAAGATGACTATAAGCAATTAAAAATATTGCTTGATGATTATGTGGATCGCAATCCGAAGGTGAAGGAGTATATGAAAGGCAGCAGAAACCAATGCCGAGGTGTTGAAAGAACAGCGGAAACTTGCTAGGCAGGACGAGACAGATCGGATTCCGATTGAGGGCAAGCTTGGCCAGGGCAAGCGGCGATTCACTCTGGACCTTATCCTGCCTTATACTCTCTGCGCCCGCCAAGGCAAGCCGAAATCAACATCCCAATACGCTATCCATGAAAATAGCAGCCTGAATCCCGGCCACGATAACCCACCGAAAAACCAAACCGCGAAAGAATAGCTTATTCAGCAAACCCTAACTAAAATGAGTCAAAGACTTTTGCAATTGGCTCCAGTGTAAAATTGTTTTATAAAATCCATTAAGGAAATAAGATCTATGAATAATAAAGCTTCACTATTGGGCCTGATAATAGGAATATCATTAATAAATTCAACCATATTTGCTGCAACTTTCCATGTCAGACCGGATGGAAACAACAATAATTCCGGTTTGAAAAATACTCCCCAGGATGCATGGCGCACCATTGACCGAGGTCAACCGACTCGCCTGATTGAAGCAATAAAAGAAGGCCAGACAGAAATCAAAGTCGCGAGGGCAGTGCAGTTTCCCATGAAAGGCACGGCCATGATCGGCAAAGTAGAAGTTCAATATACAGGACGAACCAACTTTACTCTGACAGGATGTAAAGGAACGCCTAAGGCCAGAAACGGAACCATTGTCAGCAGTAATTGGCGGCCTCCACAGGCAGGGGATACGGTCATTGTTCATCCCGGCGTTTATTATGCATTGAACAATTGGCCTGAAGAAAAAGGCCTTCATAAGTATGCAGTTTCAATAACTTCCGGAGGAACAGTAGAAAATCCAGTAATTTTCACTGCCAACGTTGAAGTAAATTCAAAATCCCCCCCAAAAGGCGGTGTAAAAAGCCACCTTGGTGACATGCCAGTGCTTGATGGACGGCATCTGGCTTACGCATTATCGTTAAATAATGTTCATAATGTTGTTTTCGACGGTTTTGATATCAGAAGAAACTGTGTATTAATCTGGCAGTCTTCAGGGATCAAAATTCTCAACTCTAGAATTCATGAAGGACGACAAGGTCTAAGCGTCAGATATTCTGACAATGTGGAAATTGCCGGCAATCAATTTTATGATTTTCATGGTGCCTGGACAACTTCTCCCATTTCGTTAGGTAAAGGGAACAACTACTATGTCCATAACAATACAATTGCATTGTCATCACGTGCAGGAATAAGTATTTTTGATAAAACCGGAGCCGATTTCAGAATAGAAAAGAATATAATCACCCGCTGCCGATCTGGAATTAATGTCACTAAGGATGTAAATCTGAAAGCGGAAAATGTAAAAGAAAATTGCCTTTGGAATCTGGGAAAAGTTACCTGGCTTGGAAGGGTTGCACAGAAAAAAGAGGGTATTGATTATTATAAGGGCTTGAAATTCACCCCAAATGATCTATATGAAGATCCCGGAATTATCAGTTTTGACCCGGACTCACCATACTTTATGGATATCACAAAAAACAGTCCCTGTGCCACAAAAACAGGGATAATCGGGGCAGGAAAAGTAATTAACAAATACCCGGTTAACCTGGCATTGAAAAATAACAATCTAGTTATCAATCAGGGATTTGAAAATGGCTGGAATGGTTGGAGTGGTTCAGCATGGCAACCTTTCAAGCCCGGTCAGGCTGGCTGGAGAATTGTTTCAACTCCCGGTCAAACAGGAAGGAAATGCCTGGAAATCTTTCACTTCCCCCCAAAAGATCAAATTCAACCTAGAGTAAGCAGCAACTTTGTAAGAATTGACCGAGGCTATCCGGTGACGTTGTCATTCAGAGCAAAAAGTTCCGACACAACGAATAAAAATAAATCCGTATTTATAAATGCCTCATTACTGGTCCCCAGCTGGCACTATGGTTCATACAGTGCAAGTGCTGGATTCAATATTACTGATCAATGGAAGGATTACAAGGCTACTCTGAAACCGGAAGACTATTATCCCAATATTGTTGCCGCCACATTTCAGGTACGAGGCGCTGGCAGAGTTTGGGTCGATGATGTTGTTCTGAGTCAGCATACGGACACCAGTAATTCAAAATCTGAAATCACTGTCGATCTTGCCAAAGAAATTCCAGGATCACTGGTGAGTGGGAAAAAAATTAAGATTGCCGTAACCAGCTTAGGAATTCAATCACATGATTTAAAGGTTGAATACTCATTTGCCACCCCCAATGGACAATTTGCTAAAACTAAGAATCTCAAACTGACAATCAATCAAGAAACAAAGTATATTGTAATTCCTTTGCCCGGAACTTTGACAGGTGCAGCGCTGTTGAGAATAAAAATATTTGAGAATTCGCATGTTGTTGCCAACGGTATCTATCGTCTGATTATCGGGCAACCCGCTCCCGCAGGAAGAAATAAAGATTTTTTCGGTGTCAATCCAATTCCCAGTATGAGAAATCCAGCCGAATTAGAGGATCTTAAAAAGAAATATAAAACAGCCGCAGATCTCGGAATTGGGACATGGCACTATTATCTGAATATTGAACGGATGAAATCGGCTTGCGAAGAACCTTGGGTGGAAAAAATGGTTGACGCTGCCAATGAGGCAGGAATTGAGTGGTTGTGGACTCTCCAGAACTCTAAACTTTTTACCGGAAAACTGGCATTAGCTCCCGGTCCCGGAAATCTGGGAGAGATGATTAACGGACAAATTCAGGTAAATGATCTGGACAAAGGGCGCCTGACCGAAAAACAGTTCAAGCTCTGGGAAGCATGGGTAGCAGCTCTGGTAAAAAAATATAAAGGAAAAGTTAAATATTGGGAAATCTGCAATGAGCCGAACACTTATCTAAACGCGGAGGAATATCTGAAAATTCTAAAAAGAACTTCTCCGATTATTCGAAAGATCGCTCCCGATGCTGTTATTATAGGGGGCAGCCTGGTGAATGCTTTCAGAACACCAATATGGAATAAAACCATCTCGGAAGGAAATGCATATTTTGATCAATTCTCATATCATCCTTACCGCTTCGGACTCAGCAACCCCTTTTATGGAGGTTTCCCTAAGAATTTGAAAATAGCTCAGGAAGACCTGAAAAAGATCGGCAGCAAGTACAGAATAGCCCTTACCGAAGAATTTCGGGAATCTGGTCCCCCTATGATTGACTACAGCAGCAGACAGGAGAAAAATGAAGCCAATAATCTAGCCCGGATGTATGTCAGAGCTCTCGGAGAAAATTGTGCCTCCTATTTCCGTCATCACGAATTGTTCCGCGACAGCAACATGGCTCCCAGCCTCGGGCTTGCGGCTATCCATACTATGGCAACTCTGCTTAACAACGCAAAACCTGTTGGGAAACTCAAAACCAGTACTGATTATGTCGCTTACCTTTTTGATATCCCGAAGGGTTCTTATCCACCAAAATCATTATCCAAAATGCCATTGACGCTTATTGCTTTATGGACCAAAGATGTGAATTATGCAGGCCCCGTGGAGATTACCTTACCGAAAACAATTACCAATGTGAAAGTATTTAATCTTTATGGCAACCAGGTTCCGGTAAAAAATAATCGTTTTCTGGTTGGCCGGGATTTGGTCTATATTATTTTACCGAAAATTGAACCGGAAAAAGCAAAACAACTGCTGGGAAACATGTTCATAAAACTGAAAAGTATTCCCGGTAAAAATTAACCTTTAATATAAGTTGCACCTGAAACTTGAAAACAGGATACGCATAAGAATATGCTATCGTTTTCAAAACGTTATCAAAAAGGTATTGAAGACTGATAAGCATCGGGAACAAGCAGGTTTTAATCGGCGGCTTTCATGACCACTGGTTTCGGAATGGCTCATATAATGCAAGTTTATTAATGGCGGCTATGAACTATTACCATTATGATTTTATCTGTTCAATGGATCAGAGTCCAATTGATGCTTGGTTAAAAGAATGTTTCGAAAATTACTGTCCCTGGATGAAGATGTATCTTGGGCATGAAAAGCCATATGGCTGGGGACATGTTGTAACCGTTGGACATCAGGGGAATGCTCCTTCTGCTAATGATAGAGATTACTTCAGTGTGATGAAGCGACTAATGGACTCGTAAA
Organism: Planctomycetota bacterium; assembly: GCA_024275995.1. GTDB lineage: Bacteria > Planctomycetota > Phycisphaerae > SM23-33 > SM23-33 > JAJRYB01. The sequence goes on along the minus strand of JAJRYB010000044.1, from coordinate 66,107 downwards.
GAAATAACTTCAGCAAAACTCGCTTTCTGTCGATATTGCGTCACGACCTTTGGAATGATGCGTTCATAGCGCCGCCCAGGCAAGACCGGGCGCCTCCATTGGGTATCGGGCATAAACCATTCCCTTGCCCCTTCGGCGGTCGCGTCGCGCTCAGCGTACGAGGGTTTCGTCGCGGTTGATTTCACCGGTTCTGGACAGGGCGATCTTGGTCAATATCGGTCCTACGACTTCGAAGATAATGCTTGTGGCGGTAATGGCGACAATGAGTTCGCTTCCAATCCTGCCGGCTTCCGGTATACCCATGGCATCGAATTGTTCCTTGGCAACGAGCGCCAAACCTATCGCGACGCCGGCCTGGGAGAGGATGCCAAGCCCGACGTTGTTCCTGATCTTCCTGTCCATCTTTCCGATAGACGCGCCAAGCCAGGAACCACCTACCAACCCTACGGACCGGCACACAACGTAGACCACGCCGACAAGCCCGATCCGGGAAAGCATCGAGACGTCCAGGTGAGCCCCCGCCAGGCAGAAGAACAGGACAAATATCAAAGGCATTATCCCACCGAGAGGAGACGTCACGCGGCGGACGGTGTCCTCGCTGCGAGTGTTGGCCAGGATGAGTCCGACGATCATGTTCGACAGGATCAGCGATCCATGGAACATTTCCGCCAGCCCGACACCGACCCCCACAATGCCGAATGTCAGGACTAACACCTCGGCAGGCTTGGTCAGCCGCGGCGCCAATGCGTTATACAGGAAACCGCAACCAAGACCTATCAAAAGGCTCACGCCGATTTCCTTACCTGCGACCAAAAGCAGTTCGCTCCCGCCTCCACCGGCCAAACCCGCATCCGCGGCTAGAAGGCTTCTGGCAATGGCTGCGGCGAAGGCATAGATGAAAATCGCCAGCGCGTCGTCAAACCCGACCACGGCGTACAGTATCCTGGTGAGCGGGCCCTTGGCCCTGTATTCCTGGATGACCGAGACCGTCCCCGCCGGGGCGCTTGCCGGCGCTACGGCGGCAAACATAATCGCCATTGGAAGGTTGCCCGTCAGAAAATACACCCCCGCAAAGACGACCAGGAACGCTCCGAAGGACTCGGTCAGGATGATGGCGATAACGCCGACGCCCTGCTTTTTCAGCCATGCAAAGCTCAGTTCCGATCCGATGGCGAATGCGACGAAACCAAGCGCCACTTTAGTGATGAAGGCCATACTCTCCAAAGCCTGACCATCCAACAGCCGCAACCCGGAGACGCCAAGGGTTACACCCAGGAGCATGTAGCCGATAAGGGACGGCAGGCGAAACCGCCTGGCGAGTTTACCCGCATAGAGACCCAGCCCGGCGGACAGGCCCGCAGCACAAATCAGTATCGCCTGAGCACTCATTGTATGATCTCCATGCCGATTTAAATGCTCAATGCGCCAACGGCCAGGAATACGTCCTGGACAATCACCAGAATATCGCTCCGGCCCGCAATTCCCCCCGAGACGACCTCGATGCGACGAAGGATTTCGTTCGTGAGGGATTTGGGCACCGTGGCGATAACCACCCGGCAGAACCGGCTCTTGCTGTCCGTAAGGAAACTGGCGAAGACGGGGAGCTTCGTCAGGTACTCGCTCGTGTTTCTGCTTTCAAGAACCGTAGCCGCCGTGCCCTCGAGACTTTCGATGGCCTCGAGAATGCGATAAAATAGGTTTTCCTCCTGAACGACGATCTGGACGAGTCGCTTTTCGGTGTGTTCCTTCGTGTTCACGTCCCTTGGGGGCACGAACTTCATCGCGTTGAACATGCCTTCCGGAGTGGTTTCCGCAATCAGTTGCTCACGTTGTGCCGGCGTGCTCAGCCTGAGCGAAAGCCCGGACAGAATCCGCGGGTGGTCGGAGGTGTCCGACTCCGGACCGATGATAAAGGCGATGATGCGCACCTTCTTTCCGTCGGCGGCATCGAAATCGATCCCCTTATCGACAGTGATCATTCCGACAACAAATTCCTCGATGCCTGGAAGCCTGCAGTGAGGGATCGCCACGCCATCGCCCAGGCCCGTGCTGCACAGGGACTCCCGCTCCCTGAGCCTGCGCAATATTTCCTCCTCGGATACGCCATCCAGGACCCGGCACTGCTTGGCTGCGGCCGCAACCGCAGCCAGGGCGTCCGCTTTGTTCCGCAAGGTCATCCTCGGCTTCAGGCATTCCGTTCGGATTGTTTCAGTCAGTTTCATTGGGATTCGTTCCTTTGCTGGAGAAGTGTCAGAACGACGCTGTCAGATCGGAGTCCGCTTTAATGAGAAGACGCATCACGTCCCGGCTGTCCACTGCCGCTCGCATCGCCGGTACGACATGCTGCTGCCGGAAAAGCAGAGACAGCTTCGCCAGCAACCGCAAGTGAACGACTTCCGACGCACTGCAGCAGATTGTGAAGACGTAGGTGGGTTCATCGTCGAGCGACTGGAAATCCGTCCCGTCGGGACATATCCCGATAGCGATGCACGGCCGCACCACTGCCGTCTGCTCGGGTTCACGAACATGCGGGAACGCAACCCCCGCTCCTACTGCCGTGGTCACCATCTCCTCTCTCGCAAGAAGCCGCTGGATGTAAGCTTCCCGATCCTCCACGATCCCCGAGTTTACCAGTGTATCGACGATAGGAGCCAGCACGTCGCGTTTCGACCCCGGGGCAATGCCAAGGACAATTCGCTCTGGAGTAATCAGCCGGCTGAGAGGTACGATCTTCGGGGCGGTAGCTATCATCTGCGTCAGACTGTCCTTTCCGGACAGCTGGGTTCGAATTGCAAGCCAGTCGGCTATGACGTTCTGCAGGAATCGCCACTGCCCCCCGATTTTTATCGCGGGGATCTCCTCTGCCTGCACCATCCTCTGAATAGTTCGCGGAGAGACTTTCAGGTGGGTCGCAAGCTCCTCCAGGGTAAACAATGCGGACGCAGGCTTGTCGGTATTTGGCCTGGATATCGGCATAAAATGCTCCCGATAGCGGCAAATAGTATTCTTGTCGCTGCATGTACCTACATGACGTATTATGGCGTGCGTTGTCATGATATGTCAAGGGAATTCTATAAAATAATGTATCAGGGGTGTGCGCAAAAAAAAATCCCGGCAGGGACAAATCGAGCCGTGAGGGATAATTCGGGGACGCCAGGACTTACAAACCGGCAAAAAACCGGTAAACACAGCCGATCGGCAAGCCGAGATGTAAGCTATGGACGAATATTCGGCGCGCCGTTTTAAGGCAATTGGCGCAACGTCCGGATAATGGCACGAGTTGCAATGCGGCTTGCCGTTCGGCTATTTACCTTTACGCTGTTTCTTTTTACAAATCCAGCGGTGAAATGTAATCGCCCTTCTCGGCCTGGAGTTTTTCCAGGCGCTGTTTCTGTGCCACCAGCTCGCGCGTCAGAGCCGGGGGCGTATCGGAAACCGTGGCGTATATTTTTTCCATGCGGGCGAGTTTCGCCAGGCACTGCGGAATACGGATCGTGAACTGTTCGACGTACTCGGCCTCGGTGTAATCCTTGCCCAGCACCTGCTCGAACAGCTTGCGCAGATCTTCGTATTTTGGGATCCGACCGGTCGGGACGTCGATCGCCTCGACATCGCCGTGGACGCGAAGTTCCATCCACTTCAGCCAGACGCTCTTGTCCAGCTTTCCGTTGAGGTACACCCCGTCTTTCTTCAGGAAGTAGTTGGTCCCGAACACATCGGGCCGGTCGATGTCCGCGGCGAAATCCAGGTTGTTCCGGATGTACTTTCCGATCGGCATCGACAGGAAGTCCATATTGCTCATCACGTTGAACGTGCGGACGCCCTCGGCGCCGATCGTCGCGGACGTGGTTTCGCTTTCCAGCATGGCGCCCATCGTGCAGATACCGTGCTCCCAGCTGAACGCTTCCTGCACGGGAACGAGCGTGTCGCTGTCCCGTCCGCCGTAGATAATCCCGCTGATCGGCAGGCCATTGGGATTATCCCAGTCCGGGTCCCTGTTGGACAGGTCGTTCATCCGCACGGTGTAGCGTGCGTTCTTGTGGCTGGGCGTGGTGTCTTTACCGTCCGGGCCTTTCATGCCCTTTTCCCACTTCCCACAGTAGTTCTCGCCTTCGGAGGGAATCTCCTGTCCCATCCCGATCCAGTAGGGTTTACCGTCCTTGACGAGCACGTTCGAGAAGACCACCTCGCCTGGGCTGGTAAGCACGTCGAAGATCTCCGGATCGTCCTGGGCGTTGACGTCGGCGATGATTCCGAAGATTCCGTTCTCGACGTTCGCCGCGCGGAACCGGCCGTCTATGACGCGGAAATACGCCAGGTCGTCGCCGACGATATTTTCGCCCGGAAGCATGGCGGTGGCGGTTTTTCCGCATGCGCTGGGGAAGGCGCCGCAGAAGTACGTCTTCCGCCCTTGAGGACCGTTGCATCGCATGATGAACATGTGCTCGGCGAGCCATCCCTCGTTATCGGCCTTGCGAATCGCCAGGCGAAGCGAGAGTTTTTTCAGGCCCACGGTATTACCCGCGTACTGCGTATTCACGGAAAGCACGGTATTGCGCGTGTAGTCCATGTATACGCGGTTGAGGTCCGGATTTTTAGAGATCATCCGCTCGTCAACCTCGCCGGTGGCGTGGCGATACTTGAAGAACTCGCCCCCTTCGCCAAGGCGCTTGAACTGTTCGTATCCTCCGCGGTACAGCAGGTCTTCGCTGTGCGCGACGTAGGCTGAATCCGTAACCTGAAGGCACGGAATCGCGAATATCGAATTCGTCGGTCCCAGGCAGAAAAAACGCACGTACATGGTCCTTCCGGCGTAGGCGTCTCGCTGAAGGTCGCACATTTCCTTCAGACCCTCGTCGCGGGCCACCTGGTTGAGCTTGGAATCCAGGTGTTCGCCCTCCGGCACGAGGTACTTGGTAACGTCCTTCTTGCGGGCTTGATCGAAGTACCCGTCGAAGTGGACCGTGTGCCCCTCGATCGCCAGGGGGCGTTCCTCCTTGTTGTCTATCGCCTGCTGACGAATCCAGGCAGCGTCTTCCGGCGAGTCGTCGCAGACGACGACGCGCTGCGGGCTGCACAGTTCTATCGCCTCGGCGACGAAGGCGTTGACTTCGTCATTATTCAGTGCGGAGAGTTTCTCGAAGCTCGCGGCGTCCATTTTACTCTTCAGTACGTCGAGGGATTCATCGGTCATTGTTTTTCTCGCTTAGGGGAAACGGTTCGGTCTCAGCCGGGGATTTTCACGATTCTCACGATAACAGCGGAACCTTTATACGCAAGCGTCGGCAGCCTGTCAAGACATTCACTCCCAAGTCCGAAGAAAAGTGAGCGACCCGATTTCCCGGCAAGCCACCCGGCGTTATCTTTTTGGAGTTCCGATACCTTTGGACAATACTTTACACTATCCGGACTGGGTTGTTCCGTAACGGAAGGGGCGGACGAAAGGAGCCATCGCCAACGTGAACTTTCTCGGCATGACGCTTCTGTTTGACCCGCCCGGCCAATTGAAGTGGCTGCTTTGGTCCGCGGCGTCCCTGGCGCTGCTTTGGGAAGTCGTCTCGCTTCTGCACTGGGTGTGGAATAATCGCAGGCCGTCTTTCGCCATCTCCCTTACGCTGGTGGCGCTGCTGACGGGCATGGCGGGTGCGGTTATCGCGTTGATTTACGGTGCGATGGCTGGAACTTCCGAACGCACGCGTGCGATGGTGCGGGCCGGGCTGTGGGGAACGCTCATCCATTTCGCCGCGTGCCTGGTATTCTTCCTGCCCGACGGCGGCGCTATTCTCGCGATTATGACCTGCGCGCTGGCGTGGGTGTTCCGCGCGTACCGGCGTACGACCAGCCCCCTCCGACGGCCTCTCAAGGCGCTTCTGCTGACTTTGCGGATTATCGTTCTGCTTCTCCTGGCGGCGTGGTCCGTCCGTCCCGCCATCGAGCGGGTAACTCACGAGAAGGTTCGCCGCTGGCTGTTGATAGCCGTGGACGATTCCGCCTCGATGAACAGACGCGACATGCCGGCAGTCTACACGGACAAGAAACTGCGCGAGGGAGAAGAGCCCGTAAGCCGCGTCAGTTCCGTTCGCGACGCGCTGAACGATAATCGACGCCAGATCGAACAGCTCATCCGGCAGAACGATATCGACGTGTTCACCTTCGACGGCGAGGTGATCCGAAGCGCCGAACTGACCGGTAAGGATCCCGAGGCGCCTTTCCCCGCGCTCACAGCGAGCGGACAGGTCACAGCCATCGGCGACGTCATCGCGCGCCGGACCGATCTGCACACGGCGAATGCCAGGGACGTCGGGGCGATCCTGCTGATTTCCGATGGTTGCAACAACACGTCGGACATTTTCACGCCGGAGCGCCTGGCGGAAATCAAGGGTTCGCAGGGTATCGGGATCTACACGATCGGCGTGGGTTCGCAGACCGTTACCGGATCGACACGAACGCTGACGGTGAAGAACCTGGGCGCGGAGGACGAAGTCCAGGCGTTCAACAAGCTTCCGATCACCGCCACCATCGAGGCGATCGGGCTTGACACGCCGGGGATACGCGCCGTCAAGGTTATATGCCGCTTCGGCGAGCAGGTCATCGGCAAAAAGGAAATTGAAATCCGCGATCGGCAGGTTTCCCGGACGGTGCGGTTCGTGCACGTTCCGCTTTTACCGGGCTATCACCGCCTGCGCGTTTCGGCGGAAATCGTCGGGAAAAAACCTCGCGACCTCGCGGGCAAGCCCAGCGAAGGCAAGCTGGTTCGCGTGGTGGACCGCGACATGCGGATACTGTACGTGGAGGGCAAGTTCCGCTTCGAGAGCAAGTACATCGCCCGCGCCTTTGCCGGGGGGCGGAGGTTCCGTCTCGATCGGAGGGTTCTGCTCCAGCCGCTCCGGGTGGACAGTCCACCGCCCATCGGCGACAAGCTGGCCGACTGGATGACGTACCACGCGGTGATCTTCGGAGACGTTTCCGCGTCGCAGTTCACAAACGAGCAGCTCGAAATCGTCCGAAAGCTCGTGGGCGAGTACGGCAAGGGCTTCTGCATGATCGGAGGGCGGAATAGTTTCGGGCGCGGCGGATGGGACAAGACCCCCATCGCAAAGATGATGCCCGTGGACCTTGGCGCCTCGAAAGGGCAAAGGGACGAGATGATCCGCGTGATTCCCACTCGTGACGGCCTGGCGAATGAGATCATGAACATCGCCGTAAACGGCAAGAACGCCGAGACGTGGGCATCTCTGCGAAAGCTTTCCGGCTGCAACCTTCTTGCGGGGGTAAAACCCGCCGCCACGGTGCTCGCCGAGACGTCCGACCGCAAGCCGCTGATCGTCGCCCAACGATATGGAAAGGGACGGACGCTGGCGATCGCCTTCGACACGACCTGGCGGTGGGTACTTTCGCAGAAGGACACCGCCGAGGCGCAGAGGCGCTTCTTGCGACAGGTGGGCCTGTACCTTACAGCCCCGAAGGGAAACGTCTGGATCGTCACGGACAGAACCAGCTACGATCATCGGCGTCTCGTGACCGGCGCCGAGTCGATCCGGATCGAGGCCGGGGTGGAAGACGCTTCAGGCCGGTCCATGTCGAAAACGCCCGTCAAGGTCAGCCTGTTCCGACCATCGGACACGAAACGCCAAAGCCCGATCCCACTCGCCCTGAGTTCGGACAAGATGATGCGGCAGGGGATGCTCTCGGCCCGCATGGCCACCGAGGCGGGCGTCTACACACTCAGGATCGAGGCGAGCGTCGACGGAAAGAATCTCTCAGCCGAGCACAGGTTCGAAGTTCTCAAGCGGGACCTGGAAGCGATGGATGTCCTGGCGAAATTCGACGTGCTGAAACAGATATCCGAAGCCAGCGGCGGCGAGTTCGCGCCTATCGCCTCCCTTTCCGAAATGATCGGAAAGATCAGGATCGCCGCGCGGCCGAAAATAGTCCCGATCCCCCATCGTCAGGAACTGACCAGGGACCTGGCGATACCGCTGATAATCGTGCTGATCGCCCTGCTGTGCGTGGAATGGTCCGTGCGAAAACGCAAGGGGTTGGTGTGATACCCATGCCTGAAGCCTGAAGTCTGAAGCCTGAAGTCTGAAGCCTGAAGTCTGAAACCTGCTTTTATTTATAGCTATGCGTTCGCAGGCTATCGGAAAGCGACGGTCCCAGTCCTCGCCTGGCCCATTGGGTTCGTCTCACGAGCAGCCAGACCAGGAACGTAACCCATATCAGCACCGCAAGGGTCAGGATAACCGGAAGCGAGATTTGGCTGACCCGCCCGAGCGTTGTCGGACTCTGCCCGATGGTACTCGTCGGCTGGGCGAACGCCGCGGAGTTTGCCCAGAGCACCCAGATACCGCCCAGCGAAGCAAGAAAGCCCTGCAACACCGACGACATCCACGCCCAGGAAATGCTGATCCTCTGATGCGCGCTTCGAAGGATCAGGTACATCGAGACTACCAGCCACGCCAGCCCGACCATATCGATTGCGAACCCGCCGTCGACAAACAGCACCTGCACGAATTTCGCAGCCGCCGGTAGCGATTCGGACTTATCGGCGGTTACATAGATCGCCTGCTGGACGAGCGCGCGGGTCACGCCCGCAACCAACGCCCATACAAGGTACGCCAGACCCGCAAAGGTAAGGGCAAGTCCGACGTCCAGGCCCGAGGTTTTCCGGACTCTACCGAGCATTCCAGCATATTACACCATCGGAATCGCCGACGTTCCAGTACAAATACGCATATCGACCTCGCGGAAAGGGAAAAAACCGTGGTGACGATATCGAAAGGCTTCATGAAAACGCGAAATCTACTATTTCCTTAGTTCAGCCATTTCATCGACTTGCCGATGGAAAAAACCGGGTCGGGTTCACGGTGTATCCCGCCCAGCCATACTCGTAAAGAAGGAGAGTATTAGTGCTGGACGCCAAGTCAGTCGGACACATCGCTCGCGGTGTAGGCAAGATAGCAACAATTGACGGCGAGGAGTCGATTACGGTCGCAGCGCGTAATCTCAGCGAACGGTGCGTGAGCTGCCTGATCGTGGTTTCCGATGACGGACGAGCGGCTGGGATATTCACGGAGCGCGACGTCGTGCGAGGCCTGGCCGGTGAGCCCGGGCCACAAAACGTGCGCGTCCGCGACATCATGAGTACAAATATCGTCTCGTGCACAATGTCCACGCCAATCGAGGAAGCCCAGGAACTGATGATCTCCAACGGCATCCGGCACCTGCCTATTCTTGAGGACGGCGCACCGGTCGGAATGCTATCCAGCCGCGATATTGTGACACACCAGAAATCGGCGAACCAGGCGATGCAGGCAGCCGCGGAACAGGTTGCGATGATCTCCAAGTGTTTCAGGAATCTCGGCTACGATGAGATACTCGCACTGGTGACGCGCGAGGTGCCGCGAATTTTCGGTTCCCAGCGTGGTGTGCTTTGTTTTCCCGGACACTCGCAGGACCCGGACGATCTGCGGGTCATCAGCCGTAATCAATGTCCCTGCTCGGAGCGAAACCTCTGCAACGATCTCGTAAAAGATCCGACCGGTACGATCACGTTTCACGATCTCCCGAAGGCATGCAGCGCAGTGCAGGGAACGGCGCCTCGGATGATCCTGCACCTTCCGATATACAACGATACCAACGATTCCGGCGACATCGATACGGACCACGCATACGTGTGCATGTGCCAGTTGAACTCCTCTATCGCGAATTCGCGCGAGCTCCTGGATTACAAGGCGTCCCTGCTGCAACAGATTCTGTCCGTGAACCTGATGAACGCCAAGCTCTTCGATCGCGCCCGGCGCGACAGCCAGATCGATCCGCTTACCAAAATCGCCACCAGGCGGGTGTTCGAGGAGCAGTTCGCCAGGGAGTACGAACGCGCCGCCCGCTACCATCATCCGTTTTGCGCGGCGATCTTCGACGTAGACAAGTTCAAGACGATCAACGACACCTACGGGCACGCAGTCGGCGACGAGGTGCTACGACAGCTCGCGGAAATAATGAGCCAGGAAATACGCACGACCGACGTGCTCGCACGTTACGGCGGCGACGAATTCGTGCTCCTCATGCCGGAGACGCCGCTCCGCCAGGCGCGGCAGGTTCTGGAACGATTGCGCCCGCTGGTGGCGGCGAGGCTCAGCAACGAAAAGCGAGCGGTGACCATAAGTTGCGGTATCGCCGACTTCTCCGGCGATAAGTCCGACACGGCGGCAGACATCCTCCGACGCGCCGACACGGCGCTGTACGAAGCAAAACGCAACGGGCGAAACCGAGTGATGGTCGCAACGCCGGAACCCGTCGCAAAGTGACCTTCGCTCGCACCCAATTGATCGGGCGGGACACTACGGATCGAACGGTTTCGACGTGGCGGGTTTACGCGCCTCCAACTCGCCGTACAACAACGAAGAAGCGGCTTCAAGCGCCGCGGGCATCGGGCTGTACGTGCACACGACGGTCGGCCAGTTTTCCGGCGTGTTGTAGGGTAGCGGTGAGTTGGCGACGACAACCACGCCAGGAGCGTCGGTAGATTTGAACTTATCGAGCGCCTCGTCGATCAGCTTTCGCGTGCTCGCGCTGGAGCGTCCCGAATAGTGGGTGATCACCAGCACGTCGTAATACCCGGCGTACTCGAAAAGTTTCGCGCGGTCGTCTTCGGTCGGTTCGCTGTGCAATTCCAGTAGCGAGACATTCCGGCTGCGCTGAAGCATTTGCTCCCAGAATATGCCCGGATGGACGTATCGATCGTTGGCGTTGAGGTGCGCGCCGGCGATCTGCTCGGCCAGGAGCACGCGCTGGTCCGTCTTCAACGGAAGCACGCCGTCGGTATCGCGGACAACGTGGACGGCTGATTCCGCCGCACGCCGCTCGATTTCGTCCAACTTCCCACCGCGAATGGTCTGCACCGCCCGGCGTGGATCCTTCATGTAATTGTCGCCGTAGAGTCCGAAATCGACCTTCCATCGGAGCGTCGTGGCTATCTGCTCGTCGAGTTGGCTTTCTGGTATTTCACCAGCCTTGGCCGCTTCCAGCACCAGGCGATACGACTCGTCGCGGATCGGTCCGACTTCCTTCATCAGGATCAGGTTCGCTCCCGCCTTGGCGGCCATCAGGCAACCCTGAGGGATGCCGCCATACTTCTTGGCGATCGCCTTCATGATCATCGAATCGGTCGTCACGATTCCCTTGAACCTCACCTGCCCGCGTGTGACGTCGGTAACAACGGCGCGGGAGCAACTGGCTGGGTTTTCCGCGTCCCAGACGGGATAGATGGAGTGTCCCACCATGATCATCGACAGCAGATTTTCCTCGGCGAGCTTCCGATACGGATACAGCTCGACGTTCCAGAGCTCCTCCTCGCTGCGCTTGATTTCCGCGAGGTCGTGATGGTCGTCCACGTCGGTGGACCCCCTGCCGGGATAATGCTTCCCGCAGCACATGACGCCCGCTTCCGTAAAACCGCGGATGAACGCCCTGGCCATTTCGGTCACCTGCTGTGGACTACCGTTGAACGCCCGCGTGCCGATATAGGTCGAATCCGGGTACAACACCACGTCCAGCACCGGCGAGTGGATAACGTTGAACCCGACGGCTGCGAGCTGCTCGCCGATCGCCTTGGCGGACTGGTACACCAGGTCCGTATCGCCCGTGCGGGACAGGCCCCATTGCGACGGGAAGAAGTGAACCCCGCCGCGCACGAAGTCTGCGCTGCCGTCGCCTTCCTGGTCGAGGCACAGATGAAGCGGCGCGTCGTAAGGGCGCTCGGAGGCTATCTCCTTGAGGCGGTTGAGCACTTCGGTGTATTCGTCGATGTCCAGGTACGGCGGCTTGCACAGCGTGTCCTGGATGTCGTTGAACTGATCGGGCGGAATATCGGAGGGAGAAGACTTGTCGAACGCTTCGCGCTTCTGACCGGGACGGGCGTAATGGCGGAACTGGCGGTAGAACTGCGTCACGCGCAGACCCCCGCAATGCATGTTCCGGATCATGTTCACCACGTCCGGCGTTATGAGCGACCCGTAGAACGACTGCGTGAACAACTGGCCGACTTTCTGGGCCAGGTCCATCCTGCCGAGGGCTTCATCTACGACTTTGTACTTATCGGACATCAATCGATTCCTTACTGGTGTTATAGAAATACGGGGACGGCCGCCTTCCGGCCTGATCCGGCTACATCTCCTCGCATCAGTGGAACGATATTCTACGAAAAAAACAAGCGCCGACCTGAATACACGCATCGGAAAATCGAGTGGACGTGGCGTCAGGACCTGCTCGCCAGAAGCGCCATACTCAATATCTTCATCTCATCGCCATCATGAAAGCGCCCGGCAAGGTGCGGCGCAACCGCGCCGAGGTACTCGCGCCCCACCGTCTCCAGCGGAACTACTCGGATATCCGACCAGCCGGTCTCGCGGAGAATCCGCTCATAATCGCCGCCGCGAAGGCGGTTGCTCGCGCCTGGGAAACGGACAAGCCGGTAGAACCAGTCGCGGTAGCGATATATGTTCAGCGGATCACGGCTGCGAAGAAACCGGACGTGCGTTTGCAGGTCCACGACACCCAGCATGATCCCGCCCGGCGAAACGACCTCTGCGAGTTGTCCCGCGAGGCGGCGGAAATCGCTTATGTGTTCAAGCGTCGCCTGGCTGAGAACGAGATCCACACCCTGTCCGCGCAGTCCGGAGACCTCGCCATCCCGGCTGCACTTATACCGCAGGCGGTTCCCTTCGCCGGAGAGGACTGCCGATAATTCCGCGCGAAGATCCTCGACCTCCACGCGACGGTGCGGATCGTCCGAGAGGCGTTCCAGCAGCGCCTCGTAAAAGCCGCTGCCCGTCAGGTTCAGCAGCGGGTTGACGTCCAGGGCGTGGTATCGGCTCGCTCCGCGGGAAAGCATAATCAGCCCGGTCCCAAGGTCCGGGCCAGGCCCCAATTCCAGTATCGTCCTGCCGGAAAAGTCGAACGCCCCCTGTTTGTACTCGGCGAGCAACCCGGACCATCCGTCAACCACGGAAAAATCGTAATCCACCGATCGCGCGACGTCAGAAGCGGGAAAGTCTCTGGGCCTGCGGTACGGACGAACCATCCGCAGCAGGCGCCGAAGGATCAGCGCCGCGCCGCCGACACAGTGAAACGCAAGGTTGTTCACGCCGGGAATATCACGTGTCCTGGGCGGCAAAATCAGTCAGCCTCGATGTACTTCCGGCTCATCAGGAATGTCACGCGATCCAGGATGTCTTTGCGCAGGGTCTTGCGGAGCGTTCTCCGTGCCAGGCTCATGTTTGTCCGGCGTGTCACGTGCACTATGACGATCTTTTCGTTGTTCATGCCTTCCAGGACCGCCGGAAGATTGCGAGCGTGAATGTGCTTTCCGTTCCGGGCGCGATCCATGTGCTCTTCCTCGAAGAACGTGCACTCGACCAGCAGCACCCTCGCATTGGCTACATGGTCCAGGCGGGAATAATCCGCCTCTCCCGTATCGCCGAGGTACGAAACCAGGGGATATTCCTCACGACGCGTTATCTCCACGCCTTTATTTTTCAACTCGACGATCTGCGGGCCGGAAAGTCCGAGGTATTCCTCCTTGAGCTTGCGACGCACGTCAATCAGCGTAAAACCCACCGAGCCGCGAATGTGCCGCGTCGCGAAAACCCGCGCAACCAACCCGCGGCGAATCTCGACGTCCTCACCGTCCTTTACGCCGACGAATCGGTGCGGCGGGACGTGGCCCTCGACGCGACCGATCGCACGCATCAGGTCTTCCAGTGGATCGACCAACGGCACGGGGACAAACGCCGTTCCGTTGGCGATACCCTGGAAATCGCGCTGCGAGAAGTAGTACGGCAGCCCGGCTACGTGATCCATGTGCCCGTGCGTCAGCAGGACGTTATTGACCGTAAGGGCCTCACGCGGACACTTGCCGATATCGAAACAGCAGTCGAGTTCAGGAGTTATGAATACGGACTCCTCCCCCGCCACCGAGTAGCCCGCGATGGTGAACTCGCCCATATCCAACTGCGACAGTATGTAAGGCCGGGGTTTCATGAGCTGCCGCAAGCATGGTAGAACTGCGCCCTTCCGCGGTCAAGCCCCAACAACAAACAACAGGAATCAGTGTGCGAACAATTGTCCGGGAAATGGGGACAGGCTTACTTTCAGGGTTGATTTGCGAGTTTAATCGGGACGATTTACTCGGGATGGTTATTATATTTGCCCGCACCACAAGCGAGCCAGTGTTCACGATTCCGGGATCACAATTCCGACAGGAGTTCCCTGGCCTTTTCCGCCTGCTCGGACTTCGGGTACTTTTTTATGAGCTTTTCGAGGATAGCTCGCGCCTTTTTCGGCAAATTATTCTGGATGTAATTCTCCGCCATCCCGATCCGACCGTTCAGGTCCTTCTCGGAGCCTTCGGAAATCACCGGCTGTGATGTCGCCAACGGCTGCATGGCCCTTGGCAGAAAGACTGGAACGGGCAGGTCTTTACCGGACTTGAGATATTCTACGAACTGTTCCTTGTCGATCCGCGTGAGCAGCTCGTAGCTGTTTACTATTTTCCGCGAGTAAACAAAGGTTCCGCGGGGCAGAAGGAGTGTTCCTTCAGGCACAATCGTTCCACCGCCAAAATTCCCCCCCTCGACGGTCTTGATATGTATTGTGATTTTCGGTTCTTTTATCCAGTAGATCGTGTTGTTCCTTTTCTGTCCGTAGCGGAACGCCTGCCTCTCGACAAGCATCTCGCTTTTGGGGTCCAGTTCCCTAGGAGCGCCGGGAGTGACCGTAAACGGATATGTCCGGCTGCTGCCCGGAATTGTCGCCTTGGGTATGAAGTAAACGGTTCCCGGCCGGGACAGAAGGGGGGAAAGAGGACGATACCTCTGGCAGACTACGAATTCCCCCTTGGAGTTCCGGAGTATCTTGTCCTTGTTCCACTGGTAGGCCCTGCTGATCCACTTCTCGTCAATCTCCACGCCTTTGTAGATAAGCCCTGCGGACGGGGCGGCAGCAGGAGCCGTGGACACTGCCGGGCGGGTACTCTTGGGTTTTGTCTTCTCCACCCCTGCGTATGCCAGGGCGACCACGAAAACCGGAAGGCACACCGCCGGAACAATCGTTAGCCGTTTCATGATGCATTTCCTTTGTGCTGTTTACGCCACGAGCCTATGCGCCTACCTTGGGCGTCTATCTCACTTGAACCTGCCACCGCGGTAAAGGTGACGCCTATTTTACTGAACCTCGGCGATTGTTCACAAATAATCGTAGCGAAACCGAAGGCTCAAAACAGGCAAAATCCCCCATCTTGTGAAAAACGCGTTGCGCCCGGCCGATTGCTCAGAACCTTGATTGCCGCTGGATGAGGAATTCGATCAGCGCCTTGTCGAATGTCATGGAATTGTCAACGGTGGTGAAGTCCGCGCGGACGGCCTGGCACTGTCGGCGGTATTCGTCCATGAAGGCCTGGATCTCCTCCATGTACGACGCCCGGATCGACTGGGGGTTGGCGTCCACGTGCTCGCGAGTCTCGGGGTCCTCGAAGCGCACCTGCCCGTCGAACTCGAACGCCAGCTCGCTGTGGTCCAGCACCTGCATGACCATAAGGTCGTGGCCGCGATATCGCAGGTGATGCAGCGCACGGATAATTTGCTCCTGATCGCCCAACAGGTCGCTGAGCAGAATAACAAGCCCGCGTTTTTTTATACGGGAGGCGGCGTCGTGCAGGGCGGCTGCGATGTTCGTCTCGCCGGAGGGCCTGGTCCGCGCCAGCGTGCCGAGAATGTTCATCAGGTGCGATCGCTTGGTCTTCGGCGGAAGGAACGCGCGAACCTTCTCGTCGAACGTCAGCAGACCTACCGAATCCTGCTGATGGATCATCATGTACCCCAGCGCAGCGGCAAGGCAGATGGAATAATCCATCTTGGTCATGCGCCCCGAGGTGGCGAAGTCCATGCTCTTGGAGCAGTCGACCAGCAGGTAGCAGTCCAGGTTGGTCTCGGCCTCGTACTTCTTGATGTAGAACCGGTCCGTCTTGCCGTAGACGTTCCAGTCGATCAGCCGCAGATCGTCGCCGATTTCGTACTTGCGATGCTCGGAAAACTCGACGGAAAACCCGTGAAACGGCGAGGTGTGCAGCCCGGAGATGAACCCCTGCACGATAAAGCGGGCCTTGAGGTCCAGACGCTGGACCTGCTGGATAACGTCCGGGCGAAGATATTCCTCAACCGTCAAGGCCATAGGGTAATTGTCGATTGGCGATCGGCGATTGTCAATTGGGAGGAAAGTATTCCTGGAGCGGTTTGACTGACCACGCGTCCTGCGGAGAGACATTTTCCCCTGCGGCGGCCCGCAGCGCCGCTATGGCGCCCACTACCGCACTGGCGGCTGTGATTGTAGTGATGATGGGCGTGCGGTGCAGCGTTGCCATCGCACGAATTTTTCCTTCGTCGCTCGTCGGTCCGCGTCGGGTCGGGGTGTTGATGATCAGACCGACCTCGTTATTGGTGATAAGGTCGGCTACGTTGGGACGTCCTTCGGCAAGCTTGGGAAGCCTGACCGCGCATATGGACGCGTCGTGAAGCACGTTATACGTGCCGGTGGTCGCGAACAGTTCGAAACCCATAGCCGCCAACCGCTGCGCGATGGGAACGATCTGGCGTTTATCCGCATCGCAAACGCTCAGGAACGCCGTTCCCTCGACGGGCAGGGCAAGACCGGTCGCTATCTGTCCCTTGGCGAACGCCAGTGCGAAACTCATGTCGACGCCCATCACTTCGCCGGTCGATCGCATCTCCGGACCGAGTATCACGTCGACGCCGGGGAACTTGGTGAACGGGAAAACGCTTTCCTTGACGGAGGTCTGCGCCGGTCGCGGCGCCTCGACGACGCCGAGTTCCGCGAGGCTTTTCCCGGCCATTACCTTCGCAGCGAGTTTCGCCCAGGGAACGCCGGTGGCCTTGGAGACGAACGGAATGGTCCGCGACGCTCGCGGGTTGACCTCGAGAATGTACACCTCGGAGTCTTTTACGGCGAATTGCACGTTCATAAGCCCGCGCACCTTCAAGCGCTCGGCCAGCAGCTTCGCCTGGCGTTGAATCTCCTTGACGACGGCCTCCGACAGTGAAAACGGCGGGAGCGCGCATGCGCTGTCTCCGGAGTGGATGCCCGCCTCCTCGATATGCTCCATTACGCCACAGACGATCGCCCGGGGCGATGGAGTGTCCGTACCGTCGGGTCGCGGGCCGAAGTCCGCGATGCAGTCCACGTCCACTTCCGTAGCGGCGGAAAGGAACTTGTCCACGAGTATCGGGTGATCCCGCCCCACTGTCGAGGCGTCCACCGCGCGGGCCATGTACGTGTCGAGCTGCTGCTCGTCGGAGACGATCTCCATCGCCCTGCCGCCCAGGACGTAACTGGGCCTCACCAGCACGGGATACCCGATCCGCTGGGCGACGGCGCGTGCCTGTTCCACGGAAAACGCCGTACCGCCTTGTGGGCACTTGAGCTTCAGATCGTCGAGCACCTCGCCGAATCGCTTGCGATCCTCCGCCAGGTCGATGGATTCCGGGGAAGTGCCGATAATCGGAACGCCCGCCTGTTCCAGCCCGCGTGCGAGGTTCAGCGGCGTCTGTCCGCCAAACTGGACAATCACGCCGTGAAGAAGCCCTTCGGACTCCATTCGAGATTCGGAATCGGAAATTTCAGATTTGGCAACCAACGGTCGCCCGTTGAGTCTCTCGCAGATATTCAGCACGTCTTCGAGCGTCAGCGGCTCGAAGAACAGCAGGTCGGACGTGTCGTAGTCCGTCGAGACCGTTTCCGGGTTGGAGTTGATCATGACGGCCTCGTAGCCAAGCTCCTTGGCGGCGAAGACCGCGTGCACGCAGCAGTAATCGAACTCGATACCCTGGCCTATCCGGTTCGGGCCGCCACCCAGGATGACGATCTTTTTCTTGTCGCTGACTCGAATTTCGTCGTCGACAAACGATTCGAGATTTGAGATTGGAGATTTGAGATTTTTCGAATCGCTTCCGGAGATCCGGGCGATCGGATTTTCGTAAGTGGAATAATAATACGGCGTATAGGCCTCGAACTCCGCGGCACAGGTATCCACGAGCTTGTAGACCGGCTCGATGGATAGTTCCTTGCGTCGTTTTCGCACGTCATCGGGGCCGGCGTTCCATATGTGACCAAGCTGGATGTCCGAATAGCCAAGCTGCTTGGCCTTGCGGAGCAGCTCCTCCGGCACGCCGCCAAGGCGGCTGAATTCTTCCAGGCAAGTCTCGAAATCAACCAGTTCCTTCAGGTGCGTCAGGAACCAGGGGTCGATTTTGGTCAGCTCGAAGACCTGCTCGACGGACCAGCCCATCTTGAAGGCGTAGCGGATGTAATAGATGCGTCCCTGGCAGGGTACGGAAAGCTTGCGGTGCAGTTTCGTTTTTTCGATCGGCCAGTCTGCATCCTTCACCAGCCACTTGTCGTTTCCGTCCAACCCAAGCCCGTATCGCTTGACTTCCATCGATCGGATGCCCTTCTGGAGACTCTCCTTGAAGGTCCGTCCGATCGACATCGCTTCGCCGACCGATTTCATCTGCGTGGTGAGCGTCTCGTCGGCATCGGGGAATTTTTCGAACGTCCAGCGTGGAATTTTCGTCACCACGTAATCGATTGTCGGCTCGAAGCAGGCCGGCGTCTCTCGCGTGATGTCGTTGGGTATTTCGTCCAGCGTATATCCCACCGCGAGCTTTGCAGCTATCTTGGCGATGGGGAAACCCGTCGCCTTGGACGCCAGGGCGCTGCTTCGTGAGACTCGGGGATTCATCTCGACCACGATCATGCGCCCGGTCTGCGGGTCCACGGCGAACTGGATGTTGCTGCCTCCGGTCTCCACGCCGATCGCGCGAATAATCGCGATGGCGGCGTCGCGCATGAGTTGGTATTCCTTGTCGGTCAGCGTCTGGGCGGGCGCGACGGTAATCGAATCGCCCGTGTGCACGCCCATCGGGTCGAAGTTCTCGATGGAGCAGACTATCACCACGTTGTCCGCCTTGTCGCGCATCACCTCAAGCTCGTATTCCTTCCAGCCCAGCACCGATTCCTCGATCAGGACCTCGCTGACGGGTGAGTAGTCCAGCCCGCGCGCGACGATTTCCTCGAACTCGTCGCGGTTGAAGGCGAACCCCCCGCCCGTTCCGCCCAGCGTGTAGGCCGGCCGTATGCAGACGGGAAGCCCGACGTCCAGGATAATTTTCCGGGCCTCGTCCATGGTGTGGGCAATCCCGCTGCGAGGCACGTCCAGTCCTATCGACAGGCAGATATTCTTGAATTCCGTGCGATCCTCAGCCCGGTGGATCACCTCGCGCGTAGCGCCGATCATCTCCACCCCGAACTTATCCAGCACGCCGGAATCGGCAACGGCGACGGCGGTGTTCAGGCCCGTCTGGCCGCCAAGCGTGGGAAGCAGCGCATCGATCGGATGCGGCCCGGTCGATTCAGCCTGGAGGATCTTGGCGACGCACTCCGGCGTGATCGGCTCGATGTACGTACGATCGGAAAACTCCGGATCGGTCATGATGGTAGCAGGGTTGGAGTTCACCAGCACAACGCGGTAGCCCTCTTCCCTCAGCGCCTTGCACGCCTGCGTACCGGAATAATCGAACTCGCAGCCCTGCCCGATGATGATCGGGCCGGAACCTATGATCAGGATCGTGTGAATGTCATCCCTTCGTGGCATGTGGCTCTCTTTTCGTCATGCCTGCGCGGACCCGCCGCCCTGTGCGCACAAAGACCCGCTTCAAAATCGACGAAGATTACCACAGGTCCCGCCCGACAGCAAGCCTTCGCGCATATCGACGAGTCAAGAGGGTTCAGTTCTGCTTCATCGAGGGCGTCGGCGAACCTTTTTCCCGGACGACGCTGACTCGTACGATCCTGAAATAGCCCAGCGTGTTGATCATTCCGAAGAAATCGCCCGGATCGCCACCGTCGCCACCGGCCAGCGCGATGTGCCCCGGACCGAACCGCCCGAAGGTGGCGTCCAGATCGACCCACTTGCCTCCGATATAGACGCTGTTCCACGCGTGCGGCCCGAAGATGTCCTTGGCCCCGCCAAACCGTTTGACGTAGGCCACGCCCATGACGATCCGCGCCGGGATGCCGACCGCCCGGCAAAGCGCCGCCGTCAGAACGGCATGCTCCGAACAATCGCCCTGCCTGCTTTTGGCGACTTCCGCCGCCGAGGCGTAACCTATGCTCAGATCCTTCTTGTTGATGTACTTGTGAACGTACTGTTCGATCTTCCTCGCCGCTTCGGCGGCATCTTTGGTATCGCCGACGACCTGTTTCGCCAGGGCGATCACGGCAGCGTCGTCGGACTGGATATACCGGGTTGGTTTCAGGGCTGAAATGGCTTGGGCGTCCTTACCCTTGTACGGTAACGGCTGACCCGCGAGCGCCTTGACTCGGCTGACCGTTACCTGGATATTTCCGTCCTTCCTCCGGTGGACACGTTGATGGCCCGTCTCGGGAATCCGGAGTTTCCTGCCCTTGCCGGCAAGAGGCTCCAGCGTATAGGAAATCGCCGACGCCCCGGCAGGGTTGAACGGCTTGGGACTCTTGATGAAAAGCTTGTCAAAAAAGTCCACCGGCTGGTTCGGGCTTTTGGCGAACTGCTCGCTGCACACGATCAACTCAAGCTTCATGCCCATCATCGGGACGACCGTTTTCAGCGCGTCCTGATCGGCATTGACGTAACTCGTAGCGGTGATGGCACCCGACGACGATTTTATTGTCACGTTAACGCGGGTGAGCGTCACGACGCGCCCGAACAGGTCCACCGGACCGGTTTTTCCGACGCTGATCTCGGCGTCCATCGCTTTCTGGTCGGCTGCGCTGAAGACTTTCACCGCGTACTTCGTGCCTTCGACCAGCCCGTTGCGCTTTGCGAGAACGCGAAGCGCTTCGGGCATCATGGCGCCCTCAGGCCAGGTGACGGTCTTTTTTATCACTTTCCCGCCGGCACTCGTTTCGACGTCGATCTTACCACCGGCGTTAATCTTTCCGACTATCGTCGCCGCCATCACGCCCATATCGTGGACCACCCGGAACGACAGCGGTTTCCCGTCCACCGTTTCCTCGAACGCCTCGGTAATCTTCATTTGAATCGACACGTCCCCGCGCGTGATGGTCAGGTTCATGTACTCCGACGTCTTCACTTTGTCGCCGACAACCTCGCGCGTCATCTTGCCGTAGCCGATCTTTTTTCCGTCCATCATGACGGCTACGTATTGGACCTTCTCGATTACCCTCGCCGAGGAGGGGGCTGCGAGAATCATCACTGTCAACAAGGCTGTGAAGGCTGCGAAAATATTCCTTAAACGCATGGTGAATTCCTTTCCGTACTTTCAATGCCCACGCCTTGCAAGGCATGGCGTTTCGTCCATCATCCTATCGGTCGGCGTAATACTTCTCCAGCACGTCCCGCCACTGCCCGGCGTTCTTCACGTCCACGAAGGCGTTGCGGACTTCCCGCGGGTGCGGGTGTATGCGCGCGTACTTTATGCCGAACTTCCGCATCGCTCGCGGTCCTCGTCTCGGCCCGTAAAGCTCGCATACGTGGTCGAAATGACTCGCGATGACCTCCCTCTGCTCGGCAAGGCCTGGCTTGTACGCCTCCCGCCCGGCTGCGATATCGCGCACCTGGCGGAAGAACCACGGGTTCCCGATAGCACCGCGCGCGACGGCAACACCGTCAACGCCGGTCTCCTCCAGCATGCGCAGCGCGTCTGCCGGGGCGAACAGGTCGCCCGAACCGATAATCGTCGCATCGGGAAACTTCCGCTTGACGGAGGCGATGAATTTCCAGTCCGCCGGGCCGGTATACTTCGCCTCCACGCTGCGGCCGTGCACGCACAACCCCGCTACCCCCGCCTCCAACGCACCGGAAGCGATTTCCCAGAACGCCTCGTTATCGCGGTCCGCCTCGTCGAACGAGCGGCGGAGTTTGAGCGTAACGGGCCTGCTCGAAACTGCCATGACCGCCCGGACTATTTCCAGCGCCAGGTCCGGCCGGCACATAAGGTACCCCCCCCGCCGGCGGCGCAGTGTTTTGCGCACCGGGCAGGCGAAGTTCAGGTCCACCACGTCGAAACCCATCTCGCACAGCACCACCGCCGCCCGCGCCATGACGGCAGGGGCGTTACCGAGCAACTGCCCCGCCACGGGATGGTCCTCGTCCGTTATCTTCACCAGCCGGCGGCGTAGCTTGCCTTCGATCAGCAGCAGGCGATCGAGCATCATCTCCGTGGCGCAGTACCCAGCCCCCAGGCGCCGGCAGATAAGCCGGTAGGCAAGGTCCGAATACCCCGCCAACGCCGCAAGCACCACGGGAAAGTCCACGCGAACCTCGCCGATACGCAGGGGTGTAAGTTTCTTTATCATCGTGGAAAGTATAACCAATAATCAAAAGCATTTGGGCGATTGAGATTTTCCGCTTATGATTCGGAAATGGAACCCGACCCCGAAAAATCTCTGCGCGTCGCCCTGGTGTCGCTGGGCTGTTCGAAGAACCTTATCGACAGCGAGCGGATGCTTGCGATGCTCGCCGAGGGCGGCTGCGTTGTCGGCGCGCCTATGGACGAAGCGGATGTGATCGTTATCAATACGTGCGGCTTCGTGGAAGCGGCCCGCGCCGAGTCGATGGACGTCCTCGCCGAGGCGCTGGAATACAAGCGCCGCGGTTCGGCAAAGCGCGTCGTCGTAGCCGGGTGCGTGGTCAACCGCGATGGAACGTCGCTCTACGAACAGGCGGAAGGAATCGACGCGATCGTCGGGGTCAACAACCGCTCGGAAATACTCGCAGCCGTCACCGGAAACGCGAGATTCACGCGATGTGACGATATTTCCGAAAATTTCAAATCTCAAATCTCAAATTTCAAATCCGACACCGACGGTCTGAAATCTCAAATTTCGAATTTCAAATTCAAATTCAAAATCCATTCTGACGCCGGAAGGTTTCGCCTGACGCCGCGGCACACCGCCTACCTTCGCATCTCCGAGGGCTGCTCGCAGAAATGCACGTTCTGTACAATCCCGTCCATTCGCGGACCGTTCCGGTCGAAAAGCCCCGATCTCATTCTCGACGAGGCGCGCGAACTGATAGCCGACGGCGCAATCGAACTGAACATAATCGCCCAGGACACCACCGGATACGGACGCGACCTGCCCGGGGGATGGAACCTCGCCCGCCTGCTGCGGCAGCTCGACTCGCTGGACGGCGCGCGATGGATTCGCCTGATGTACGCCTACCCACGCCGCTTCGACGACGAACTGATCGACACGATCGCCGAATGCGAGCGTCTCATTCCGTACGTGGACATTCCGCTTCAGCACATTTCGGACGGCGTGCTCAAGCGCATGGGGCGGCAAACGACCCGCAGCGAAATCGAAACGCTGCTGGATAAAATGCGAAGCCGGATCGCCCGCATCGCAATCCGCACGACGTTCATCGTGGGCTTTCCCGGCGAAAGCGACGGGGAATTTGCCGAACTGCTGGACTTCGTCGAAAAATTCCGCTTCGATGCGATGGGCGCGTTCGAGTATTCGCCGGAGGGAGGTACGCCGGCTGCGATGCTGGACGGCGCCGTTTCCGACGAGGTAAAGGCCCGGCGAGCCGAGCGACTGATGCTCGCCCAGCAGAAGATCGTCTTCGACGCCAACGCCGCGAAGGCAGCCGCCGGCGAGCGCGTTCAAGTGCTGATCGACGCTACGGACGGCGAGGGACGATGCGTCGGACGAACTTTCGCACAGGCCCCGGAGATCGACGGGGTGTGTTATCTCGCCGAACCAGGACCCATCGGTTCGATTGTGAGCGCGAAGATCGTCGGTTTCGATAATTACGACCTGATCGCCGGAATGATTGACAATTGACGATCGTCAATTGAAAATCGTCAATCGAAATGAACTGGAAGCTGCCCAACCAACTCACCGTCGGACGGATCGCCCTTGCCGGGGCGTTCTTCGTGCTGCTTGGGATGTATGAACAATCCAGCCCCGGCGCGCAGTGGTTGCTGAACGCCGCCTTTGCGATCTATATCGTCGCCGGCATCACGGACGTGCTCGACGGATGGATCGCCCGACGGTATCACCTGACCAGCGCGTTCGGTCGAATCGCGGACCCGTTCGTGGACAAGGTGCTGGTGGTGGGAGCGTTCGTGATGCTGACCGGTTCGAACTTCGCGATGACGGCTGACGGCAAGTTCGTCGAGTCCGACTGGCCTCATTGGCTGACGGGCGGAATGTGTACGAGTGTCCAGGCATGGATGGTGGTCGTCATCCTCGCGCGCGAGTTCATCATCTCAGCCGTGCGCGGATACAGCGAATCGCAGGGCGAAAAGTTCCCCGCCACCTCCGTCGGTAAGATCAAGATGTTCGTCCAGTCGCTGGCGATCTGCTTCGCCCTGTTCCAGTTGGCGAACCTGCGATTTTCCGCGTGGGCGGCGGCAATCAAGATCGCCCTGGTCTGGCTGGCGGTGATCGTCACCGTGCTGAGCGGGCTTGTCTACATAGGACGGTCCAGGGCGCTTCTGCGGAGTGACAAAAAGTGAACTCGCTGCGCAAACTCCTCGTGACGGGTCTCGGAACGGGCTACCTGCCGATAGCGCCGGGTACGTGGGGTTCGCTGGCGGCGTGCCTGGTGTTCCTCGCCGCGGCGCGTGGTTTTTCCGGCAGCTCCGCGTGGACTACCGGCGCGACGATAGCACTTGCGGTACTCGCGTCTCTCGGATGCGTCGCGCTGGGACCATTCGCCGAGCGGACGTTCGGCGGGAAAGACCCGTCCTACTGCACCTGCGACGAATGGGCGGGACAGGCGATCGCGCTTATCGCCCTTCCGATGGGCGAGGGCTGGGCAGGCCTGCTGATAGCGACGGGTGCGGCGTTCGTCGCGTTCCGCGTGTTCGACATCCTCAAGCCGCCCCCCGCGCGCCAGATGGAAAAATTGCCCCACGGATGGGGAATACTCGCCGACGATCTCGTAGCCGGCGTCTACGCGAATATCACCGCTCAACTCGCGCTTCGCCTGGCTGGGATTTGAAAGGCCTGGTCTCGGCTATCAGCGCGCCTATCGTCGCTGCGAGCGTGAAGTAGAGCACCCGCCACAGGACGACCGCCGAGGAGTCCCACACGACCTTCGCGGTGATCTCGGGAGGCCAGGGTTTGGCGAACGTGTAAACGTGGTCCATCCACAGATGCACCCCGCCGTCCACCATCGCCACTGCCAGCCCGCCCGCGACGGACAGGGCTATCCTTCCGCCCAGCGACATTCCACCCGCCCAGACGGCGATCGCAGCCCCTGCCAGCATCGGCGGGAAAAACGCGATCCACCATATCCGGTCCAAACCCGGCACGTATCCAGCCCATTCCAGATACGCCGCTTTCAGGGCGATTAATACCGCAGCCGCGACCAGCACGCACGGCAGGACGTGCCACGATCGCGCCCGCCTGCCCGCTCGCGCCTCCTGACGCAGGCGCATCGAACGGCGGATCGTCAACGGGCGATTGTAGAACAGGTCGAACACGCCGTGTTCCAGAAGCGCTCCGTGCTCCCCGAAAACCGGCACGACGTGCACCGCCTCGGTCGACCAATGCCCGGCCATGAAACGCGCCAGCGCCGGGTAGCGGTAGGCCATCTGTATCGGAAACGCCAGGTACCCGATGTACTTGAAGAAACTCATGAACACCGCGATGTTGTAATCCTTGAAGTTCCGCTCGCGTATCACCAGTTGAAGCGTGTAAAGACCCCGTGCGAGCGAACCTGGCGAGATCGGCGTTATCTGGAACAGCGCGATGATACCCAGCCCCTTCGCCCAGGCGTTCGGATCGTCCCGATTGAGAAAATAATAGATCGTCGCGATCGCCACCGAGACTATCTGCGTGATGGGCAGCGTGCAGACGTGTACGGCGAGGCTCTTGAGATATTTCTGAATGAACGGCTCGTCCATTCGCTTCTCGATCAGGCGGGCGTCGTCCTCGGAGAGCATGTGTTTTCGCCTGCCCTCGGCAAGCATGTCGCGCAACCACTGCTCGCGCATCGGCGCGTTGAAATACAATCGCACCGGTCGAACCACGATGTAATGCAGGCGATCGAGGAAAAATCCCCAATCGGTAACGGCCCGATGGATACCGGCCGGCAGGACCGCGAACGGCGCATGGAAGATAAGCCGCCATGGACGGCGCATCAGAAGTAACGCGCGTTTTTCGCCGACGCGCCCGGCGCGATGCCATCTGATCAGCAACTCCGCGATTCGCGCCCTTACGGCATGAAGAGCGTACGACGGGCTGACGAGCATTCGCCCGTAATGACGCCGGTAATCGCCGCGACCCCACACGCGGCGGAGCAGCTTCGCAGCCTTCGGCGCGATCAGCGCCAGGCACAGAACAGTTACGGCCACAGGTGGCGAAAGCGCGCCGAAAGCCCAACCCGCAGCGGCAAGGGTCGCCGCGACGAGAGGCATCAGCGGCGGGACCAGCAGTGAACATGCCGCGAAGAACCACGCCGGGTAAGCCCAGAAGCCCGGAGGAATCCAGTGCGCCATCGCCAGCGTTATCGCCGCCAGCGGCGCAAGGGCCTGAACCAGCCCCAACAACCCGAAAATAAGCGTCGCAAGCGTGCTCTTTCGCAGCGTCGCAGCCGAGCGATCATCGACAAGTCCGCGGACCTCCCAGCCGGTTCGTGCGCTACCGATCAGGCCTCTCCACAAACGCGGGCTGCACAAAAGGCGAACATGATGATGCGTCACGTCCGGCAGCGATTCTCGATAGGCCGCGTCGCAGCGGCGAAGTTCCGCCAGTGAATCCCGCATGTCGGCGAAGGTCTCGGCGTGTGCGTCCACGAAACGTTCGAGCTTGTCCAGGTCGCCGCGATCGAACTGGACAAGCCTGCCGTGGATCAGTCCGCGAAAGATCAGGCGGAAGTCGCCCGGACTCATCGGCAGCAGCGGAAGCAGCGCCAAACCCGCGCGGAAATCCACAGCCGTCAGACCGGCTGCGGGGTCCGGATCGTCCTCACAGTCCAGCCGCTTGAGCACGTTGGGCTGGCTTTTGCAGGTGCTCCATTCGTACTGCCGGGCAAGTTCCGGCGCGCCCAGTTCGTGCAGAAGATCGACGAGATCCTTCATGAACGTCCGTTTTGCGCGATATTCCGGCGAGCTGAGAGCGTCGTCCGGGTCACCGGGCCTCCAGCGTTTGCGTTCGGTGAGATTGTCGTCCACCTCGAAACGCCAGTTGCGACCCTCGATCCACTCGCTGATTTCGCCGCAGCTTCCCATCCGCCGGTCAACGAACGTCGCCAGAATGTCCGTAACGGCCCGGGAGGTCCCCAAACGTATCCCCGCCGCACGGCGGATAAATTTCTGCCACAGCGCTCCGGCGCGTGCTGCATCCGGGTTCACCTGGAGGGAGAACGGCCCCTGGAAGCCAATCGCGTAAATCGCATTGCGAAACCGCTCGGAAAAACTCGACGGCGGCAGGAGTATCTTCACCGCGTATGCGCCACCGACGGTCAGACCGGCGATATCGCCGTCGGGGCACTCAAGCTCCAGCACCTTCACGCGGTAGACCTGCCCGGCGAACCCCCCGCCGACGAATCGCTCGATCCGCAGTTTCACCCGGCCGGGATGGCTGGGCGCGACACCCGTAACGTCATATTCAAGCTCGTCTCCGTCCTCGTAACGCTCGATGCGCATGGGGCGCAGGACGTCCGCCTGATCGAACGCCGCTTGAAGCTCTTTGACTGTCTGAAGGGAGTAGCCCTTCGCCATACGATGCTCCTGAAAAAAAAACGGGACTTATCCAATCCCTATCGGCAGGTTTTACCTGCGAGGTAAAGACGCCGCCAGCAGTTTCGCGAATTCCGTCGCCCTGACGAGCGGTTGTCATGGCGACCGATGCCTGTCAGAATAGCACGGGATGGAACTTCCGGGCGAACATGCCGATCTCACGGAGCGGATCCTCTCCGCAACGCAGCCGGTCATCGTGCTGCGCGGAGAAGCGGGGACCGGCAAGACATCCGCGGCGCTTGGCGTCTATGAGCGTCTGGCCGGCGACGCCCGCCCGGGCGGATGCGTGATCGTCTGCCCGAACTCACGCGCCGTCGAAGCGACGAAGCGCCTTCTGCTGCGTCGCTCGCCGTCGGGGGTCCTGGTCTCGGCGAAAGTCATGACGTTTTCAGCGTTGGGCGGGCGGATTATCGCCGCGGCCGGTGGGAGGGGAAGACTGCTCTCGCCATTTCGCAGGCGCCTGCTTCTCCAGCGGATCGTAGACGAACTCAACCGGGCCGGCAAATTCGGCGTGCTTTCCAGCGTGGTCGATACGCCCGGACTTATCGTTTCACTCGATCGTACGATCTCCGAACTCAAGCGGGCGGCGGTCGAACCGGAGCGACTTGCCGAAATCATCGGCGACGCTCCGGGAAGGACCCGCGACGTGCTGGCGGTCTACCAGGAATACCAGCGGCACTTGCTGGCGGAAAATGCCTGCGACGTCGAGGGCAGAATGTGGCTGGCGCGCGATTGCCTGCTCTCCGACGAAGGCGGCGCAGCGATAGCGGGCGTGGAGAATGTCGCGGCGATTATCGTGGACGGATTCACCGATTTCACGCCGACGCAACTGGAGATACTCGTTCGCCTGGCGGAGAAGATCGGCCGCGTCGTGGTGACGCTGGCCTTCGCAGAGGACAGCCGACCGCGCATGTGGCGATGGACGGGGCGAACGCTGGAGAACGTCCGACGTGCGTTCGGGGGGAACCTTACGGAAATCGAACTCACACCGCCCAGGCGCCACCACGTCGGCGGGACGCTCTGCCGGGCAGTGTTCGACATCGACGCGAAGGAGCGGGACTGGCCCGACGGATTCCACGTAATAGCCGCGGCGGACACGTCCGCCGAAGTCGCCGCCGTCGCAAGGCGCGTCAAAAAACTGCTCGCCGACGGAGCGGCAGCAGGATCGATAGCCGTCCTGGCGCGCAGCATGGACGCGTTCGGTCCGGTGATCGAGCGCCTCTTCGCCGCCCACGACGTTCCCGTTGCCCCGATATCCCAGCCGCTCTCCGAAACGCCGATCGTGCGTTACATTTTCAACGCGATCGGAATCGCGCCGCGTTTCGACTTCGCCGGCGTGCTTGGCGTCATCAAGAGCTGCTACTTCCGCCCGCAGGCGCTGGGCGAGTTTGACCAGGACGTCGTCGCGACGGCGGAAATGATCATACGCAACGGTAACGTTTTCGAAGGTCGGGATGCGTATCGCGCCGCAGCGGGGCGCCTCGCCAGGCGCAATTCGTCGGACGACGAGGAGACGGACGAGCCGGCCTCGTTCGCATCGCTGGTTTCCTCGCCGCCGATGCTCGCCCGCGCCGCGGACATGCTGGATGCGCTTTTTCAAATTATTTCCGAAGCTTATCGGCCCGACGCCGGATGCGAAGGAATCGCCGCTCTCATCGAGGCGTTGGGGCTTCGCGAAGCCATCATCCGCCATGGCGATCCCGATTTGATCGCGCGCGATCTGCGTGCGCTGGAGACGCTTAATTGCGCCCTGGAGGAAGCGGGCGAACGGGGCGTTTCGCCGGCGCGTCTTGCTTCCGCGCTGGAGGCGGTCAATTGCCCTGCCGCACGAACCGAAACGCTCGTGGACGTTATGGACGTCCTGGACGCCCGCGCGCTGAGATACGATCACGTTTTCCTCCTAGGCGTCAGCGAGCATATTTTCCCGCAGCGAGGTCGCAGCGGCGGGCTTATCACGGAGACCGACCGGGCAGCATGGTCGCAAAGCGGACTTTCGCTCGATCGCAAGGGCGACCTTACCGCGCGTGAGATGCTGCTGTTCTACGTAGCGTTGGGACGTGCGGACAAGAGCGTTACGATCAGTTTCCAGGATCGCGGCGCGGCGAACGATTCGGGCGCTCCGAGCAGTTTTCTGCTTTCCCTGCTGGATGCCTTTGGTGGATTGGATAGCGCTCGCAAGGCAGGCGCTTTTCGACGGGTGGCGCCGGGCGAAATCGTGCCGCCCTGCGACGAAATCGCCTCGCCCACCGACGCCCTGAACGCTGCCGTGGCGGGCATGTTCCACACGAAGATCGACCCGCGTGGGTTCGCGCTGGCATGGGCGGCGGGACACGTCCCGCAGATGATCGAACGCACCGCACGGGGACTGTTATCTTCGTATCGGCGATGGCGATACCGGCCCTGCGATTCCTTCGACGGGCGCATCGGAAGCGGAGAGCTCCTTTCCGCCCTGTCGCGGAAATTCGGTCCGGAAGCGATATTCTCAGCCAGCATGTTAAGCGCCTACGGCCAGTGCCCGTGGCGGTTCTTCGCGAAGTACGTGCTCGACCTGGATCGCATCGAGTCGCCCGAACGCCGCCTGGAGGCGGTCTCGCGTGGGATATTCATCCACGACGTGCTGTACAGAACGATGGTCCGCCTGCGCGACGATACGGATGGCGAGTCGGTTCGCCTGGCGGACATTGAGCATGAGCAGATTATCACCGCGCTGGACGGTGCAATTGCCTCTGCCGGCGAGGAGGTCGAGCGACAACACCCGCTGTACCCCGGCCTGTGGAAAATTCAAAAAGAGCGAATACATGACGAATTGATGGAATACCTGACCGATCAGCGCAAAAACACCGCAATGAAAGTCGAGAGCCTGCACTTCGAGCTGGGTTTCGGCGGCGCAGGCCAAGACGACAGCGGCGAGGACGCCGGGAGCGCACCTGTCGCCATAAGCACCGACGCCGTGGGCGAGATTCTGCTGAGAGGAAAAATCGACCGCCTCGACAGGATCGAATATGAAGCGGTGTCCGGCCTGCTCGCCGTCGATTACAAAACCGGAGGCATCTCAAAAAAAGATGATATCCTCGCCGGTCGCGACCTGCAGCTGCCCGTCTACATCGAGGCGATGGCGAAACTCTTCGACGAAGACATCGTCGGAGGCGCGTTTCACCAGACGCGCAGCAACAAATCCGTAATGTTCGCAGCGATAAAACGATATGGCGACGAGTATCGGACGGTCGTCGATTTCGCGGAAAACCGGGAGCGAACACGCGAGCTGATGGGCCGGTTCGTCTCGGATATCCGCTCCGGGCGGTTCGACGTGCTTCCCAGCAGCGACAAATGCCCGAGCTACTGCCCGTACCGTCTGATCTGCCGTCACAGTCCGCCCCGGGCCGAGCGGAAACTTACCGTCACAGCTCGGGAGGATTCGCCATGAGCGATATCCGCCTGACACTGACAAAAGCCCAGAAACGCGCCGCGGTCCAGCGCCTTGGCGAGAACCTCGCAGTTCGCAGCGGGGCAGGTTCCGGAAAGACCTACGTGCTGGCGCGCCGCTTCACGGAACTGCTGATGAACCACCCGGACGCCGAGGACCCGCTGTCGCACTTCGTGGCGCTGACGTTCACGGACAAGGCGGCGATCGAGATGTCCGACCGCGTTCGGCGAATGCTCCTGGAGCGCGTCGCCGTGAGCAAAGGCGAAGACCGACGGCGTCTCATCCGGTGGGTTCAGGAACTTCCCGACGCGCAGATCAGCACGATCCACAGTTTTTGCGCGTCGCTGCTGCGAGCTCATGGGGTGCTGGTCGGGGTGGACCCGAATTTCGCCGTCTGCCCGGACGATGTGACCATGAAGCCCCTTCGCCGCCAGGCTGCCGACGAAACTCTACTGAGCGCGATCAAATCGGAAAACTCCGACGCGATGAATCTTCTCTCGCAGGCATCGTACGATGAAATCCTCCGGCGGACCATAACGCTCGTGGATAACCGCACCAACGATCCGTTGACGGCATACGCCGACGCGGACGTGATTTTCCACCGCTGGGAAAAACTCTGGCTGGAGCAGCGGAAACGCGAAATCGGGAAATTGAAGGCGGACGACGAACTGCGCGAAAAATTCGACGAACTGAAACGTATCAAATGCGACGATCCGGCCGATAAGCTCCTGCCGATTCGCGACGGTTTCGTCGAGGCGGTCGGCGCGGTCTTCGTCGCTTCCGAACAAGAGCTTCCGGCGGCGTTGGAAAAAGCGATCGCCTTCCAGCCGGGGCGTGTCGGTGGAAAAGCGTGGGAAGGCGGCGCAACGGCGGTTCGCCATCGAATCAAGGACATCGCCGCTCAACTGGAAGATGTGCTGTTTTACTTCCAGCCGCTGGGCGATGCGGATCGCCTCTCAGCCGGGACGCTGGCAGCGCTGGCGCGCCTGGCGATATTGTCCTGCGACGCATACTCGTCCGCCAAACGCCGGCGTGGGATGCTGGATTTCACCGACCTGCTGTACTACGCCGCTCAACTGCTCGCGACGCGCCCGGAAATCGCCCGGAACCTTCGCGAGCGGATCGACCAGCTGCTTATCGACGAAGCGCAGGACACCGACGCCTTCCAGCTCAAGATGCTGCTGGGGCTGATCTTTCCCGACGGCAACATCGCCAATGACGACGGACGGCTGTTCATCGTCGGCGACGCCAAGCAGAGCATCTACCGCTTTCGTGGCGCGCAGGTGGAAGTTTTCGAGGACCTTTGCGACGACCTTTCTCCGGCCCGGCAGGAATCGCTGGATACGTCGTTCCGTACGCACGAGGCGGGCATAGAGTTCGTGAACGAGCTTTTCTCGAAGCCGAAGCTTCTGGGCGATAATTACGAACCTCTCCGAGCGCACCGCGGCGAATCGCCTTCCGGGCCGTCGGTCGAGATTCTTCTCGCAGATGCGCCGGGCGACGAGCGGGTCGGCAGCGCAGCCGAGGCTGCCGATCTCCAGGCCGCCGTCACGGCAGAGCGTATCCGGCAAATGGTCCAATCTCGCGAGCGCACTGTATGGGATGCCTCGGCGAAAACGTGGCGAGCGGCAGAATACGGCGATATCGCAATTCTGTTTTCACGCATGACGGAAAGCTCGCGGTACGAGCGGCATCTCGCGGATCGTAACGTGCCGTATTACGTCATCGGTGGAGCGGATTTCTTCAACCGGCAGGAAATATACGACATCGCAACGGTTCTGGCGGCGATCGACAACCCGTTCGACGATATCGCGCTTTTCGGCGTTCTACGAAGCGACATGGTGGGGATCGACGACGAAACGCTCATGCGGATATCGCAGGCGTGCGAGAAGCCTTACCTGCCGGTGCTGCGCGAGATGATCGCAAGCGGCGAGGCGACGGCGATTCCGGATGCGGATCGAAGTGCGCTGGAGATGGCGGTCGACATGATCGACACGCTTCGGGCCTGCAAGGACGCGCTGCCGATCGACGAGCTTATCCGGCGCGTATTAGAGATTACCGGATATGAGGCCGTCCTCCTGGCGCAACCTGACGGCAAGCGAATGGTCGCAAACGTACGCCGGCTGATGGAAATGGCCCGCGCCGCGTCCGATGAATACGCCGCGCTGGCGGATTTCCTGACGCAGATGGAAGAAGTCCGGATGGACGAGTCGCGTTTCGAGCAGGCCGACGTTGCGGACGAAAACGACAGCGTCGTTCGTCTCATGACGATCCACAAGGCCAAGGGCCTGGAGTTTCCCGTCGTTATCCTGCCGGATCTGAACGTCGCACACGAAGTTAGGTCCGTGCCGCTGCTGTACCGCGCCGACTGGGGATGGACCTGCAAACTGTTCGCGAAAAATGCCGAAAAAAACGGCGAGGAAGATAAAAGTTCAGCCTATCGAGCGGCACTGCGCCATGAAAACAAAGACCAGCTTCGTGAGGACATACGCAAGCTGTACGTAGCCGTGACGATACACATGGACCGGCTGATCTTCGTGGGCGCAGAGTGGCACAAGAAGGAAAAGCAAAAAGAACCGGACGATTTCCAAATGAAGGGAAGCTATCTTTCGCTGCTGAACGAAGCGCTGGGCATTCTTCCGATGCCGACGGACGAAAAGCCGATTGCTTACGCCGACGGAAAATACGAGCTGATCGTCCGGCGCGTTCAACCGTCGGCGCAGCGGAAGGACAGATCAACCGGCCGGAACGGCAGGCGCATCCTGCGCGAGGCTGGTTCTACCGGAGAAATCGCCCGCAAAATAATAACCGCGTCGGACGATTCGGGCGGCGCAACGTGTCCGCTGACAGGCCCGCTGCCCAAATCGCTCGGGCGCGTCGAGATCGGCGTGACGGCATTGGGCGATTTCGCGCACTGCCCGACACTCTACCGGTGGCGGCATGAGCTTCGCGCACTGCCGGAATCGCCCGAACTGCGGGACGGCGCGCCGAATGAGCCGAAAAATCGCGGCGAAACGGTAATCGACCCGCTGACACTTGGAAGCATACTTCACAAGTGCCTGGAATTACTGGACTTCGATCATCCACAGTCAGCGGACGCCATTCTCGCCGCCGCCCTTTCCGAACTGGGCCTGGATGAACTCGCCTCGGCAGCGACGCTTGACGGCGTCTGGGAAAAACTCCTGGGCAAATTCCTGCAAAGTCAGTTATTCAAAGATGTTACATCGGCTGAGAGAGTCTATCGCGAGTTGGACTTCATAATGGACGCAGGGGTCGCCACGCTGCGTGGGCAGGTCGATCTCGCGTGCGTCATTAGCGCAAGTCATGTAAAAATAATAGATTACAAGTCGGATCAAATTCCACCTGATCGCGCCGCCGAGCGGGCAGGCAGATACGAGCTTCAACTGCTCCTTTACGCCGCGGCGATGGTGCGGTATTTCGAGGCCGGGTCCGTCGAGGCGGAGGTGTATTTCCTCAGACCTTCTGTGACGCACCGTCTCGAAATTTCCGAGCAGGCTTTGCATGACGGATGCGAGAAGGCATCGTCGCTTGCCGAGGAGTTGATCGCCGCACGTCGAAGCGGGCAATTCGCACGCAAAACAGGTATATATTGCCGCTGGTGCCCTTACCGTCGAATATGCGAAGCCTGAAAACGGCAGATAATCGCCCGAAACCATTTTGCGAAAAATCCCCCTACCATCACCAAGCCGTGAGGTGTTATACTTCAGGCCGTCATAGGAGTCATTCAATATCATAAGGTAGAAAGGGCGGATCATTATGGTACTTCACCTGGTGCGTATTATTTTCCTCCTGGTAGTTCTCGCGGTCACCATTTCTTTTGCTTTCCAGCATGACGTTATCGGTCGGGGCAGCATTTACGCAACGCTGTACATCCTGATTCCGGCGGCACTTGCGTTCGCCGTGGTCATGATCGACATGCTCTGGAAGAGAAAGCGTCTTGCAACGCTCAGCGGCGTATTTTTCGGTCTTCTGGCGGGTCTGGTCATCGCGATCATGCTCTCTCTTATCGTTGACAAGGTGGTCGAGATCCTCCCGGGTCCGGACCCCGCAGACAGGCCGGCGGAAATCCAGATTCCTCACGACGCCAAGGCCGCCCAGGTCGCCGCCATTCAGAAGAAGTACGATAACGAAATGACAGCCTGGCGGACCTTCGTCGCCCACGAAAGAATGGTCCAGCTCATAAAGCTGCTCATGGGCGCCGCGGCGGTTTTTCTGTGCGTAACGTTCGTCTTGCAGACCAAGGACGTGTTCCGCTTCGTGATTCCCTACGTGGAGTTCGCCAAGGAGAGCAAGGGTCCGCGCCCGATGCTGCTGGACACCTCGGTAATCATCGACGGGCGCATCGCCGACATCGTGGACACGCGGGTTCTGGAATCTGACCTGGTCGTGCCGCGTTTCATCCTTGCAGAACTCCAGGCGATCGCGGATTCCGAAGACAAGCTGAGGCGCAATCGCGGACGTCGCGGCCTGGACATTTTGAATCGCCTTCAGAGTTCGGACAAGGTGGATATCCAGATATTGGACCTCCAGATTCCCGACGTCGAGCAGGCGCGCGACGTGGACGCCAAGCTGGTGGCGCTGGCGAAACACCTCGGCGGGCGTATCGCCACGAACGATTACAATCTCAACAAGATTGCCCAACTCCGCGGCGTAACGGTCGTCAATATCAACGACCTCGCCAACGCGATGAAACCGATCGTGCTTCCCGGTGAGAACATGTCGGTAAAGATCATCAAACCAGGCGAAGAATCCGGACAGGGCGTCGGATACCTGGACGACGGAACGATGATCGTCGCGGAACAGGGTCGCGATTTTATCGGCCGGGAGATCACAATCATCGTAACAAGCGTGTTGCAGACCTCGGCCGGTCGAATGATCTTCGGCAAACTGGACGCCGATAAGTCATTCACGAAGCGCGATCGCAAGGTTTGACGCCGATCGCGCCGTCCCGTTCCGATCTGCCCGCCAAAAGAACATTGACAATCGCCGTTCGAAATCGCAAAGTTCTCCACAAGAGTTTCTTTTCGGCAAAAGCGACAGGAGTGTGCTGATGGCCAAGGTGTCGCTATCAGATCATATGCAGGAGAAGCACGACGAGACCGGCGACGAACCGGACAGTAGCGGTCCGTTCGTCACGATCTCCCGCCAGTACGGCTGCTGGGGATTCTCGCTGGGCTTGCTGCTGCTGGAAATCCTGAACGATAACGTCGATCCGGATACCGTCTGGAAAATCTACCACAAGGAAATCCTGGACCGCCTGGCATCCGACACGAACACGGCAACGGATATCCTGGACAATCAGCGCCGCAGCAAGCCGAAACTTCTGGCCGAATTTTTCCGATCGCTGGGAAAGGGCAAGAAGGATCGCTTGCCCTCCGGGTTCGAAATCCGCAGGAAGATAACGTCGGTCATTCGTGCCCTGGCGTCCGAGGGGCATGCGATTTTCGTTGGCCAGGGAAGCGCCGGGGCCACGCAGGATCTCCCGAATGGGATTTCCGTTCGCCTGGAGGCGCCGCTGGAATGGCGCGTCAAACAGATTGCCTTCCGCGAGGGGCTCAGCGAAATCGAAGCGAAGTTGCAAATCCAATCCAAGGAACAGGAAAGGAGTTACCTGCGTAAAATCTACGAGGCGAAATTTCCACGGAAGCCGGCCTTCAACGTCATGTACGACTGCTCCGTTTTCTCGTTGACGCAGATCGCCCAGAGCGTTGCGAACCTGATGAAGATGAAAAACTGCCTTTAGACACGGATACTCCTTCCTCCATGATCGCAGAATCGCCTCCCGGCATACCCGCCTACCGGGCTGCGACAGGAATAATGCGGCGTGCGTTGCGCCGCCAAGCGGATACCTTCCTGAAAGAGAAGACTAATGTATCGGCTTGTTCCTCCGATAATTAGCAATGACAGGGTGGGGGAACCTTTCCTGCCGGTTTGCCGGTAGGAAAGGTCCGATCAGAACCAGTTTGGAGAGCCCGGAATGCCCGAAACTATTGAATCATTCGTCGCCAAGCTGCAAGCCGAGGGTGTTCAGGCCGGCAGGCAGGAAGCACAAAAGCTCCGCGAAGAAGCGGAAAAACAGGCTGAACGCATTCTCGCCGAAGCCAACGAGCAGGCGGAAAAGATCGTTGCCGACGCCAAGGCACAAGGCGAGGCGATCGTGAATCGCGCGCAAAGCGAATTATCTCTTGCCGCAAGAGACGTTGTGCTGCGTCTCCGCGAGACACTCGGCAAGGTGATCGAAGCGGTGCTCGCGGCAGGAGCGAAGGAAAAGCTCAGGGACGTCGATTTCATCGGCAAGCTCCTGCACGAGTTGATCATCGCGCACGCCAAGAGCCGCATGGACGGTACAGATGCGATCAAGATCAACGTCTCCCAGGAGCAGCACGAGAAGCTGGTGGACTGGGCCCTGAGGGAAGTGGGACAAAAAAAGATCGACGAACTGGATATCTCGCTGGATCTCAAGGGCACGCTCACCGAAGCGGGTTTCGAGTACACGGTCTGCGGCGCCACCGTGGACGTAACGCTTCCATCGGTCGTGGAGACGTTGTCGGACCTGGTAAGCCCGTCCCTTCGTGAGCTTGTCGAAAACGCAATCGCTGCCGATAGACAGCAATCCGAGCAATGACGAACCGCCATTATTACTACGTAACGTCGCTTCCGTCACTGGGGCAGCTGGGCGCATCGGCGCCGCTGTCTCCGGCGGCGCTGCTGGAGCACGTTTCGCCCTGCGATGCGCGGGAGCCCGTGGCGATGGTTCTCCTGTCGGACGACCTGCTCCAGCGTGACGGTTTTATCGCCGGAGAAACACAGGACGTGCTGCCTGCGGTGCTGACGGCCGATCAGGTGCGCGGCGAAAAGCCGCTGCCGGAATACCTGTTCGCCGAGAGTTCCGGAACTTCCGTCCCCCGCGTGGTCGCGGAGGCGACGTGGACGGCATACTTCCGTCACGCCTCCGACGTGGCGAGGCAGCACGATTGCGGATTCCTGAAAGACTGGGTGAGCTTCGAGGTAGCGCTTCGAAACGCCATCGCCGAATCGCGCGCCGCAGCGCTCGGACTGGAACCGAGGGAATACACCGCCGCGACGGAACTGGCCTCGGGCGACGAGGATTTCACCGGCCTGCTCGGCGAGTGGTCCAGGGCGCCAAACCCGCTTGCGGGTCTGCGCCTGCTCGATACGGCACGCTGGAAATGGATGGAAGAAAACGACAACTGGTATTCCTTCACAAGCGACGAACTGGCCGCCTACGCCGCAAAACTCGTGCTGCTGCACAGATGGCAGCGACTCACGCCTGCCGAAAAACCGACGGGCGAGAGTAAAACCGGACAGGCGGGCGATACGGCAACGAAGAAAGAGGCTAAATAGTGAACGGTAGAATTGTCTCCGTATTCGGAAACATGGTGATCGCGGAAACCGACGGAAAGATCGTACAGAACTCGATAGGCTACTGCTGCCGTCGGGACGGTGCGAAGCTGTTGAGCGAGGTGATCCGCATCCGAGGACGACTGGCGGACCTCCAGGTCTTCGAGGAGACCCGTGGCCTGCGCGTCGGCGATATTGTCGAGCTGCGCGACGAAATGCTCTCGGTGACGCTCGGGCCGGGATTGCTCGGGCAGACCTACGATGGGCTTCAGAACCCCCTGCCGAGGGTGGCGGAGAAGACGGGCTTCTTTCTGACGCCCGGGGTGTACGTGCACGGCCTGGACGAGCAGCGCACGTGGGACTTCACGCCAAAAGTAAGCGTGGGCGATACCGTTCGCGCCGGCGATACGCTCGGGACCGTTCCGGAAACCATGTTCGAACATCACATCATGGCGCCGTTCACCCTCAAGGGCGAATGCAAAGTGGAGAGCATCGTCGAGGCGTCATCACACACGGTCGGCGAGGAGATAGCGGTGCTGGCTGGACAATCCGGCGAGAAGATCTCCGTCACGATGCAGCAGGACTGGCCCGTCAAGCGACCACTGGCAATTTGCAAGCGGCGACTGATGCCCTCCGAACCACTGCTGACCCGCGTGCGTATCATCGACTCGATGTTCCCCGTCGTACGAGGCGGAACTTACTGCATTCCCGGACCGTTCGGCGCAGGAAAAACGGTCCTTCAGCAGATCACGTCGCGGCACGCAGCCGTCGATATCGTTATCGTCGCAGCCTGCGGCGAGCGCGCCGGAGAGGTCGTCGAGACGATCCGTGAGTTCCCCGAACTTATCGATCCACGGACCGGAAAGAGCCTCATGGAGCGGACCATCATTATCTGCAACACCTCCGCAATGCCCGTCGCGGCGCGGGAGGCGTCGGTATACACAGCCGTGACGCTCGCGGAGTATTACCGGCAGATGGGCCTGCACGTTCTGCTTCTGGCGGATTCGACCTCGCGATGGGCGCAGGCGATGCGCGAGGTGTCAGGCCGGCTGGAGGAAATCCCCGGCGAGGAAGCCTTCCCGGCATACCTGGAAAGTCGCATTGCCGGCTTCTACGAACGCGCAGGCGCACTGGAATTGAACGATGGGCGCGTCGCGTCGGTGACTATCGGAGGGACCGTAAGCCCGGCCGGTGGAAACTTCGAAGAACCCGTAACGCAGGGTACGCTGAAGGTCGTAGGCGCGTTCCACGGCCTGTCGCGGGCGCGCAGCGACGCGCGCAGGTATCCAGCCATCGACCCGCTCGAGTCGTGGAGCAAGTACGCCGGAATAATCGAGCCGGAAAAAGTCGAGAAAGTGCGCGAACTTCTGCGCCGCGGAAGCGAGGTCAAGCAGATGATGACCGTTGTAGGCGAGGAAGGCACGCACATCGAGGACTTCACGATCATGCTCAAGTCGGAGTTCTTCGACAACGTATATCTACAGCAGAACGCGTTTGACGACGTGGACGGCGCCACGCCGGCCGAACGCCAGCAATTCGTGTTCGACAAGATCCTTGAAGTGGTCGACCGGGACTTCGACTTAGACGACAAGGACACCGCCAGGCGTGTCATGTTCGAGGCGCAGGACATGTTCCGTACGTGGAACTACGAACCCGACGACAGCGAGAAATACAAACTTTCGCTCGGGAAAATCGACGAGTTCATCGCAACCAGGGGCGGCAAGGCGCAAGAGGTCACAAAACAATGAGAACTTATTACGATCGAATCGTTCGGATCGCCGGAAACGTGGTGACGGTGATCGCCCGGAACGTTGGATATGACGAGTTGGCGATTGTCAACACCCGTCGCGGCCAGTCGCTGGCGCAGGTAATCCGCCTGGAAGGCGACCGCGTGAGTCTCCAGGTATTCGCCGGGACCCAGGGAGTATCCACGGGCGACCGCGTCCGCTTCCTGGTACGCCCCATGCAGGTGCCCTTCTGCGACGACCTGCTCGGGCGCGTGTTCGACGGATCGGGCCTGCCTCGCGACGATCGTCCCGAGGTCAAGGGCGAACCGGTCGATATCGGAACCCCTGCCGTCAACCCGGTGAAACGGCGCAGGCCCGACTTCATGATCCGCACCGGAATCCCGATGATCGACATCTTCAATTCGCTCGTGGAATCGCAGAAGCTGCCGATCTTCTCCGTCGCGGGCGAACCTTACAACCCGCTGCTGGCGAGGATCGGCCTCCAGGCGCAGGCGGACGTGATCATCCTGGGCGGAATGGGACTTCGCCACGACGATTACCTGACGTTCCGTAAGACGTTCGAGGAAGGCGGCGTGCTGGGACGGACCATCATGTTCATCCACACCGCCGCGGACCCGGTCGTTGAATGTCTGCTGGTTCCGGACCTGTGCCTCGCGGTCGGGGAGCAGTTCGCCCTGCAAGGCAAGCGAGTACTGGTGCTTTTGACGGACATGACCGCCTTTGCCGACGCACTGAAGGAAATCGCCATTACGATGGAGCAGATTCCCTCCAACCGCGGATATCCCGGCGACCTCTACACGCAGATGGCCCGACGGTATGAGAAGGCAGTAGACTTTGACGGGGCCGGCTCGATGACTTTGCTGGCGTGCGTTACCATGCCCGGCGACGACGTTACCCACCCCGTTCCGGACAACACCGGGTACATCACCGAGGGGCAGTTCTACCTGCGTGGCGGGCGGATCGAACCATTCGGATCGCTGTCGCGTCTCAAGCAGCAGGTAAACGGCGATACGCGCGACGATCACCGCGCGATCATGGACGGATGCCTCCAGCGGTACGCCCTGTGCCGCGAAAGCCGGGAGAAACGCGATATGGGCTTCGAAATGTCCGAATGGGACGAAAAGCTTCTGCGATACGGCGACATGTTCGAACAGGAGATCATGGACCTTGCCGTAAATATCCCGCTGGAAGAAGCGCTCGATCGCTGCTGGAAAATCCTCGCCGAGTGTTTCGAACCGGTCGAAACCGGAATCCGTCGGACGATTATCGAACAACATTGGCCGAAGGAACTTACCGATGAAGAGGAAACGCCCGAACCCGCGGAGGCGACGGCGTAACCTAAGAGCGACGGAGGGAGATTGGAACTTTGAGATTTGAAATTTCAGATTTGAGATTTGAAATGGAACGATGGCGAAAAAGATCAAGCTAACCCGACCTGAGCTGAAGCGGCATCGCGACATGTTGCAGCGCTTCGAGCGGTACCTGCCGATGCTGAAGCTCAAGCAGCAGCAACTCCAGATCACCATGCGCGACGTGTCGTCCGCACGGAGGAAGGTGCGTCTGGCCCTGCGCGACGCGGAGGAAAAATTCTCTCCGTACGAACACCTGCTCGCCGATCGCGCCGGCGTGGATGTGCGCGGGCTTGCAAAACCCGATGAAATCCACACCACCACGACGAACGTAGCCGGCGTTAACGTTCCGGTTTTCGAAGACCTTTCGTTCCCGCAGGCTGATTACAGCCTGTTCGCGACGCCCGCATGGGTGGACGCTGCGCTGGCGGACCTGCGAGAGATCAGCCGGCGCCAGGCGGAAGTAAAAGTGATTGACAGGCAATACGAACTTCTCCGACGCGAACTGACCAAGATAACACAACGTGTTAATCTGTTTGAAAAAGTCAAAATCCCCGAATCCCGCGAGTCGATCCGCGTTATCCGGATTCTACTGGGCGACGAGATGACGGCTGCGGTCGGGAGGGCGAAGATCGCCAAGTCGAAGATAAAGTCGGCCGAGGCGTTCGGAATAGGCGCGGACGGCATGGTCCAGAACGGTCTGGAGGAGGCGCCGGCGATATGATCGTCAAGATGCAAAAGGTCTACGTTGTGTGCCGGCAAGGGCAAAAGGATCGCCTGCTGGACGCGCTTGGTAACCTGGGCGTGGTGCACCTTGCGCCCGTGCACCCGGATCAGGCCGTCGCGGAAGAACAAACGCTCGAGTCCATCAGGCAGCTCCAGCGGGCGTCGCAGCTGCTCTCGACGATCGAACCTGCCGGTGTGAACGAAGATATCTCCCCCGTCGACGCCGCCGCCGACGCCTGCCGGATTCAACGCGAATCGATCGAACTGCGAAACCGCCTCTCTACGCTGGCGCACAAGATCGACCAGTTGGAGATGTGGGGCGAGGCGCGTCTGGAACAGTTCGAGCAGATCCGGCAATCGGGCGTTGACATGCGGTTCTACAGGGTGGACGCCGACCAGCTTGGCGATATCGACGCTGAATGTGTCCAGGCGTTCGGCGATCGAAGGTCCGGAAAGGTCCTGGTAGCGGTAGTGGTCCGATCGGGCGAGGCGAATATCCCCCCGGACGCCGAGCCGGTCGAGCTTCCGGAGCGTGACCGACCCTCGCTTCGCGCGGAGGCTGCGGAAATTGACGAGACACTGCAAGAGCACAGCCGGCGCCTTGGGCAGCTTGCGTATCACGTAAACGGGATGCGGGCGGCACTGGACGAGCTCCGCAAGACGGCGGAGTACACCGTCGCGCAGCGCAGCGGGTTGGACGACGAGGCGCTGTTCGCCGTTCAGGGGTTCTCGCCCGTCGACGCCGCCGAGACGCTGGGGGAAGACCTCTCAGCCGCGGGCATCGACGCCGCGGTGCGGGTGTCCGAGCCTCACGAAGACGAAGAACCCCCCACGCTCATCCGTTATCCCCGCTGGGTCAGCCCTATCAAGGCGCTGTTCAAAATCCTCGGTACCACGCCGGGCTATCGCGAGTTCGACCTTGCGCCGTTCTTCATGATCGCCATGCCGATTTTCACGGCCATGCTCGTGGGCGATGCGATGTACGGCTGGCTGTTCGTCATTGCCGGGGCGCTTGGCTATCGCAAGCTATCTTCACTCGGTGGAAGGTCGGCGCCGAACCTCATTCTCGTTTTCGGGATCGCGACGGTTATATGGGGCATGCTGACGGGCAACTACTTCGGCGTCTCGCCGGCACAGATGGTCTCTGCCGGAGGCGTGTGGGCCTATCCGGGTCAAATACTGGAACCGGCGGCGCTGCTGTACCGCTCCGACCCGAATGTATCGAGGCTGCTGCTGATCAAGATCAGTTTCATCCTTGCCGTCGTGCATCTGGTAACCTCGCACCTGCGCCAGGCGATTGGATTGTTCCCGAACCAGAAGTTTCTCTCCGAGGCGGGATGGTGCTCCTTCCTTACGGGCATGTGCGGCCTGGTCTGGATAATGTTTTCGCCGAGCGAACCGATTATCCCACCGTCGGGAATCGTGGCGCTGATGGGCGCCGGCGCATTTCTGGTCGTACTGTTTTCGATCCCCAGCCGAAATGTGTTCAAACGCCTCGGGCTGGGATTGCTGTGCAACATCATGCCGATGCTGAATACTTTCGGCGACACCATCAGCTACATCCGCCTGATGGCGGTCGGACTGGCGAGCTACTACATCGCCGTGGCGTTCAATGGACTGGCGATGAGCGTCGCCGGAGGCGGCGACGCCATTCTGTGGGTTCCGGCGGGAATCATCCTGCTGCTCGCCCACGCGATGAACATCACCCTGTGCCTTATCGCAATTTTCGCACACGGCGTGCGTCTGAACATGCTGGAGTTCTCCAGCAACGCCGGCGTGCAATGGACCGGATATCCCTATACCCCCTTCGCAGTCACTGCGAGAAACGAAGGAGACGCTTGAGATGGATATGACATGGTTAGGTCAAATTGGTTTCGCACTGCCGCTGGGGCTCGGTGCGATCGGAAGCGCGCTGGGAATCGGCGCCGCCGGAAGAGCAGCCGCCGGCGCATGGGCAAAGGAAGCCAAGGAAGGAAAGCCGATGAACTTCCTCTACGTCGCGCTGACGGGCATGCCCCTTTCGCAGACGATCTACGGCTTCCTGGTCATGCTGATCATTCTGAAAGACAACGTCTACACGCCCCAGTTCATGTCCGCAAACGCCGGGGCGATTTTCAGCATCGGCCTGGCGGTCGGGCTTGGCGAGATGTTCAGCGCGTGGATGCAGGGAGTGATCGGCGCCGCCGGCGTCCGTGCGATGTGCGAGGCCGACGGAAAACCCTTCACGTTCACCATCATCGCGATGGGCATCGCCGAAACGGTCGGTATCCTGTCCTTCGTGTTCATGTTCATGATGATGCCGGCGTAACC
The DNA here is from genome assembly GCA_024275995.1 of Planctomycetota bacterium. Taxonomy (GTDB): domain Bacteria; phylum Planctomycetota; class Phycisphaerae; order SM23-33; family SM23-33; genus JAJRYB01. Next base: position 21,340 of record JAJRYB010000044.1, on the reverse strand, counting down.
GCTTCCGCGCGACGCCGCACGGCAACATCGCGAGTTGCCTGCGCGCCGAAGAAATGTCGACAAAAAAAGCCCACGGGGATTTGCCCGTGGGTTTTTCTTTCGCGATGCGGGTTGAGGTCTCAATTCGACGGCAGGGACGGCATGGGCGTTCGCCAGTTCTTGCGGAAGAATTCCATCGCCACTTCCGGGTGTCGTTCGTGTCCGGCGCCGGGTATCACCGCCGTCGCAAGGTTGAAACCCTTGGACTGCAAGTACCGAATGGCGTTCTTGGACTGGCTCCTGATAGTTCCAGGATCGTTCGATCCGTAGTAGACCATCACGGCCAACTTGAGCGCTTCGGGCGGATACCACCCGTCGAGGTTACGCTCGCTGAAGTTGCAGCTTCGCGCGACGACAACGCTGAAAATGTCCGGATTTCGCAAGCCCACCCAGTACGTCGGGAACCCACCCCCGGAGAAACCGGTGATCATGATATTCGCCCGGTCGATATTGTAACGATACTGCAGATGGCTGATCAGGCTGAGGATCACGCGCTCGCAATCGTACATTCCGACGACCGGGCCGTCGCCAAGCAGACCGTCCGTCGCTTTCAGCGAAGGCGCGACCACGATGCATCCGTTCTGCTCCGCCAGCCACTTCCATTCCCGAATATGATGTTCTGACACGTCGTAAGGCGGTGTACCGTGGCAGGTTACGATCAACGGGGCCGGGCGGTCGTGCGTGTACGTGCTCGGAACGTAGATGTAATACGGACGCCCGGATACCGGGTCTACCTCAAGCCTCTGCCAGACCGGCGTGTTCTGGGGCTGGGTTACTGCGCATCCCGACAGTACCGCCGAAACCCCAAGTACCAGCGCCGCAGCAGAATATCTGTTGAACTCGACTGTCTTCATGCTCTCGATCTCTCATCTCGCGGGTCGCGAGGTTCCGTAGCCTACATAAATTCGTTACCCGGCAAAAGCCAATTTTGCGCCGAGGAAAATTCGCCGCCGGCTCCGGGCCGCGCAAATCGCGACTCGGAGCAATTCATTTCTGTCGCCGTACCGGTCGAGCAATCTTTCATCGACTTCCGAATCGCCAATGCAAACCCGATCGGGACGGGTTGGTTGTGGAACCGGGACAATCCGACGAACAGGCGTTACGTTTGCTTTTTAAAAAATCAAAAAGTGCGCGTCGAACGCAAACACGAATCGCGCGTGGAATAATTGTTGAACGAATCGATTTCGTTACGACGAAGTAACATGAAACCGGACGAGAAAAATTTATCGCGAAAAGTTTCATGACTCCTTGCATCATGGTGCAAAACGGTAGTACAAAGTTAAGAGTAATCTAGCTGTAACAGAAATCCTAACCGCCGAATCGAGAGGAGGTGATATCAGATGGCGAAGAAGAAAGCAGCTAAGAAGAAAGTCGCGAAGAAAAAGAAGGTCGTGAAGAAGAAGGTCGCCAAGAAGAAACCGGCCAAGAAGAAAGTAGTCAAGAAGAAGGTCGCCAAGAAGAAGGTCGTGAAGAAGAAAGTAGCGAAGAAGAAACCGGCCAAGAAGAAAGTGGCGAAGAAAAAGGCCAAGAAGAAAACAGCCAAGAAGAAAAAATAGCGCAACCCGCTGATGGATTTTCAGCGGGGAGTCTCCGGCCGGCTGCCGGAGGTGCAAGATGAGATACATGCGGCAGGTGTCAACGCCACGGCGACATCTGCCGCAGCTTTTTGAACACCTTGTATTCCAAGGTGCTCCAGAAGAAGACCAGCCCCTCAATTCGTTGCAGCTTTTTTGCGCCCTTGTAACGGACGATTAGCCTCCTATAATGCTTGCCGTGAAGACGATAGCGGTTATCAATCAGAAAGGTGGCGTCGGAAAGACCACCACGGTCGCGAATCTCGGTTCCGCGATCGCCGCGATGGGGCACAAGACGCTGCTGATCGATCTGGACCCACAAGCCCACCTTACGCTGCATTTCGGTATCGAGCCAGGCACATATGAAACCGGGATTTACGACGTCATGGCGCGCGGGAGCGAAATCGTCGGCGCCTCCACGACGGTCGCGCCCGGCCTGTCCGTGGTACCGTCGATAATCGACCTCGCCGCCGCCGAAGTCGAACTCGTCTCCACCGTCGGACGAGAGCAGATCCTTCGCGATAGCCTCGCCGCCAGGCCTCTACCCTACGAGTACGTATTCATCGACTGCCCGCCAAGCCTCGGACTGCTCACGCTTAACGCTCTCGCCGCCGCCGACGAGGTGTTCATCCCGCTTCAGCCGCACTTCCTGGCGCTGCACGGACTCGGCAAACTGCTGGACACCGTCTCGCTCGTGCAGAAGCGCATCAACCCGAAGCTGAAAGTCTCCGGCGTGATTCTCTGCATGTACGAAACATCGACGCGCCTAGCCGGCGAAGTGCTCGCCGACCTGAGAGCGTTCTTCCAGGCGGCGTGCAACACGCCAAGCCCCTGGGCGCGTACGAGGATCTTCGAAACGGTCATTCGACGAAACATCAAGCTTGCCGAGTGCCCGTCATACGGCGTTACGATCTTCGAGTACGAGCCGCACTGCGCCGGCGCCGAAGACTACAACGCGCTGGCTGGAGAAATTCTCGCAGCGATGGAGCAGACGGAACCTTCCGCGCCCGCGCCGGAGGAACCGGGCGAACTGGACGGGCAGGCAGGCCATGACGCGCCGGTGCAAGCCCAGCCGGTCCCCGCACAGGTCGATCCGGACGCCGTCGCAGCACCGGACGTGCAGCCGGTCCAGAGACAGCCGGACACCGAACCGTCCGACGAATCGAACCCGTCATGAGCACTGCGCCCCCCACTTCGCGCCTCGCCAGGCGAATACTGCTCGTTCTCTGTGTTACGGCGTGGGTCGGCGCGTTCGTCGCGACGCACTTGCCGGCCATAGCGCCAGCGGGACTCGGGGTCGGCGACAAACTGCTGCACTTCGTGGGGTATTTCAGCCTGACGGCGATTTTCCTGGTGACGCTGATCTCGCATGGGCTTGGAAGGCGCGTTCGCACGTCGCTCGTCACCGTCGTAATGCCCATCTACGGCGGTATCGACGAGCTGAGCCAACCCTGGTTCGCAAGAACCGCCGCATGGAGCGATTGGTTTTTCGATCTTCTCGGCGTCGTGGCGGCGGCAGCGATTGTCGAAACGATCGTATTTCTGCTGGCAGCCCGGAAGAATCGCCTCGACGCGGGATAAGACTATTCCTCGAAGCCCGCTTCGGCGATTTCGATTGCCCGCAGCAGCGCCTTGGCCTTGTTGATGGTTTCCTGGTACTCCGCCTGGGGATCGGAGTCGGCCACCACCCCGCCGCCCGCCTGAATGTGAACCTTCCCCCCGCTGATCACCATGGTTCGCAGCGTGATGCACGTATCCATGTTCCCGCAGAAGTCCACGTACCCCACGGCGCCGGCGTAAGGCCCGCGCTTGGTCGGTTCGAATTCGTCGATGATCTCCATCGCGCGTATTTTCGGAGCGCCGGAAACCGTCCCGACCGGAAGGGCCGCACGAAGCGCGTCGAACGCCGTCATTCCGTCGGCGAGCCTGCCTTTCACGTCGGAAACGATGTGCATGACGTGGCTGTAACGCTCGACGTTCATCACGTCCGCCAACTCGACCGTCTGCGGCTCGGCAACCCGGCCGACGTCGTTCCGCGCCAGGTCCACCAGCATGATGTGCTCGGCACGCTCTTTCGGATCGGCTAACAACTCTTCCTCGAGCGCCCTGTCTTCCTGCGGCGTTTTACCGCGGGGGCGCGTGCCGGCGAGCGGACGGTTCGTTACGATCCCGTCTTCCACGCGGCAGAGAATCTCCGGGCTGGAACCCACCAGCGTCACGTCCGGAGAGTTCAGAAGAAACATGAACGGCGAGGGGTTCACGACACGGAGCGCCCGGTAAATGTCGAACGGGCGGGCGGTGGTCTCCACCGTCAGACGCTGCGAGGGGACGACCTGGAAAATGTCGCCGGCGCGAATGTATTCTTTGCACGCCTCGACCACTTCCATGTACTTCTCGGGCGAAAAGTTGCTCTTGTACGGCTTCTGCGGAGCGCCCTCGAGCGTAATCTCCCCGACGGCATTACCGTCGCCCTGGCGCAGGCGATCTATCGTACGCTCGATCGCTTCGGTCGCGCGGGCGTAGGCATCGCCCGGATCGTCCGTCACGTGCGCGTTGGCGACCACCTTGATCGTCTTGGAAACGTGATCGAAGATCACCATCGTCCGGTACAGCCCGAAGCACAGGTCGGGCAGGTTCCGATCGTCCGGCGGGCAATCGGGAAGGTTCTCGTAGTACCGCACCATGTCGTACGAAGCGTAGCCCACCACTCCGCCCGTGAATCGCGGCAGGGAAGGAAGATGCACCGGCTTGTAGGCGTCCAGCATGCCGCTGAGCTGGGCCAGCGGATCGTCGCTCTCGATTATCTGTTACTCGCGCCCGCGCCGTATGGTTATCTCCCGGCCGCGCGCGACGAACGTCGCTTCCGGATCGCATGCCGCGAATGAAAACCGCGCGATCCTCTCGCCGCCGACGACACTCTCCAGAAGAAACGAATGTTCCGAGGGGGCGAACCCTGCCGGCATCGACAGCCGACGGTACGCCGTCACCGGCGTCAGGGCGTCCGCGAGAAGTTCGCGATAGACGGGAATCGTATTTCCCTGTTTCGTCAGACCCAGAAATTCATCAAAATTCGGATTGTAATGCTTCATGATATCCTCTTATTAATTGATCCGTCCGTCACCCGGCGTCGTCGGCGACTTTCCGGGCGCGTTTGGGCTTGTCCAGATCGATCTCCAACGAGATCGCCGCCTCTACCAGCACATTCCAGCCCGCAGCCAGCTGAACGTACGTGTCGAATGCACCGGCGTCGGGAATCCGCAGCGTCGGAAATTCCGTTTCGCGCGAGGAAATCGCAAACAGTTTCAAGCCCGCCTCGTCGCCGAGGATTTTCCGATATCGCGATTCCTGGCCGGCGATAGGATCGACGATAATGACGACGTCGCCGGCGTCCATCACTTCCTGTGCGCCGTGGAAGGCGTACGTGCCTTCCATGAAGGCGCTCTTTTTGCGGACGACCTCGTTCGCCTTGAGCGTCAACTCTTCTGCCACGCCGTCGTTGAATCCCAGGAAGTAGATAATGTTCGCCCGGCCGAGCGCGTCGACCAACTCGTCCGGAACGTTCATCGTCAGCGCAGCTTCCACCTTTTCGGCGAGCGCGTCCAGCCCGTCCAGCGGTTCGCCCGCCACAAGCGAAAGCATCGCCTGGTAAAACCAAGCCTGCTCCATGAGGCTCTTGGTCGCCGCGACCGCCTTCTCGCCGCCGCACGTCAGGACGTACGTCTCGTCCGCAATGCTTTCCAGCCTGCTTGCGGGAGTGGCGGTCAGGGCGAAACAATTCGCGTGCCCGGCCGCCTTGAGTTTCTCGACTACCGATATCACTTCCTGCGTGCGTCCGCTGTTGCTTGCGGCGAAAACAACGTGCCCGGAAAGGTCGTACCGCCCGGCCTGGCAGCTCGCCTCGCTTTCCACCGACACGTCCATCCCGGCGATCCGGGCGGTTGCGACGGCGTTCTTTGCGGGGAAAATCCGGCTGGAACCTTCACCCGTCATGAAAAGCCTTCCGGTCGAACGGATAGCATCGGCGGCGCGTCCGGCCTGGAGCGCGTCAAACCCAGCCAGTATGCCGGGCGATTCCAGCATTTCGCGAGTCAATGCGAACTTCGCGTATTTTTCATCCGTCCGGTTCACGTTTTCTCCATCGGCACGCGAAGCTACGCATGCTCGAGCGCCGGCGACGTGCAGGTCGGCAGCTCGCCGACCAAAGGCCGCAGGTAGTCCAGGAACGCGCCGGTAACGCCGTTACCTTCGGCGTTGATAAACTCATCCGGCATGGGCCTGGACTTGACCGCTACTTCCGACAGGTGCGCAGTTGCAGTGATGCACCTGTACGCCGCGCCGTTTTCTCGTTGAAGCGTCACCATCAGTCCGCTTGCCCCGGCCGCTGCCACGTCGACGGCTGCGCGACCGGCGAGGTAGGCCTCATCGACATCCGTTTCACTCGTCCGATCGGAGGCGCACATCTGGAGCGATTCGGTCACCTGGAACTCGCCCCGCCAGCCGAATTTTTCGGAGAGCACCTTGTGCAGCATCATCGCAGCAGACGTGCCGCCCATCGCGCCGAACTCGATATTCCTGAATTTGTCCGCCGTCTGCGAGGCGGAGACCGGCGTCCCGTCCGCGTAGGCGATTCCCTCGCCGACAACTATGGACACCCAGCCCTCACGCTTTTGGACCTGCTCGACATCCGCGAGGAACTGTTCCATCTCGAAGGGACGCTCAGGAACGTAGATCAGGTGCGGCGCGCCCGCTACGCACTGAGACGCAAGTGCCGACGCAGCCGCCAGCCAACCCGCGTCGCGCCCGACCGCCTGGAAAATGACGAACTGGTCTACGCGCTGCATGTCACGCGCGAGCAGGCCGGCCTGCATGACCGAGAGTGCAACGTATCTTGCGGCGCTGCCGTAGCCCGGCGTGTGGTCCGTGCCGAACAGATCGTTATCGACCGTCTTGGGAACGCCGATACCACACAACTCGTAGTCCTGCCCGGCGGCATAGGCCCCGATGCGATGGATCGTGTCCATCGTGTCGTTTCCGCCGATCAGGAACAGGTATCGCACGTAGTACCTGCGAAACATTTCCAGGATGCGCGGAAAGTCCTCATCCGAAAGTTTGTGACGACAGCTCCCCAGCGCGCTGGACGGCGTGTTCTTCAAGCCCGAAATCGTCTCCGGAGATTCAGCCGAGAGGTCCACCACCTCGTCGGACATGAAACCTTCGATCCCGAACCGCATCCCCAGCACCCTGTCGATGCCGTCGAATTTCTCCGCGCCCTCGATAATTCCGGCGAGACTCGCGTTGATAACCGCCGTCGGACCGCCGGACTGTCCCAGCAGTGCGTTTCCCTTCAACTTCATTGCAATTATTCCTTCTCTTACGTCCCCGTCTCACACGTCCCACACGCTCAATCGAAAGCGTTCCATGCGACGCCGGCAGCACCGATCACGCCGGCGTCGTTACCAAGACCGGCGATTTCGATTTTCGTGAGAATGTCCGTCAGCGACCAGTGCAACTGCTTGAAGTGCTTCCGTACGGGACCGAGAAGCCCGTCTCCCGCCTTGGCCATTCCACCGGCGAATACGATCCTGTCCGGGTCCAGCAGCCGGCAGATGTTTACGCATCCCAGCGCCAAAAAGTACATCCCGCTGTCCCACACTTCGGAGGCAAACTTATCGCCGTCTTCTGCCGCCAGTTGGACGTCCCTGGCGGTTATGGCGCCGTTATCTCTCAACAGTTCCGCGAGCTTCCCGGTGCGACCTTCCTGCCGGATCATTCGTTCCGCCCGCTTGGCGATATAAGTCGCCGAGCAATACCGTTCGAGGCAGCCTTTCTGTCCGCAGCCGCACTCTTCGCCCTCCGGATCGACGATAATGTGCCCGATCTCGCCGGCAAACGTGTTTGCGCCGTGGTATATCTTCCCATCGATAATAATCCCGCCGCCGATACCAGTCCCGAGCGTGACAAGGACCATGTGCCTGGCGCCGAGTCCCGCACCGCAGAGGAACTCGCCGTAGGCGGCGGCGTTGGCGTCGTTCTCGAGAACCGCGGGAATACCGGCGCCTTCGGATACAAGATCCCTCAATGGAACGTTTTCCATTCCCGGTATGTTCGGCATGGCGACAACGATGCCATCCGCGAGGTTCAGCGGACCCGGCGCGCCTATCCCGACGCCGAGCACGTCCTCGCGCGACAGCCGCTGCGACTGCATGAGCTGCTCAAGTCCCGCCACCATCCGCTTCGCCACGCCGTCGGGGCCTTCCTGAACCGGTGTCGGCAGTTGGAGCGTGGGGCCCGGCCTGAAGTCACGCCCCAAGGCGACGAACTTGATGAACGTTCCACCCAGGTCGATTCCGACGCAATACTTTTGGGTCTCGGACATATGCTCTCTCACGCTCCGGATTATTAAGAGCAATTCACTCTCGATCTGCAACATCCCTGCTGCCTGCATCTGCGGCCGGCTGCATCAGAAATACTTCGGAATATTTCCGAATATGCCTCGTATTCCTTCCTTGCCTGCCTTGCTTCGGCTACGCAGGACATGTTGCATCTCAATCGTTCAGTACTCTAGACGGGCATTGTCACCATCGCGGCCCAAATTGTCAAACGACCGCTGCGATAGGCGTCCGGAAAGACTGTGACGACGAAAAAAAACGGGCGAGGCCGCTACGGACCCCGCCCGATCTTTCAATCATTTCAATGGCAAATTACTCTTCGCTCTTTGCCTTGTCTTCGTCCGGCGTTTCAGACTGCCCTTCATCCAGGACGTCCATGGCGATCTGCTCGGCTGCATCGACATCCACTTCGGAAGACACGTCGCGCTTGGGGCGCTGGGTTTCGTCCGAAGCGTCCTGCTCTTTACGGCGAACCGTCTCGATGATCTGTTCGTCCAGAAGCCCGCCTTCGCCTTCCAGCCCGCCGCGCCGCTTGACGGGATCGGACGAATCTGAGGTTTCGCCTTCTTCCGCCGCCCACTGGGCGCGCTTCAAACTCAGGCCGATCTTGCGATCTTCGGTGTCCACGCGAAGAATCTTGACCTCGATCTCTTCGCCGAGTTTCACGACGTCCTTGGGATTCTCGACCTTGTGATCGGCCAGCTCGGAAACGTGCAGCAGGCCTTCGAGTTCGTCTTCCAACTCAACGAACACGCCGAAGTTCGTAATCTTCGTGACCTTGCCCTTGACGATCTGTCCGGGCAGGTAGTGCTCCGGAATTTCACGCAGCCAGGGGTCTTCCGAAAGCTGCTTGAGACCCAGCGCCACGCGCATTTTTTCTTCGTCGACGGCAAGGACCACGCACTGCATTTCCTGGCCCTTCTTGAGCAGTTCCGACGGGTGCCCGATCTTCCGCGTCCACGACAGGTCGGACACGTGCAGCAGGCCGTCCACGCCCTCTTCGATCTCGACGAACGCGCCGAAGTTCGTCATGTTCCGCACCAGTCCGGTAATAACCGTTCCCGGAGGATACTTTTCCTTGACGACTGTCCAGGGGTTCGCCTCCGCCTGCTTCATGCCGAGGGAAATCTCCTGCTTTTCCTTGTCGATTTCCAGGACGACGACTTCGATCTCGTCGCCGACGGAAACCATCTCCGACGGATGGTTGATCCGCCGCGTCCAGCTCATCTCGGAGATATGGACGAGTCCTTCCAGCCCTTCTTCAAGCTTCACGAACGCGCCGTAGGACATAATGTTCACCACGCTGCCTTTCACGCGGGAACCCACCGGGTAGCGGTCTTCCACTGCATCCCAGGGGCTGGGCGTCAACTGCTTCAGACCCAGCGCAATCTTTTCCTTCTCCTTGTCCACGTTCAGGATGACGACCTCGATCTCCTCGTCGATCTTGACGATCTCGGAAGGATGCCCGATCCGTCCCCAACTCATGTCCGTGATGTGCAGCAGACCGTCCAGGCCTCCCAGGTCCACGAACGCCCCGAACTCGGCGATATTCTTTACGACGCCCTTTCGCTTCTCGCCCTCGACGATCTCGGTAAGCAATTCTTCCTTGGCCGATTCGCGCTGCTCTTCGATGAGCTTGCGACGCGAGATAACGACGTTGCGGCGCTCCTCGTTGATCTTGAGGATCGTCGCGTCGATCTGCTTTCCGATGAACTCGCCGATGTCCGCCGGGCGACGGATATCGACCTGGCTGGCGGGCAGAAACGCCGGAACGCCGATGTCCACCAGCAGTCCACCCTTGATCTTCCGCATGACCGTGCCCTTGATGACGTCGCCTTCGTTGCACTCGGAAACGATGCGCTCCCACCCGCGTATACGGTCCGCCTTGCGCTTCGAAAGCTCCACCAGGCCTGTCTCGGATTCGACCGCGTCGAGGAACACCTCGACCTCCATTCCAGGCTGGATCTCCGAAGCGTCCTCGAACTCGTGGATGTCCACGATGCCTTCACTTTTCAGGCCGACCTCGATGATAACGTCGCTCCCGACCACGTCAACGACCCGGCCGGTGAGGATCGTGTTCGGTTCGCACGTGGTATTCTTCTTCAGCACACTTTCCAAAGCGTCGTCCTGGAAATCCGTGCCGAGCGCCTCGGCAATTTCCTGATCGACCTGTTCGTCGGAGATGTCCAGAGACTTGATAAGGTTTCGATCTACCATTTGTACCTGCTTGTCCTGTTTGAATTAGTTATTCACGGCTCGCGTCCCGGCTCACTGTGAGCGAAACCATCCCGTCGGGATGGTCCGGGCGCCGCGATCGCCTGTACTTGCCCGGCGAACCGGCCGGCTGGACCAACCAGCCAATCACGATTGTCACGCTCCATGCGCACACACCACCCAACCGTGAGAGTCGCGCAAGTCTATTGCATTTGCCCGTCCCAAACAAGCGGAAGCGATAAAAATATGACCCTCGCATCGGCAACGGACAGCCCTATTGCAGCCGGCGTGGGCGAGCGATTACAATTCCACGCATGAATACACGAACACTCGCACTCATTATCGTCTCGACCGGGGCGGTCCTCTCAGGTTGCGGACCGCAAAGCGGATGGATCATCAAGCCGGCCCCGATCGACGAAACACTCGAGGAAACCACTATCGCCGCGGACAGCGGACTGTTCGTAAGGGACAAGATCGCCGTCGTAGACGTCGGCGGCATAATCCTGAACCAGCGAGAGACGGGCATGTTCTCCACGGGCGAGAACCCCGTGAGCCTGTTCATCGAAAAAATCGACAAGGCGCAGAACGACGATTCCGTCAAGGCGCTGATCCTGCGGATCAACTCGCCAGGCGGGGGCGTGACGGCAAGCGACATCATGTACGATCGCGTCAAGCGGTTCCGCGCCGCCCGGCCTTCCGTTCCGGTAATCGCCATGCTGGAAGACGTGGGCGCCTCCGGAGCGTACTATCTCGCGTGCGGAGCGGAAAAAATCCTCGCCCATCCAACGAGCGTCGTAGGATCCATCGGCGTGATCGTCCAGACGGTAAGCTTCGCCGGGACCATGCAAAAACTCTGAATCACCGCACGCGCTATCGTCAGCGGACCTCGCAAGGACCTCGCAAGTCCGCTGAAACCGCTCAGCGACGACGACGCAAAAGTCATCCAGGGTATCGTGGACCAGTTCTACAGACGTTTCCTGGACGTCGTCGCCGCGGCGCGAACCGGTATCGACGCCGGGAGACTCAACTCGCTCGCCGACGGAAGGGTATTCACCGGAAAAGAGGCGCTGGGAAACGGACTTGTCGACGCGCTGGGATACATGGCCGACGCGATCGGACTGGCGAAGAAACGGGCGAACGTCAAAAAGGCGAAAGTCGTCATGTATCACCGTCCGATGGGCTATCGGGCCAATGCCTACAGCGCCGTGCCGAACTTGCCCGTACAGATGAACCTTGTCAATATCTCGGCGGCGAACCTCGCCGATCTGGCCAGCCCGAAGTTCATGTACGTGTGGACGGGACAAGTCCACCGCTGATGAACTTCTGCCGACGAGAACGCAAAACCTCCTGAGAAGTGCACGACAAAGCGAGGCGGCACTCCATCTGCTAGATAAGTCTTACTTATACTAACTATGATAAAATGACACCTGATTATCTCCCACAGCGGTCGTCCTTTTCGGTATACTGGATATTGGACGCGCAAGATCGGAACTCATAATCGGAAACGCTTTTGTCACCAGCCATACTTAGTCACGGTCTCTACGAGGCGAGAAGAGAGCACGACGCGTGCGGCGTCGGCGCAGTCGTGAACATATCGGGCCGGCGCGAGCACCGTATCATCCAGCTCGCCAACGAGGTTATCCTGAACCTCCAGCACCGCGGAGCGGCCGGCGCGGACGAAGTCACCGGCGACGGCGCGGGGATCCTCTTCCAGATTCCGCACGAGTTTTTCGCCGAGGTCGCCGACCTCAAGCTCCCGGAGAGTGGAAAATACGGCGTGGGAATGGTTTTCGCCCCGCAGGATTCCACCGTTCGCAAGGCGTGCGAGGAACTGCTGGCCAAAGCGGCTGGACATTTCGGCCTGAAGATACTCGCCTGGCGCGACGTTCCGCGCGATAATAGTTGCCTTGGTAAAATCGCCCTCGCCGCCGAACCCGTCATCAGGCAGGTATTCCTCGACGGCGGCGGGTTGGAAGAGACCGAACTCGAACGAAAGCTCTTTCTCGTCCGGCGGAGGGCTGAGAGGCTTATCCGCGAAAAGAATTCGCCGCGGGCGGAGGATTTCTACATCTGCACGCTTTCGTGCAGGACCATCGGATACAAGGGCATGTTCCTCGCCCCGCAGCTTTTTGCGTACTACCCGGACCTTTCCGACGAGCGGATCGTCTCGGCGATGGCGGTTGTCCATCAGCGTTACAGCACGAACACGCTGCCGAACTGGAAGCTGGCCCAGCCTTTCCGGATGCTCTGCCACAACGGCGAGATCAACACGCTCAGCGGAAATCGCAACCGCATCCGCTCGCGGGAAATGAAGATGCAAAGCGAGTTGTTCGGTGACGGCGTATCGGACCTTCTACCCTTGCTGACCGAAGGGGCGAGCGACTCGGCGCAGTTCGACAACTGTCTCGAGCTGATGGTACAGGCGGGTCGTTCCCTGCCGCACGCCATGATGATGATGGTCCCGGAGGCGTTCGGGGCCGCTTACCATATCAGCACCGACAAGCGCGCTTTCTACGAGTACCATGCCACCATAATGGAACCGTGGGACGGGCCCGCAGCGATGCTCTTCACCGACGGCCGGCTTGTCGGCGGCACGCTGGACCGCAACGGGCTGAGACCCTGCCGCTACGTAATCACCACCGACGGGCTGGTAGTACTCGCCAGCGAGGTCGGCGTGATCGAATTTCCCCCTGAACAGGTCCGGCGGAAAGGTCGCCTGCGTCCGGGGCGGATGTTCCTGGTCGACACCCGCGAAGGCAGAATCGTCGTCGACAACGAGATCAAGAGCAAGATTTCCCGTCGCAGGCCTTACCGCCGCTGGCTTGAGCAGAACCGCATCGAGCTTCGCGGGCTTCTGGACGTCGAGCGTCACGTACCGGCGGATTCCGAAACGCTCGCACAACGTCTGCGCGCGTTCGGATTCACGCGTGAGGAGTTACAGATGGTTCTCGCGCCCATGGCCGCCAACGCGCAGGAACCGCTCGGTTCGATGGGCACGGACACGCCGCTGGCGGTCCTGTCCGATCGTCCGCAGCTTCTGTTCAGCTATTTCAAGCAGCTTTTCGCACAGGTGACCAATCCCCCCATCGACCCGCTTCGTGAAGGCCTGGTGATGTCCCTGATGACCTTCACCGGAAAGCGCCGCAACCTGCTGGAAGAAACACCCGAGCACTGCCGGCAGTTGAAGCTGCCCCACCCCATCCTCACCAACGAGGACGTCGAGCGATTGCGTTCGATCCGGCGCGATGACTTCCGCGTAGCGACCGTCGATATGCTCTTCGACGCCGGGACGGACGATTCCGCCGACGCGCTTAAACGCGGGCTTGACGAACTCATCGACGCCGCCGAATCGGCGATCCACGACGGCGCGTCGCTGGTGATACTGTCCGATCGTAATGTTTCGCAGGACCGCGCGGCGATTCCTTCGCTCCTTGCCGTCGGCGCGGTGCACCACGGAATGCTCCAGCGCCGGCTGCGCGCCGAGGCGGGAATCGTCGTCGAGAGCGGCGAACCGAGAGAGGTGTTTCACTTCTGCCTGCTGTGCGGCTGCGGCGCCAACGCGATAAATCCGTACCTGGCGATGGAAACGCTGGACGAACTCCGACGGCGAGGCGACCTGCCCGAAGGCGAAGAACCCGAGCAGCACCTGGACAACTACATAACCGCCATCAAGAAGGGCATGCTCAAGACCATGTCCAAGATGGGTATTTCGACGTTGCGGAGCTACCGTTCGGCACAGTTGTTCGAGGCGATCGGCCTGAACCGCAGCGTCGTGGATGAGTATTTTACCGGCATGAGTTCGCGGATCGGAGGGATCGGGCTGGGCGAAATCGCCACCGACGCCCTGAAACGCCACCGCAGCGCCTTTCAGGAGCGACCCCCCGCGTCGCTGGAGCTGGATTTCGGCGGCGAGTACCACCTCCGCCTGGACGGAGAGAGACACCAGTGGAACCCGGTTACCGTCTCGCGCCTCCAGCACGCGGTGAGAAACGACGACCCGCAGGCATACGCCGAGTACGCCGAGGCGGTAAACGACCAGGCTAAGAAACTCTGCACGCTGCGGGGGCTTTTCGAGTTCGTCCCTTCCGAACCGGTCCCGTTGGATGAGGTCGAGCCGGCCGAAGAAATCGTCAAGCGATTCTGCACCGGCGCGATGTCCCACGGGTCGATTTCCAGGGAAGCGCATGAAACGATGGCCGTGGCGATGAACCGCCTCGGCGCCATGAGCAACACCGGCGAGGGCGGCGAGGATCCTCAAAGGTACATCCCGCGAGACGACGGCGACTCGCTGAACTCAGCTATCAAGCAGGTGGCCTCCGGCAGGTTCGGCGTGACGATCGAGTACCTGTCCCAGGCGCGGGAGATCCAGATAAAGATGGCCCAGGGCGCCAAGCCCGGCGAGGGCGGGCAGCTTCCCGGCCACAAGGTGACGGACGAAATCGCCCGGATGCGCCACTCGACGCCGGGCGTCACGCTCATTTCGCCGCCTCCGCACCACGATATCTATTCCATCGAGGACCTCGCGCAGCTCATCTACGATCTGAAATGCTCCAACCCGGGCGCGAAAGTCTCTGTGAAACTGGTGAGCGAGGTCGGCGTCGGCACTATCGCCGCGGGCGTCGCCAAGGGCAACGCCGACGAGGTGCTGATCAGCGGGCACGACGGAGGAACGGGCGCCAGCCCGCTTTCGTCCATCAGGCACGCCGGAGGCCCCTGGGAGATGGGACTGGCCGAGACGCAGCAGGTCCTGGTGATGAACTCCCTGCGAGACCGCATCCGCGTGCAGACCGACGGGCAGCTCAAGACCGGGCGCGACGTGGTTATCGCCGCATTGCTTGGCGCGGAGCGGTTCGGGTTCGGAACGGCGCCGCTCGTTTCGCTGGGCTGCATTCTCATGCGCAAGTGTCACCAGGGCACATGTCCGGTCGGCATCGCCACGCAGGACGAGCAATTGCGGAAACGCTTCGCCGGAAAGCCCGAACATCTTCAGCGATTAATGATGTTCATAGCCCGGGACGTCCGTCGGATCATGGCGGAGCTTGGCTTCCGCAAGGTCGAGGAGATGGTAGGACGCGTCGAGCGGCTGTCCTGCCGAAAAGCGATAGACCACTACAAGGCCCGCGGGCTGGACCTCTCGGCCATTTTCGAACGCGTGAAACCGGCGGAGGGTGACTCGCTGCACCTGGTCAGGACGCAGCGGAACATGCTGGAAGATCATCTGGACTGGGACATCATCCCAAAAGTCGAAAAGGCGATCGAGACCGGCGGGAAAGTCGCCCTGGAAATGCCTATCCGCAACGTACACCGCACCGTCGGGACGATACTGAGCAACCGGATAGTCCGCGCACGCGGCGCGAAGGGTCTTGCCGACGGGACCATCGAGCTTACTTTCCGAGGTTCGGCGGGACAGAGCTTCGGGGCGTTCCTGGCCCAGGGCGTAACGCTGAAACTCATCGGCGATACCAACGATTATCTCGGAAAGGGACTCTCCGGCGGGCGCATCGTCGTGCAGACGCCGGGCGAATCCCCCTTCCAGGCGCACGAGAACGTTATCGTCGGAAATACGATTCTGTACGGGGCGACCAGCGGTGAAGTGTTTATCAACGGCGTGGCGGGCGAACGGTTCGCCGTGCGGAACTCCGGCGCGACGGCGGTGGTGGAAGGCGTGGGAGATCACGGCTGCGAGTACATGACAAACGGAACGGTGGTCGTGATCGGCCAGACCGGGCGGAACTTCGCCGCGGGAATGAGCGGAGGCATAGCATACGTGCTCGACGAGCAGCAACTGTTCGACACGCTATGCAACCTGGACATGGTGGACCTCGAGAGCGTACGGCAGGAGGAGGACCGGGAGCTTCTCCACGGGCTTATCCGCCGCCACTTCGAGCTTACCTCCAGCAGCCAGGCTGAGCGAATCCTCGACAAGTGGAATGAAATGGTCGGACGGTTCGTCAAGGTCATGCCGATCGACTATCGCAAGGCGATGGAGCGGATTCGGCTGCAGGAACAACGCCAGGCAGAGTCCATACCCGCCACGGAGGAGGTGTACCGTGGCTGACACCACAGGCTTTCTCAAGCACGCCAGGCGGGAAATCGAACATCGTCCTCTGCGCGAAAGAGTGCGGGACTTTCAGGAAGTGAACCTCCCCCTGCCGCAAGACGTCCTGGTCACGCAGGCGTCGCGCTGCATGGATTGCGGAATTCCGTTCTGCCACGGCGCTGGTTGTCCGGTGCAAAACCGGATCCCGGAGTTCAACGACCTGATCTACCGCGGCAGGTGGCGGGAGGCGTCGGAGAACCTGCACTCGACGAACAACTTTCCGGAAATCACCGGCAGGGTCTGTCCCGCCCCATGCGAGGCGTCCTGCACGCTGAACATCAACGACGATCCGGTGTTGATAAAACACATCGAGCAGCAGATAGTCGAACGCGCCTGGCGCGAAGGGTGGATCACCCCGCTGATTGCGCGACGGCGCACCGGGCGGCGAGTCGCTATCGTCGGCAGCGGACCGGCGGGCCTGGCCGCGGCTCAGCAACTCGCCCGAAGCGGGCACGATGTTGTCCTCTTCGAAAAATCCGACCGGATCGGCGGGCTTCTACGATACGGAATACCGGAGTTCAAGCTGGACAAACGCATCATCGATCGCAGGCTCGAACAGATGCGCGCCGAGGGCGTGCAGTTCCACCCGGGCGTAACCGTCGGCGAGGATGTGTCGGTGCGATACCTCAAACGAACCTTCGACGCCGTGCTGCTGGCGATGGGCGCAACCGAACCCAGGGACCTGAACGTCGAGGGACGCGAACTTGCGAACGTCCATTTTGCGATGGATTTCCTGACGCAGCAGAACCGCATCAACGCCGGCGATGACATTCCCGAGGAAAAACTCATCAGCGCGAAGGACCGATGCGTCGTGGTTATCGGCGGCGGCGACACCGGCAGCGACTGCGTGGGGACGGCCATCCGGCAGGGAGCGAGGGAAGTCCACCAGTTCGAGATCCTGCCCGAACCGCCCAAAGACGAGAACCCCGAAACGCCCTGGCCGCTCTGGCCGAGAATCCTCCGCACGAGCACCTCGCACGAAGAAGGCTGCCAGAGGCGATGGAGCGTGCTTACCAAATCGCTCACCGGGCGCCGCGGGAGCGTCGAGCAACTCCACGGCGTCGAGGTCCGATGGGCGCCGGGCGAAAACGGGCCTGGTTTCTCCGAAGTTCCGGGCACGGAGTTTTCCATGAAGGTGGACCTGGTGCTGCTGGCGATGGGCTTCGTTCACGTGGAGCACGGCGGGCTGATCGAATCTGCCGATCTCGAATGCGATAAACGCGGGAACCTGACCGTCGGAGATGACTATCGGACGAACGAGCCGGACGTCTTCGCCGCAGGCGATACGGTCCTGGGCGCCTCGCTGGTGGTCCGCGCGATATATACCGGCCGGCAGGCAGGCGACGCCGTAGATCGCCACCTG
This sequence comes from Planctomycetota bacterium, assembly GCA_024275995.1. Taxonomy (GTDB): domain Bacteria; phylum Planctomycetota; class Phycisphaerae; order SM23-33; family SM23-33; genus JAJRYB01. Next base: position 3,661 of record JAJRYB010000044.1, on the reverse strand, counting down.
CGCGGATGAGTGCGAAATCGCGGGTATTTTTCCCGTTTTTCCCGCGGAACCGCCATTGACAGGAACCGGCCTGTCCGGTAGCCTATGGGGCTCGTTTACAGGTTCAAACGTCACACGCCCCAAGGGGCGAGAAGTTGGGAGCAGGCACATGGCGCACAAAAAAGGTCAAGGTTCCACGCGGAACGGACGCGACAGCAACCCGCAATACCGCGGAGTAAAGAAGTACGGCGGGGAGACGGTCCAGCCCGGTTCCATCCTGATCAGGCAGTGCGGAACACCCTTCAAGGCGGGCAAGAACGTCCGCCGTGGACGCGATGACACGCTGTTCGCCGTGGCGAGTGGAACGGTCTGCTTCCGCGGGCGATTCGTCGACGTCATATAGCGCCGCCGGATCGGTATCGTATTACGATCAATCGGAGGATGGCCCCTGCCAGGGCGCCGTCCTCTTTTATTAAGGTTCACATGAGCGACACGTCCCCCGTCAGCAAGCCGATGTTCGTGGACGAAGCCGACATCACCGCCAGAGGCGGCGACGGAGGTAACGGGTGCGTTGCATTCCGTCGGGAGAAGTTCATCCCAAAAGGCGGACCCAGCGGCGGCGACGGGGGCAATGGAGGGAGCGTCTACTGCCAGGCGGACGAGTCGTACAACACGCTTCAGCACCTCGCGGGACACCACCACTGGCATGGACAGCGGGGACGGCACGGGATGGGCAAGAATTGTCATGGAAAGAACGGCGAGGATGTCGTCATCCTCGTGCCCCCGGGAACGATCGTCTACGACGCCGAGTACGACCTCCTGCTGAAGGACCTGACGGAACCCGGCCAGCGCGTTTGCATAGCCTCCGGGGGTAAGGGCGGGCGAGGAAACGTGCATTTCAAGACCTCGACGCACCAGGCCCCGCGCGAGGCGGAAAACGGCGAGCCGGGAACGCAGCGCCGTGTTCACCTGCAACTCAAGCTCATCGCGGACGTCGGTCTGATCGGAAAGCCCAACGCCGGAAAGAGCACGCTTATCTCGCGACTCTCGGCGGCGAGGCCCAAGATAGCCGCATACCCCTTCACCACGCTCACGCCCTGCCTTGGTATCGTCGAGCTTCGCGGATTCAGACGGTTCGTAATGGCGGACATCCCCGGGCTGATCGAAGGCGCGCACGCCGGCGCGGGACTGGGCGACGAGTTCCTCCGACACATCGAGCGGACGCGTATACTCGTGCACGTTATCGACCTCTGCCCGCCGGAGGGCGATCCGGTAGAGGACTACCGAACAATCAGAGGCGAACTGGAGCAGCACTCGACAGAACTGGCCGCCAGGAGCGAAATTATCGTCGCCAACAAGACGGACCTCACCGGCGCCGACGAACAACTCCAGCGCCTTCGCGAAAAGCTGAACACGGATGTTCTCGCCATCAGCGCCGTCACCGGCGACGGGCTTGAACGACTGGGCGAACATATCTGGCGGCAGTTGCACGACGGTGAGACGGCAGGTTAGGATGGCAGAAATGGACGATGTCCCGAACATACTGGCGTGCGACGTTGGAAATACGCACGTGAAGTTCGCCCGCATTCACGGCGAGGACGTCGGAGAAGTGAGCTACCTGCGGATCGGCGACCTCTCGTCGCTCGGCGAGCAGGTGCACGAGATATGGCAGGCGCTCGATGAACCGAAAAAAATCGCCGCGGTGTCGGTGAACCCCCCGGCGATGAAGGCGATGGAAGCCGCCGTTGACGAAACGTTCCACCAGCCGGTGCTTCTGGTCGGAAGGGATCTGCCGCTGCCCATCGACACGAACCTTCCGCATCCCGGGCAAATCGGCGTCGATCGTCTGTGCGGCGCGGGCGCCGCATTCGATCGGCTGGGAACGGCGTGCGTGATCGTGGACTTCGGAACCGCCATCACTGTCGATTGCGTAAACGCCGACGGCCTGTTTATGGGAGGCGCTATCCTTCCGGGGGTATCGCTCCAGGCGGAGAGTCTCCATAACTGCACCGCACAACTGCCACTGGTCACGCTCGAATCGCCGGGGTGGGTGTTCGGCCGGGACACGCGGGAGGCGATCGTCGGCGGCGTGGTGTTCGGTATCCGCGGCGCGATAAGACACCTTATCGAAGCGTACGCCACCGAACTTGGGCTCTGGCCCACCGTTATCGCCACGGGCGGCGACGCGGAAATCGTCTGCCGCAACGTCAACGACAATGAACTCGTCCAGGCGATAGTCCCGAACCTGGTGCTTCGGGGCGTCGCGATGAGCTACTACCGCTCGCTGCTGAAATGACCGACCGCACTTTCGTCAGCGCGTCACTGCATACCCCGCCCGGACGGGGCGGAATCGCCGTCATCTACCTGGACGGGTCGGACTGGAGAGAGGTTCTCGGCGCGGCGTTTCGACCGCTCGCCGCCCACGCCGGCGCCGTCGGGGGCGCTCTTCAACTCGGTAAACTCATCGACGGCGACGAAATCATCGACGAGGCGATCGTCTGCCTGACGCCGCGAGGCGCCGAGGTGAACATCCACGGCGGTCCCGTCGTAGCGGCAAGGGCGATGGAACTCTTCGCCCGTTGCGACGCCCGGATTGAAACCGCCCCGACAACCTCTGCCGATACGCTAACGCTCGCGCACCGGAACATGAATAACCCCGCCATAGGGCGAGAAATGCTCGACGCCCTTCCGGCGGCACAGAGCGCTACCGCGGTGGCTGCGATTACGCACCAGTGGTCCGCCGGACTGAGCGAGCTGGCCGGAGGAATACTCGATGGCCTCTGCGATCGCAGCGACGCAAAAAAATTCCGAAAAGCTGCTGACGGCCTGGATACCATGCGAAAAATTCTCGAACCGGTAGAGATCGTAATCGCCGGCGCGCCAAACGCCGGAAAGAGCACACTCGCCAACGCGATCGTCGGCAGGCAGGTGAGCATCGTTCACGACTCGGCCGGAACGACGCGAGACTGGGTCCGCGAAACGGCGCTGCTGGATGGCGTGCCGATATACCTGACGGACACCGCAGGTCTGTGGGACGTGCCAACGGCAGGAGCTGCCGGCAAGATAGACGTCGAAGCGGTTCGCCGCGCTCGCCTTCGGGTAGACAAGGCCGATCTCGTGCTGCTGCTGGAAACGGGCGAGGCGTTCGACGCGCCCCCCTGGCTGCATGCACGCGACGTGCTGAAAGTAGCCGGCAAGTGCGACCTCCCGCGCCCGGGAATACCAGCCGGCGTGCAAATATCCGCTCTCACCGGTGAAGGCATGGAAGCCCTTCGCCATGAGATACTTCGCAAACTGGGCCTGGACGAATTCGATCCGCATCTGGCCCGGGCCTTCACCTTTCGGCAGGCGGAGCTGCTCAACGAAATCGCCGACGCGCTCCGGCGCAACGACACCCCCTCTGCACGCAGCGCCGCTGAGCGACTCCTGGGCTGCTGAGCTTGAACCACAAAGGTCACGAAGGTTGTCGATGTGTTTTTAAAGCTGAAAGCTGAAAGCTATTCATGACAAACTGACCGATTCTCCCAAGCCCGAAGGGCTGGAAGAGGTTGGCCGGGGGCGTAAGCCCCCGGTGGTAATGGAGTTGTGGAACCAGCCCCGAAGGGGTGACAGACAAGCCGACCGGTGGTAAAGAGTCGGTTTCGTTTCTGCCGCCCCGTCGGGGCTTGGTTGTTAACAGCCT
>JAJRYB010000043.1 GCA_024275995.1 Planctomycetota bacterium | reverse complement strand
TGTTTTTTTTCGTTCCCTGTTGTTCCAGCCTGTTCCAGGATTTGCAAACCGGTACGAAGTGGTACGAAACGGTACGCTTTGGTACGTTCTCCTGCGCAACGGCCCGCGGGGGCGTATTATCCGTTCGGTTTCGTTGTGGTTGGCGTGGTGGTCGGGGCCGGTTGAGTGCTCGGCTGGGTCGAAGGCTCCGTCGCCGGCTTCTTGGGTTTGGGCTTGGGTTTGTCCATCATGGCGTACAGGACCACGTTGGCGGCGATATCCCTCGCCGATTTGGGCATGTAGCTCTTGGCGCCGTGAGCGGTGTGCCCGTCGAGTGTATCGTGGATGCCGTTCGGGGCGTAAATCGCCATGATCCTGCCGGCGTACTGATAGGCGATGAGCGGGGAGCCTGCCTCGGGCGAAACCTTCACCCACGCCTTCGTCCGCTTGAGGTCGCCGATAATAGGGCCTCGGAACTTGCCGCACTTACCGGTCATCAGGGGCGAATTGCTGCTGGCGCCGCCACGGAACACGTCCTTGCCTTCGAACAGGCGTTCCAGCATGAGTTCCGCCGACCTTCTGAATTCGCGCGAACCGCCGACAGCATTGACGAACAGCGTTCCCCCACCGTCGAGGTATTTCTCGAGGGCGTCGAGCTGGTTCTCCTTGAGTACGAACTTGTCCGAACCGCTCATCCAGGCGAGCTTGTGCCCGGCAAGGGCGTCGGCGGTAAGAGCGGCGCCTACCGTCACGTCAAGCGAGACGCGGTTCTCCGCACGAAGTTTCTGCGCCAGGTAGTTCAGCGCGTAGGGCTGGGTGCTCCAGTTTCCTCCGTGGCGGACCCAGGCGACCTTGGCGGAATATTTCGCCGCGCGGTCCTTCCCGATAAACACCGGCCTCATTCGACTCTGGAGCGCGTTGGCGCCGGTTGCGTAGAAAAGGAAGTTAACGCCCAGGCGAAAATCGACACCTCCGCTGGAGTACCTCTTCCGCTGCCACGTTGCGCTTATGTCCCTCTCGCAGACGACGGCGAGAAGTCGCGTCCCGTCGGAGACCCCGTACATCGGAAGCACCTTCTCGCCGTTGCGGATTCGCTCCCCGCTGGCGCTGTAAAGCGGGTGATCGGAGGGCAGTTTTTTCAGCGTGTAATAACCACCGGCGAGTTCACGCTGCTCGGCATAGAGGTCTTCGAGGGCTTCCTTCGCGGAGTTTATGAACGGGCGGTTGTTGTTGGTCGGCACAAACAGCAGCACACCGCCACGGAGGGTGTACTCGCGCAGCTTGTTCCACTGGTCCTTCGAAAATGTCAGGGCCTTGGTCCCACTGACGAGCATGATCGGCGCATCGAGAAGTTCCCGCACGTCGTCGGCGATCTTGACAATCTGCCATCGCATGCGGCGTTCGTACCAGCGGCGCATGTACTCGGAGAAATTCGCGATATCGCGATTGTGCCAGTTCCAGACGGCCTCCTTCCCGTGCTGGAGCTTGTTGAACGTCAGCGGAAGCCTTCCCCTGGCAAGAAAGATCAGCTCGAACGCCGCACGCACCCAGGGACCCCACTTGCTGCGAAACCTTCGCCCGGAAGGAACGGGCTTGGCGTACTCGGCGGCACCGAGGGCGTACCAGTTCATGTCGGCGATGTATTTACGCCCGCTCGACAGGCCGACGCGCTGGATGCAGAAGGCAAGGTACTCGTCCTTGTGGAAGTCCGGCTTGAGGTTCTTCGCCAGGTATCTCCAGGCCTTTTCGGCGTTGCGCTGGGTCGGATAAGGCCCGGAACGATTGCTGAGTACATCCTGGCAGAGGTACAGGCTGGCAAGACCCGCGGCCGTCATCGAGGTGGTGGTCTTGGCCTCGACGAGATTAGCCTGTCCGGCATAGGTCCACCCTCCGTTGCGCCGCTGCCGGCGAATCCACGTTCGCTCGGCAAGGCGGATCAGCGTCGAATCGACCTTCACCCCGGCGCGGTCCGCCTCCCACAACGCCAGCAGCGCGAACTGGCTAACCGAATTGTCGCCGTTTGTGTCGGCGCCGCGATAGCCCCAGGCTCCCTGCATCCGGCGGGCGTTTTTCGTCAACCAGGCGACGTCCCTGACGAGCTGATCGCGATAAGGCGAGTTCTTCTTCTGGGCGACGATCAGGCTCAGCGCCATGATCCGCGTGGCAATGACGTAAGCCTGCCTGCGACGGGGTTTGACGGCTACGAGTGCGGCAAGACCTTTCTTCATCCGGGGATCGTCGGGGCTTTCGCCCGCCTCGAGCAGCGCGAACACGGCGATGGCCGTGTCGCCGTCCGCGTCGAACTCGGGGTGCCAGCTTCCCCATCCCCCATCGGGCTTCTGCTGGGCGTAAAGGTATCGCTTCAATTCGCCGATGGCGCGATCGACGTCTTCGTCGGCTACCTCTCGCGTCTTGGGAGTAGCCGTCGCGGGTGCGACCACTACACTGAAGATCAGAATCCACAAGACGATCCTGTTCACAACCGACTCCCTGTATTATCCGTCACTATTTTTTGTTCTGCTTCTCTCGCCGCTCACGCTCGCGATCGCGCCGTTCCTTCAATCGCCGGGCGATATGGGCATCCAGGCGATATCGCGCGCCGCTGGCGGGATAGCGTGACGCCAGCAGACTGCGAATTCTCGCCAGGTACGCCTTTTCATTGGGCAAACCGCTAAGCCGGTATCCGGCCCTATACAGAACCCGCGGCACGAGTTCCTGCACGGCGGCGATCTTGTTCGTATACCGCGTGACCTCGGAAAAGTAGCGGTTGGGATCGGGACGGAGCAAGCCTATCGCCATCCTGAATATGCGATACATCCGCGCCGGTCTGGGTGACGAATACACCACGTTCAGCAGGTGCCGCGCCGCAAGGGCGGGCTGCTCGGCGCCGGAGTAAATGCCCGCCTTCATAAGCTCGACCGCGTGGCGATCGCGACTGGTAAAACACTGTCGCTTGAGTGCATCCGCCAATGCCAGCCCCCGCCGGCCCATCTTGCTTTTTCCGAGCGCCACGCCCAGGCGGTAGAAGTCCAGCCTCAGGCTCAGGTCGCGGTATTTACGCTGTTTCGGCTTGGCGTTGAAGGCGTCGAGGGCGCCTTTACCGTTTTCCTGGTGAGCGAGAAAGTTTACGTCCGCATACGCCATTCGCCAACTGACGGACGGGTCGATCTTCTGGTTCGCAAGCTCGGCATTGAGCGGTCCGGCCAAATCGAAATGAACACGTCGCATGTCGTGACTTGGGTAATACGGACCCATGTAATATGCCACCCACGCATTTCTGGCGCACATCAACTCCGCGGGGGTGCCGGCGACCATTTTCTTCATTCGCATCCACGTATCGCCACGGAATTTATTATCCCACCCATGCAGGCTGGCTGTTATCCGGAGCACTCGTTGCATGACATACTCATCCCCGGAACGTATCTCGCCATCCCAGTACTTCCAGACGAATCTCTCGCAACCTTCCACGTCGTTCGCCGCCTTGTAGCATTCGACACGAATATTACCGTGGGAAGCGTTCATGATTCCGGGGAACCGCGCCTTGATCGTCTCCCATGTCGAGACGACGCGCTTGTAGCGGCGTGCGGCACGCATGGCATTCAACTGCGTCCGAAGCACTTCCTCCGTCAGCGGGTGCTTCGGATAGGCGACGATCATCCGCGACATCCACTTGTCCCGCGGCTTGGCCAGGAGCTTACCGTAGTAATAATCGACCATCGCCTTGACGGCTTCAATCGTCGCGGCGTCCTTGCGATGGGTGTTGTACATCTCCTCGACAATTTCCTCGGCATGGCGCGTCTGATCGTCCCTGAGGCGTTGGCGAAGCTCTTTGAGCATGCCCGCCGCTTTGCCGTCGGGGTCCTCCACGGGAACACCGTAGGTCTTGCGGGCGGCTTCAACGACGGGCTTGAACGCGTCATTTCGCCGTGACAAACTCAGAAAATACCACCATACCTCGGCGCCCCAGTGGTCGCTGCTGGTCAGCGTGCGGGCGATTTTTACGGCCTGGTCGGTCTGGTTGAGCTTCAGATACAGGCGTAATCGCCAAAACAGGTATAGGCGATTTCGTTCGCGGTGCGAGGTAACGGGAAACTCATCAAGCACCTTCAGCGCCTCTGCGGCACGCGTGCCGGCTGCGTCCTCCGACGACCATATCGCCAGGCTCACCATCCTGCTCATGACCGTCTGCCACCAGCCACCCTTGTAGTTGAACCGTTTCAGGAACGGGCGAAGAACCTTTACGTAATCGTCGAAGCGATTGCGCCTGTTCAAGTAGTTCAGGCGATCACGCATCGGCCTGTACAGGCCGCCGAACGCCGCATAACTCTTGAGCAGACGATCCCACGCCTCATCGGACATCTTGTCCAGCGCGTCGGCCTGGGCGATCCGGGCGTCCAGCTCCGAGGGGTACTTGGGCTTGACTTTATTCTTCCGCGCCTCGGCGTCTATCTCCTGTTTCGCCGCGACGACGCCATCTCTCAACTTCCCTGCCCGCTTCTGGAACTGTTCCGCACGTATCACCCACATGCTCGCGGCGCGCAGGTCGGAGCCCCATCCCGAAAGGTAATCGTTCCAGAGCTTCTCGGCCTGCTGGTCACTCGACGTACGCCGCAGAAGCTCCACATGGGCGTACTGCCAATCGGGAGGAAGCTCCTTCGCGCGGCGTCTGAGAGTTGCCATGATCACGCGAAGGGCGCGCTGCGCACGGTCTTTCGTGTCGGCCATCTCGACGACGTCCAGCACGTACCCCCCGTCCTTGATAACCGGCTGGAGCATACCGGCCGTCGGCGCCAACGGTCTCCGCCAGACGTCAAAGTCGTACCGGGCCCTGAGGTACCTGCCTACCCGCACCGCGACCTTGGAGTCCAGCTCCAGAGGCGCTTCTCCGAGGCGGCGAACCATCGCCTCGAACTGCGTGAGGTACTCGTCGTTTTTGCCCTGGCTCTTGAGGTACTTGAGCTTGGCGCCGTAGGCGGTATACCATGCCGCCGACCCGAAGTGCCTGCGGATCACCTCGTCCAGCGCGGCGAGGTAACCGGGCATGTCCTTCTGTGCGCGCCGGCAATGCGCCAGTTGAAGGTACGCGATCGGAACGTTCTCGTGTGAAGAGTAACTCTTCACAAACCTCTCGAACAGTGGTATCGCGTCGGCGTATTGCTTCCCGGCGTACTGGCTCTCCGCCGTTTCGTAGAGTTTGTCAGCCTCCTGCCCGAGCTTACCGGCCTGGGCAAATACCACCGCCGAAGGAACAAGGAGAGTCAGCAAGACGCACGCGCATGTCAGTAGGTGACGTTTCATTTCGAGGAGTCCTGTTTTCCATCCTGCGCAGGAATGGACAAAAGCCCGCGGGCTTTTTTCCATCCCCATACCTTTCTTGTGGCGGCCACGGACAACCGGTTACAAACAACCGCTCCGAATTCTCATGATATGAAGATTCCCCAAAATCGCAACCGATTTCGGATCGTCTGCACGCCGCAAGACGCGTATCGCTGCTTCCTGGCTATCAACATGGACGTTCTGGTGATGGAAGACTGCATCCTGTTGAAGGAAGATCAGCCACTGGCCGGAAAACACGAGATCGACGAGTACATGGCGCAGTTCGACCTGGACTAACTTAGAACCTCTAACAGATTGAACCACAAAGAACACAAAGAACAGGAAGGTAAAACACACAACAAAGCTTTTTTTTGTGTTCCTCTGTGACCTTTGCGGTTCACTCTTTTACAGTCTTTAGGCACCTTATGGCGATACTGGAAATCAACTGGCAACCGAACCTAAAGCAACTGCGGTCCTTCGGGCTGCTTCTGCTCGGCGCCACCGGGGCGGCGCCGTTTATCTACACCATGTTTTAGGTCGTCTCGCCGAGACCAGCCCCCAGGCAGCCACCGCACCGCACGCCGCAAACATCGGACCGATTCCGACAAGCGTTCCGAGCGTCTGGCTGCCCAATACCGGTATGAGAGCGCTTCCCGCAAGCCCGCACAGCGGTCCAATCGCGAAACCAAGTCCGATCAGAGTCTCGTGGTCTCCGCCCGCTTCGACCGAAGCGTTCGCGACGACCATGGCGTAGTACAGCGACGCGTAGTACGCCATCCCAGCCGACAGGCCAAAAAGCAACTCGCCCGACAGGATCGTCGCCAGATCGCCGCCGAACAGAACCATGAAGAACCCCGCCGGTATCGCCACCGTCGCCAATACGATAGGAACGCTCCGGTTGTGCCATCCTTCGTATCGTCGAAGCAGGAGGAACGCGCCCAGCCTCGCCACGTCCATGATCGCGGACAACCCCGTCGCCATGATGATCGAATATCCCAGGTTTTTGAATATTCCCGGCATGAGCGCCGCCAGAACCCACATCGAGGCGTACTGGCCCAGCATCAGTGACCGACTCGCCAGAAGCAGCCCCCTGTAACGCTTGAGACTCTTGCCGTCGGGGCGTTCCGGATGATCGTGAGGCAGATGTTCCACCCGCCGGGCAAGCGGACGGACCATAACCATGGCCAGGACGACAAACACAGCCGCCGCCGCGAACAATGCCATTGCGTGCAACTCGATCAGCGGACCCGTTATCGCCAGGCCGAAGGGTATGGAGCAGGCCCAGCTCACGTTGAACCTTCCGACGCTGCGCGCCATCTGCTTGGGTGTCTGGTTGGCGCAGACGTAGCTTTCCATCACCGGCCACATCATCCCGTACGCCAGTCCGAATATGCCCTGGCAGATGAAGATGGAGACGGGACTTGCCCAAAACGCCAACACAACCAGCAAGGCGAGTTGCGTCGCCAGTGTCGCCAGGAGCGTGCGTTTCTCGCCGAACTTCCGGGTGACGCGATGGGTGAGAGACGATCCCAGGATGTACGAGACGCCGAACACCAGCGCCATCCAGAGATTCAGCGTATCGGAGAACCCCATGCGATGCGTGCAGAAGAAATACAGCCCTCGCTCGACGAGCACGCAAGAAATGCTTTCGGCAAAGACGATGGCAAGGAGCTTGTTGTTCGACTTCATGACGGTTTCCTTACGGGCGAAGCTTTCCCACTCGCCGCCAGTAGTCGCATATCGGCTGGATCACGTTTTCAACGAATCGCCGGGCGCCCTGCTCCGAGAAGTGGCAGCTGTCGTCGAAGACCTTTCCGTTTTTCGGCATGGCTTCCTGCTGGTCGAAGAAGATTACGCCCTTGCGATTACTCGCCAGGTTTCGCACGACATTGTTGTGCGCGTCGATCCCCGCAGCCACGTTGGCAGGGGTGCCCCATATCGCGATCGGCGAAAGGTGCCTGCCGTAGTCCAACTCCTTTCGCTTGAACTTCTCCTCGCTGTAGTCCGACGGAATGTAATACGCGAAAGTCATCAGCAGCGCCGGCTCGGACTTTTCGACGGCGAATCGGTATCATTGGGCCGGGATGTCCGGGGCTTCTCGTCGATCATGCCGGGGATGATAACGATCAGCCGGCGCCCTGTCACGCGCTGCGGCAAGAATCGCGTTCCTTGCCGCTTGACGCACAAACTCCCGGATTCGTACAATGCCAAACGTACAGCGCGGGCGTAATTCAGTGGTAGAATGCCAGCTTCCCAAGCTGGACGTCGGCGGTTCGAATCCGCTCGCCCGCTTTGACGCCAAGGGACGACACGCGTTGCCCCTTGGCGTCTTTGTCTGCCAACTCTACCTCCGTCAAAGCCTTGTGAAAACACGTCGTTTGGGCGGCTATCTTGCCAACGGTTGCCACCGACGGCATATAGTGCCTATCGCGGAACGCCTTCCCGCACCAAGACGGTCACCCTTCGCTGAAAGAGAGCACCGAGTTGGTCACCGGGAAAGGGCCGAGAAGCGCCAGATGAGGCAAGCAGGAGGGATGCTTTGCGAAGGACGTCTTGGGTTCTCGAGTCGTTCAGATAGCCGGAAGCGCAGCCACCGCGCCGGCGGTGTCGGCGAGTTCCAGATGCGTGTAGGTGTTCATCGTCAGGCGAATGTCGCTATGACGCATGAGCTTCTGGGCGACGCTCGGCGAGACGCCGCTGCGGGCCAGCAGCGTGGCGAAAGTGTGTCGCAGGCAATGCACGTCAACCGTTCGCCCTTGGGCGTCGCGTTTGGGAATCCCGGCAGCTGCCAGGTCGAGGTTGAACGTCCGCAGCAGGTTCCGCCAGTCGATGTCGAACAGCGGCGTATCTGGCGGAACGTGGCCATCGTCGGCCTTCACCGATCGCTCGATGTGCTTCCGCAGGTCGTCGGCCAAGTCTGCTCGCAGG
>JAJRYB010000042.1 GCA_024275995.1 Planctomycetota bacterium | reverse complement strand
TATTCAGTATAACGCGCAGAACGCGATTTTCATGCTCCTGTATTCGTCCGAGCCTGTGCTCCAGTTCCGGATCTTCCCGGTCGGCCTCGACTTTCTCGGGACTGGACAATACCCGTTGGACTCAGGCAGAGGAAATTTCTCGCTCGCCAATCACCGTTCTTGCATGATCAGATAATTTGTAGTTCATTGTTTACATTCCGCGCGTCATCACGCCGCATATAGTGTCTCCAGATGTTCGAGAATGTGTTTTCGGCGGATATAGTTTCGGCTTTGCTCAAGGCTTTTTCGCGTAACGATATCCACGTCGCGGCCTAACATATCCGCAAGCTCCCGTTCCATATCGCCCGGTCCGGCCCAAACCGCATTTTCCACTACCTTAAGCATACTCGCAACGTTGGGATTATCAACATTCTGTCTGTCTGGGAGTAGACGGTTCCGGATATGCGCGCATAAAAACGGGTCCGGTGGAGGGAAACCGAACCCGCTTAATCGTACCGGGCTGGAAAGGAGGAGAACCAACCCGGTTCCGTTCTATTAATATATACGTTCCGGAAGCCCGGAAGGTTCCTGTTTTGTGGTTCAGCCGCGGGGAAAAATCTTCGCGCGCAGGTCAGTGCATTCTGCGCGCCGCGGTCAAGGCGAGGACCAGAACGCAGCCGGAGATCAACGCCGTTTTGGTCGGTAGTCACGTGGATCAATGCAGGCTTCGTAATCTGCGCGTGTGATGGGAAGCCAATCCGTTTTGTCGATCCCACGGCGATTCCTGTACGTGGGACTGGTTGGAAACGCACATGCCATCCTGACCCATCGCTCTTGCATTTGTGCGATCTCTTTGACTTCTTCGACCGCTTCGGTAATATCCTGGTCCTGGCTGAAGATGACAGCAACGTCATAATGCCGGTCCAGTGCAAGTCGCACGACGTCCAAAGCTATTCTGATATCGATGCCTTTCTCCTGGGCTACAGGGAAAGTTATTTCTTTGCCGTCAGGTAAGCGTACTATCTGGTTTCGATATCGTAATGAACGGGAATAAGTCACGGCGTGTCGGCTCATTTCCAAAAGCTTGCGCGACCAGAACTGGTTCCAGAACCAGTCATCCCGTGCATCCGGTACGCCGGTATAAAACCGAACCTGCCTTAGCGTCCAGCCCTGTCGGCTGCAAACAAGCCCTGCGAGTTTCATCACGTCATAGTTTGGCCAACGGTACCCGAAAGCTTCCTTCGCAGAGTGAAAGAGATTCTGCCCATCCACAAAGACGACGGCTACGGGTTTTTTGGGTGGTTCAGCGGACATCGTCGGTCGCCTGCGCAAAAGAAACCCCGCCTGGACCACGAGGGCGAATCAAGCGGGGGGCAAATAATCTCATCACGTAAATTATCGGTTTCAATACCGCCGAAGTCAAGTCATTTTCACGATCAGAATTTGCTTGGGCGCGCAGGTCAGTGCATTCTGCGCGCCGCGGTCAAGGCGAGGACCAGGACGCAGCCGGAGATCAACGCCAGTTGCATCGGAGAAAACCAGCACCTGGCGTTAGCGTTGACTGCGGGCAGGGCGGGTATCGCCGGTCCGTTTGCCAGAAGTTGAATTCCACCCCCAATCGGCAGGCAAAGCATCAGAAATACCACAATTGTTGCGAATGTGCGCAGCATGGTGGTGTGCCTCCCCAAGATGATTCCACATTACCCCGCCGCGAGTCCGGCGCAACCGTTGCGCCACCCACCCGCGGCCGAATGTAGAAACCGAGGTTGCAAATCGATATTTATCTTCAGGTATCTTCAGGGGAAATATAAGATTCCATCCGGGCCGATGACGGATGGGAGCGGGCGTCAGGGAAGATGAATTTGTCGTGAAGCGGGCAGGTCTCGATTAGGGCGGTACAGAAGGGCGGTATGCCCGACGATCGTTACCAGGACAGATCCGGTTTCGCGTGCAAGCCGGCCCGCTGTCTCCTTGCGGGTGTCGCGGTCGGGACCGTTCAGGCGTACTTTCACAAGCTCGTGCCTGTCGAGGTGGTCGCCGAGTGTGCGGATGACGCCTTGCGAAAGCCCGTCCCTTCCGATAATTGCCCGCGCCGTCAGGCGTCGGCCTTGGGAGCGAAGGAAACGCTTCTGTTTGCCTGTCAGGTCGATCATAGCGATACGATGGGTTTTACAAGCCCGCGGACGTTATCGTCCGTTACGGGCAGGTCGGTGGAGAACTGCACTATACATCCGCGGGGATGATCGCTGGCGACGATCAATCCGCGCCGGCCAAGACGTTGGAACCCCTGCTCGCAGGGCTGATGCCCCACGATGAAAAACTCCACGCCGAGATCCGCTGCGAGCTGGTCCATCTGCTCGTCGGTCTGTCCGCGCCCCCACGTCCACTCGTAGACCGGCTTTCCGCGCGCGAGATCCTCGCGATTGTAAGGGCGATCGAAGATATCCGTTCCTGCGAGAGACATACGAGCAGCCGCCGGCAGCGAATGCGATATCCACACGTCGTTGGCGCATCGGATCGCCAGCGGCATCGACATGAGGAATTCGTCCATTGCCTCGCTGACTTCCGCGGCCTGATCCTCGAAACAGTACTCCACACCGGCGGCGAACGCCTTGCAGAAGCTCCGTCCATTCTTGATGATCTCGTTGCCCGTAACCTGTGCGATATCGTGGTTTCCGAGCACGAACAGAACCTGCTGCGGGTGGTCCACCTTCAACCTGGCTGCACGCAGCAGCAGTTCCACGCTGCGATCGTACCCCGTGCGCGGATCGAGAGGCCCGTGAACGATCTCCTGGAGTACCAGGCGCCTCTGCGGTGACGAGCCAAGCGCCGCGTGCCGGATAATCTTGTTAAGCCCCTTGCGGTTACCGTGCAAATCGCCGGTGACGATCATCTCCCTTCCCGCGGGTATCTGCAGGACGTTACCGCGCCGCCTCTGATCGGCGAGATTCAACCCGGCCGCCCGGTGGAAGATGTCAGCCACTACGTTGGACATGATAATAGCCCCTGTCGGGCAAATCCCAATATCCCAATTCCCAAATCCCAAGCAAATTGCAAATGACAAATTCAAACGGCGGAAACCAAATGCCGCCATCACCGATCCGTAAGGAGTTTCGGTTTCTGGTCATTGGTCATTGGCACTTGGAGCTTGTGTTTCGCCCGTTTGTCCGTCGCCGTTCTGCTGCCGCTTTCGGACGGTATGTGCGATAAGCCCCAGGCGTGACCGCACGTCGGACATGGAGTCGACCCTGCGCGTCGGACGCAGTTCCACACAATCGGCGAGAAGCTTGCTGAGCGTGGAGGGCACTTCGGCGTTCAGTTGGTCGGCCGGTTTGACGATCAGGTCAGCCTTCAGCGAGGTCGATCCCTTTTTCGGCAGGACCGTGGGAATAGGCTGACCCGTGAGCGTCCAGTACAATGCGGCCCCGAAATTGAACACGTCGGTCCGCGCGTCCAACGGATGACGATACACCTGTTCCGGCGCGATAAAATCGGGCGTGCCCTGTATGCGGCGTTTCACCGTGCCCAGCGGGCAACTCTGCCCGAGATCGATGATCTTGACCATCCCATCGGGGGCAACCATGATGTTGTTGGGCTTCATGTCGGCGTGGATGAACCCCTTGGCGTGCATGTGGACCAGCGCCTCGGCGACCGGGAGGAATACGTCCAGCGCTCCGGCAACGGTTTGCGGGCGGGCGTCCTGAACGCTCCTGCCTTCGCAATACTCCATGATCAGCAGCACTTCGCGCAGCGATAACCATCGCTTTATTCGACGGATATCGAGAATGCGTCGGATGTTGGGGTGGTCCAGGTGCTGCGCGACGCCATGCTCGTTGACGGCCTGTTCCAGAAAACGCGCATCAGACGGGCGACGCTTCAGCACGCGCTTTAGCGCCAGAAGTTGGTCCGTGCGACGGTCGCGAATCTGCCAGATCGTACTGCGCGCCCCAGTCCCCAGGAAGCGCATCACCTGATAGCCCGGAACCTCTAATGTCTGAACCGTGCTCATCAACGGAATCTAAGTGTATCCCTATGACCTTATGAATGAAGTACTAGTGCAATCGCATTGTAGCCGTTCCCGCGGGCAAGGAAACCCTAAAACATCATTTCCCTGCCCGCAGATACCTGTATCGACCAAATCCGTCGTGGCCTTTTGGTATGTTTGCCACTATAGTTTCGCGCAGGATTGCCCCTCGTCGGACGAGCGACGGCCTGGAAGGGGGGCGTAACGGCAGCATGAAAAAGAAACTGCGAAAATCGCTGCTGACGGCACTGAAAATCATCATAGCCTTCGCTCTGCTCGCCTGGGTATTCAGCGGGGTCTACTGGAACGATTATCTCGTCACGAAGGACGGGAAATCCTACTCCGTGCAGCCGGGGGAACCCGTGTCGGATGGGATGATCACTGTCAGCCATGGCGTCCTCTGGTGGCGGGCGGAAACAACCATAGCCCTCGCCGATTGCCGGAAAGTCCCCGGTGGAGGCGACCAGCGGATCCGAAAAGGCTTCCTCAGCGTGCTGAAGGACATCCGCTGGCCGTTACTTACGCTGGGTTGGGCTGGTTTTGTCGTGCCGGTGCTGATCATCGCCGTTCGATGGCGGATGCTCCTGCGAGTTCAGGATATTCACATTTCGACATGGGAGGCGGTCCGCCTGACGTTCCTTGGGTACTTTTTCAACTCGGTCGTTCCCGGTACGGTCGGCGGGGACCTGGTGAAGGCGTATTATGTTTCCCGGCACACGCATCGCAAGATTGCAGCCGTGCTGGCGACGTTCGTCGACCGGGTGCTCGGACTTGCCGAGTTGGCGATCCTTGCCGGCGTGATGTGCGGCGCGGTGCTGCTTTTCGGTCTGGCTGCGTTTTCGACGATGCAAACGCCCCTGATCGCATTGGGCGCAGCGTTGCTGCTGACGGCAGTGGTGCTGACCTTGCTGCTGTCCAAACGTTGCCGGAGAGTCCTGCGATTGCAACGCCTTTACGGGAAGCTCCCCATAGCGCGGCACGTAGAGGAGATAGGTCGGGCTGCGGCGATCTTCCGCGAGAACTTCCCCGTAATGCTCCGTGCCGTGATGATCACTTTCCTGGCGCACATTTTCTGGGTGGGTTCGATCGCGCTGATCGGTGCGAGCCTGTCGCTGAACGTTCCATGGTACACGTACTTCGTGTACGTTCCGCTGATCTATATCATCGGGGCCGTGCCCCTGACGCCGGGTGGGGTCGGGCTTGTCGAGAAGCTCTTCGTGGTGTTCTTCGCACCGGTCAACCCTACCCTTGTCCTGGCGCTGGCGTTGTTTGCGCGTCTGATCCCGGTGTTCTGGTCGCTTCCCGGCGCGTGGGTTGCGGTTACCGGGCCTCGCCTGCCCAGGACCGACGCCATGAAGGCCGAGCTTGGGCTGGACGTCGAGAATCCGGCGTAGCTTCTGCCGGGCCCATTCCCTGAATTTTGTTCACTCCGGAAGTGGTGGGTGGTTATTCAAGTAGCCACCAGAAGGTGCCGACTTTCTTCTATGTACGCAGGTGTAAGCGGACTTTCTATCCCAGGAGCCCGGATATTCCGGGACAAACTGATGCCTAATCTTCAGGAACTGAACAACACCCAGATTCACGAGGTGCTGTCGGTCGGCTTCCAACGAAGAATCCCATCCACGATTACGGTTCGCACGAACTCAAAGTGGCTGAACCTTCGCAGCCGGCTTGTCCAACTGCACAACGAGCAATTGTTGCTGGAGTTTCCCTCGTCCGACGATACGCCTGAACCACATGAGTTCGTTCCCGCCGAGAAGATCGGCTTGAGCTTCAAGCTGAAGCATCACAAATATCTTTGCGCCGCGGCCGTGAGTCGGATCGATACGATCACGCTCGATGACGACTCGAAAGTTTCGGTTTTGTGCATAACCTGGCCTTCTCGAATGCATCGTCTCCAGCGTCGTGCGTTCTATCGCGTGGACGTTCCTCCCGGAAAAATCGTTCGTGCGTCGTTCTGGCCTGGCGGTCGTGAGGCGGAACCCTCCGGCGCCTGCCCGGAAAGACCTGTCTGGTCCGGAAAGGTCACGAACCTCAGTGCCGGAGGATTCC
Source organism: Planctomycetota bacterium (assembly GCA_024275995.1). Classification (GTDB taxonomy): domain Bacteria; phylum Planctomycetota; class Phycisphaerae; order SM23-33; family SM23-33; genus JAJRYB01. The sequence continues at coordinate 8,886 of JAJRYB010000042.1, read as the reverse complement.
AGGTGCACGCCGGCGCCGAGGCCGCCAAGTTCCTCGAAGCCGGATATGTCGTCGGCGTACGACTGGCGTTCGGCGCTGGAGGTGACGACACGGTATATGCCGACGCCCAGTTCCGGCATGTCCAGGACGACAGCGAGATGTCGATGATCGGTTTCCAGTTCATCGGACTGGCGCAAACCGACGAAGGTCGGCAGGCCCTCCAGATCATCACCGATCACGTAGCCAAGTTCCAACGCTACGCGGAAAAGAAGAACCACGCCCGGTCGCGCTGAGAGTTTTATCGATCATCGCAACCGCGGCAGTGCCTTGCACGCTCGATGTTCGTTCCCTATGCTTGCGGCATGGTTACGCCGAAAGCACAAGCACACTCTTTCGCCGTCTGGGCGACTGCCTGGGGGCCTATGGGCGCAGCCGCCGGCGCAAAAGGCATCCGTAGTATCGTGCTGCCGCATTATCGCGCCGACGAGCTGGCGGAGCTTCTCGCGTGGGAACACGGCGGCGCCGAGAGAGACGACGCCGGAAGCCGCTTCGCAACGCTTATCGACCTGTCACGCCGTTACTTCAACGGTCAGTCCGTCGATTTCACCTCCGTCGCCTGTGAACTTCCATCGGAGAAAACGTTCGCCGGGAAGGTTCTTCGCGCGTGCAGGGACATTCCATACGCCCGAACAATCAGCTACGGCGAGCTTGCCCTTCGGATCGGCCGGTCCGACGCCGCTCGTGCCGTCGCCGCGGCGCTGGGTAAAAACCCGTTTCCGCTCGTTGTTCCCTGCCACCGGGTGACGTACTCGGATGGGCGGATCGGAGGTTTCAGCGCGCCGGGCGGAACGCAACTCAAGCAGCGGATGATCGCGATAGAAGCTTCGCTTCTATGAATTCCAGCGTCTGCCGGACGTGTTCGTTCCAGTATTCCCACGTATGCTCGCCGGGATATTCCTCGTAAACGTGTTCGATGCCGATCGCGTCGAGGTGGGCGTGCAAGTCGCGGTTGGGCTGGATAAGAAAGTCGTCCACGCCGCAGTCGATGCGCATGGCGATCTTCCTGCCGCTTTTTTTAAGCTTCCCGGCTAGAAGATGGCAGTCGTACCCCTCGCCGACGGCCTCGGCGAGGGCGTTGACGTCGTCACGGTTCTCGATGGCGTTATGCGCGAAAAAGAATGCCCCCGAATGCGAGCAGGCGACGGAGAACATATCCGGATACCGCATCGCCAGCATGAGCGAACCGTACCCGCCCATGCTCAAACCGGCGATTGCCCTGCCCTCGCGCGAAGCTGTCGTCGGGAACGTTCGATCGACGAAACCGACCACGTCCTTGACGATGTGGTCTTCGAAGGCGAATCCGCCCGGGCGCGGGTCGTTTACGTAAAAACTCCTGCCGCCTTGAGGCATGACCACGATCAGCCCCATATCCGCAACGTATCGCTCTATGTTCGAACGGCGAGGCCACATCGTATGATCGTCGCTCAGGCCGTGCAGAAGGTACAGCACCGGCAGCGGTCCTCTCCCCTGCGGAAGTATTACGCTCATCCCCGTCTGCATTCCAATAGACTCGCCGTAAAATCGAACGTCGCAAAATGCCATGTCTGACCGAATCCTTTCTTTGCCTGATTACCGATTCGGAGAGATTACGCCGGACCGGTGGGATTGGCAATAGCGCCGGTGGGCGTATTGTCCGCAAGTGCGCGATACGCTATACTTCCCGATTCCTGCTGATAGCTGAAATGAATTATTCAAAGTGCCCTCAAGGGAGTCTCACGATGTCCGGAACTGTGACCGAGAAAATACTTTCCGAGCACCTCGTCACCGGCGAGATGACCTGCGGGAAGCAGATCGGTATCCGTATCGACCAGACGCTTACCCAGGACGCTACCGGAACGACGGCGTTTCTCCTTCTGGAGGCGATTGGCGTTGAGCGCGTAAAGACGGATCTGTCCGTCAGCTACGTCGATCACAACATGTCGCAGTTCGGACCGGAGAACCACAACGATCACCTGTACCTGCAATCGGTAGCCGGAAGGTTCGGCGCGTATCACTCCAGGCCGGGCAACGGGATATGCCACCAGGTGCATCTCGAACGGTTCGCCCGCCCTGGAAGCACGTTGCTCGGTTCTGACAGTCACACCCCGACCGCCGGTGGAATGGGCGCCGTCGCGATAGGCGCCGGCGGGCTGGACGTCGCCGTCGCGATGGCCGGTGGAGCGTTCTACCTGGGCTTTCCGCGCGTGATCGGCGTGGAACTTCGCGGAAAACTGAAACCGTGGGTGTCCGCAAAGGACATTATCCTGAAACTCCTCGGCGTCCTCACGACGCGTGGAAACGTCGGCTGCGTGGTGGAATACTTCGGCGAGGGGCTGGGGAGCCTGCCTGTTCCCACGCGGGCGACGTGTACCAACATGGGCGCCGAACTCGGCGTGACGACGAGCGTCTTTCCGTCGGACGAGGTGACGGAGCAGTTCCTCCATGCCCAGGGGCGCGGCGATCAGTACGTTTCGATATCGGCCGACAGCGACGCTGCGTACGACCCGATCGTCAAGCGACTCCACGCCGAACGCGATGCGGCGACCATCGAAAACATCCGCTCCTGCTGCGAGGAAGTGACGATTGGCGAGGCGGACGGATCCGGAATGTACGAGGTGACGTTCAGCCGTGTCGTGATAGACCTCGGCACGCTCGAGCCGCTCGCAGCCGGCACGCCGAGTCCGGATAATATCTCGACGATCGCCGACCTTGCCGGAACGAAGGTCGCGCAGGTGGCGATCGGATCGTGCACGAACTCCAGCTACCAGGACCTCATGCTCGTGGCGGGCGTGTTGAAGGGCAGGTGCGTTCATCCGGCCGTCGAGCTGGCGATATCGCCGGGCAGCAGGCAGGTGCTCGGCATGCTCGCGGATAACGGCGCGATGGGCGACCTTGTAAAGGCGGGGGCGCGTATCCTCGAATCGTCCTGCGGGCCGTGCATCGGGCTGGGTTTTTCTCCCGCCGACGGCACGGTGAGCCTGCGAACGTTCAATCGCAACTTCGCCGCGCGCAGCGGAACTGAAAATGACATGGTGTACCTGGTTTCCCCCGCCGTCGCAGTGACCGCCGCCCTGGCGGGGCAGGTCGTGGACCCGCCAGCCTTCGCCAGGCGCGAAGGCATCGAATACCCCTGCGTCGAGGCGCCGCAGGCGTTCGTCGTGGACGACGGGATGATCCTTCCACCCGTTCCGCAGGAGCGAGCGGGCGAGGTGGAAATCGTTCGCGGACCGACCATCGTCGTTCCGCCTCGCGGCGAAAAACTGCCCGACGAAATCGCCGGTCGCGTCGCCATCAAGGTGGGCGAGAAGGTGACGACGGACCACATCATGCCGGCCGGCGCGCTGCTGAAATATCGCTCGAACGTTCCCGAATACGCCAGGTACGTGTTCAACGCGTTCAACGAGCCGGGCGCAGCCACCTTCGCCGAGAGGGCTTTGGAGATGAAAGATCGTGGCGTCGCGGCGGTGATCGTCGCCGGCGACAGCTACGGGCAAGGTTCCAGCCGGGAGCACGCCGCACTGTGCCCGATGTACCTGGGCGTGCGGATGGTGATCGCCAAGGCGATAGAGCGAATCCACCAGGCGAACCTCGTGAACTTCGCCGTCCTGCCGCTGACGTTCGCCGATGGGGACGATTACGATCGCATCGACCCGGACGATGAGCTTTTTGTCAGCGGGCTTGACGCGGCGATCACATCGGCGGAGAAAATTACCGTCCGCAATGCGACCAGAGGCTTCGACTTTACCTGCCTGGTGAATCTCGCCCCGCGCCAACGGAAGATTCTCTCCAGCGGCGGCCTGCTGAACTATACCCGCCGGCAGGGGAAGTAAGCCCGGTACCCGGCGTGTTAACGTGATGTTAAATATGATATCCTTCTGCAAATGCGAAATGCCCTTTTCATCCTGACGGCAGGGGTCGTGCTGGTCGGCGCGGTGGCGCTGTCGGCTGGGCCTGCCTCCGCGCGCGGAGGCGGGAAAACCGACCCGCCCGATAAAGGCTTCGATGAACTCAAGGGCATGCTTCTTGATCGTCCGGAAATTCCGGTGACGGATCCCCGCGGCTACGAGGCGCCCCTGAAGAAAAAACCTGACCTCCCCGCGGAAGGTGTCATGATCGTCGACGCCACCGGCCGACTTGCCCGTGACGAGGAAAGCGGCTGGCCCGTCATACTGTTCAAAAAGGACGCCAACGGTTTCATGCCCAAGCCCCGGCAACTCCTTCCCTGTCGCCTGCTGGAGCAGATGGAGCGGATATGGGCTGAGCAGCCGGACGCCGAGTTCCGTATCTCCGGCGAGACGCTTCGTTACAAGGACAAGATGTACCTGCTGCTGCGGAAGGTCGTGTATATAGACACCCCGGCGCCTCCGGCATCTCGTCCGCCAACCGGCGCGGTTTCCCCCAAACCTTCGCCGGCTACGCAGGCAGCCGCGACGGCAGCGAAAACCGATACTCTCGTTTCCCCCGACGAAATCATGCTCAAGCTCATGCAGGATCGTCCAGGTAAGCCCGTCATCGCGCCGATAGTGCCGCCATCCCGCCAGGTGCTCGCGGCCCCGTCCGTGGCGCCTTCGCACGCCAAGCCTGTAAAACCGGGTCGCGGCGCCATGGCTGTCGATCGCCTGGTGCGAATCGTCCCCGGACCGGGTTCGCAATGGATGATGGTCCGTTTCGAGGCGGATAACACGCTCCAGGAACCACCGCTTCGCCTGCTGCCGTGTCGCAACCTGCAGGCGGCGGAGAATTATATCAAGGCTGCCCAGGGACGACCCGTCAAGTTCCGCATAACCGGCGAGATCACCTTCTATCGCGGCAAGCGACACCTGCTCCTGAGGAAGCTCATTCCGGAGCGCGACATGGGACAGTTGTAGCGATTTACAAATTCCAATTTCCAATTTTCAATTTCCGATTTGGTTGGGATGATTCGAGCTGAAGGTTGCAGGAATGACTCCTGAGGAAATGAAGAACAGGACAAAGGCCTTTGCTCTTCGGTGCGTCAAGCTGGCGGGATCATTTACAAAGGGAGCTGCTGGTGACACTGTCGGACCGCAACTTGTCGAAGATCTTATCCGTGAGGGTAAAGAGATCCTCGCCATCATAATTTCGTCTGAGAAAACAGCCAAAATAAGACGAAAGTCAAAAACCACATCTTCGGAATGACAAAACAGATGATCGTTTGGACAGATCAAATTGGAATTTGGAAATTGGAATTTGGAAATCGTCACTCATGACACTCCTTAGCCCGTGGTTTCTGTTGGGACTCATTCCCGTCGCCGTCGTGGCTGCGTGGACGATGTTCCGTCCGGGCAGGCAATTCGTCGTTGTCTCAAGCCTTTCCCTCTGGCGAAAGGCGCAGGATGCGATGTCCACCTCGTCATCCCGTCCTGCGCGTCGGGTTGCGCTGTGGTGGCTTGTGCTGCTCGGGGGCGCGGTGCTCGGCGTTCTGGCCCTTGCACGACCCGCACTCGTCGCATCCGTCGGGCGCCGGCGTATCGCCGTGGCTGTCTATCCGTCGGCGGAACTTTCCGGCGAAGGACCGATGAATCTCCTTCGGGAATCGACCTCGAAGCTGCTCGACAGGCTTTCCGACGGCGACGAGGTCCAACTCCTGCTCCCGGACATGCTGGGCGGCGGCGCGTGGGTTTCTCCGGCCGAGGCGAAAAGACGCATCGCAGCCGTCACGGTAATTGCGGTTCGGGCGGGCGATCTCACCTTGCCCGCCGCCGATGTGTCCTGCGACCGCGTGTATCGTTTCGCGCCGGCAGGGGCATCTATCCCGGACGGTCCCCGCGTCAGCGTAATCCAATTGCCGACTTACCTGGGCGACGTTACGTTGGAAGCTCTCGCCGCCGAGCAAGTCCCGGATGGGTCCGTGCAACTGTTTGTCGCAGTCCGCAATAACTCCGGTACGCCCCGAACGGTGAGCGTGACGGTATCCCTGCATCGCGGCGACGGGTCCGTACGCGAAGTAATTTCGTCGCCGGCCGGCCGCGTCGAAGGCGGCGCCCGCCGGGAGTGGATCGTCGCGTGCAAGTCCGCCGATGCGTTTTCCGTATCTGTCACCGGCGCCTCTTCGAGGGCAGCGGGTCCGTGGCAGGTGGGGTATCTCCTCCGGAGAGAAACGTCCGTCAGGAAGGTCGCGCTGATCGGCCCGGACCAGCCGCTGGTGAGGCGCTTCGTGAACGTGCATCCGGGACTTCAGCTTACGGGCGATGTTTCCCGTGCAGACATCGTTATCGCCAACTCCGACGAACCGCCGGAAGGGGTTCCCGCCCTGCTGATCAACCCGCCTCGCCCGCCGGCAGGGTGGAGGCGGGGCAAGATGATCGGACCGATCCTGCTTGGCCAGGCGAACCTCGCCGCGGACGATCCCGTCATGAAGTCCGTGTCGCTTTCGGGGCTGGCGGTTCGCAGGTGCGCCCCGTGGATCGCCTCCGACTCCCCGGCGCAGTTGCGACTTGTGAGCTCTCGCGCGGGGGCTTTGGTGCTCCGCACGCGGGCGGGTGCGTTCGAGTCCCTCCGTCGAGTGTACGTCGCATTCGACCTGTCCGCAGAGAACACCAACTTTTCGATGAGCGAGTCGTTCGTGGTTTTCCTCTCCAACGCCGTCGGGTGGCTGGGAGGCGATACCGCGGATAACCGTCTCGCCGTGCGATACGAATACACGGCGCCGCTTTCGGCATATCGCCAGCCGACCTGGCAGCGCGTCTCGGGCCTGGAAGTCCCGTCCGGCCCGTCCATGCCGCCCTGGCCGGGTCTGTATCGCGACGCCTCCGGCGAGCTGCACGCGGTAAGCCTTCCGGGTCTGCGGGCGGAGGGAGTGGAGATATCGCCAACCCTCGCCGCCGAGTCCGCACCGCTGCCCGACCCACGGCAGGGCGAAGATGCGCGGGAGTTCTGGTCGGTGTTGGTCGCCGCCGCCGGTGCGATGTGGATCATCGCCTGGGCGCTGCGCCTGCGATGACCGCGGGGCGCGTATAATAGTTAGAGAGCGGATAATCATATGTCTTCGGTCCATGACGCCATGTTGTTCCAAACGCTTGACGATCGAAAGGTGCGCTGCAACCTCTGCGGGCACAAATGCGTGATCCCCGCCGGCGAGTTCGGCCTCTGCCGCGTCCGCGAAAACGTCGCCGGTTCGTTGAAGACCCACAGCTTCGCTGCGCTGGTCGCTCTCAACGTCGATCCAATAGAAAAGAAACCGCTGTTCCATTTTCTGCCCGGCACGCGGAGCCTTTCCATCGCCGCGGCGGGGTGCAACTTCCAGTGTGAGTTCTGCCAGAACTGGCGAATTTCCCAATCGCCGCGAGAACGTCTCAATGGCGGAGGGAAGGCGGTAAGCCCCCGGCAGGTGGTCACGGCTGCGATCAACCACGACTGCCGGTCGATCAGTTATACGTATACGGAACCGACGATTTTCTTCGAGATGGCATACGAGACCGCGAAACTCGCCCACGAGCGCGGGATTGGGAATTGTTTCGTGTCGAACGGTTACATGACGCCCGAGGCCGTCGAAACGATCAGCCCGTATCTCGACGCGATTAACGTGGACCTCAAGGCGTTCCGCGACGAAACGTATCGTCGCGTAATGAAGGCGCGCCTCGGTCCGGTGCTTACGTGCCTGCGGGTGCTCGTGGAGGCGGGCGTCTGGGTGGAGGTCACTACGCTGATCGTTCCCGGCATGAACGATTCAGACGACGAGCTGCGCGATATCGCCGCCTTCATCGCCGGCGACCTGGGACGCGGCGTTCCGTGGCACGTCTCTCGGTTCCACGGGGACTACCGCATGACGGAAACTCCATCGACGCCCATCGAGACGCTCAAACGCGCGTGCGAACTTGGCGCCCAGGCCGGCCTGAAGTACGTCTACTGCGGAAACGTATCCGGATTGGCGGATGAAAATACGTACTGCCCATCATGCAGCCGGGTGCTCGTCAAACGCGTCGCCTTCAGCATCGAGGATATCGCGATAACCGGCGGCAAGTGCCCGGATTGCTCCGAGGTCGTCCAGGGCGTGTGGTCGTTGGGATGAGATGCCCCCCAGGCGGCGCGTTAACAGCCACCGCGCCCTTTTATTCTGGGCTTCGGGCGCGATAGCTGATCGGGGCTGATAGACTATTTCTTCTTGCGTCGGTTCCGGCGCTCGCGGCGCTTCTTCGAACCGATCTTTCTTCGGCGTCTGGGCTTGGGCATGTATACCTCTTATCCTTGGCGTTCGCGGGACAGGACGAACCACTCGTCTGTCCAGAACGCAGGAGGATAGCAGAAACCCGGTTACCTGTCACGAGAGAATCCGATGAACGGTGAATCGGGGAAACCCGTTAACTGGTTGACTCTTTAACTCGTTAACTCGAAAAAGGCATCAGGGGATCGGGCAGCAGGCCTCAAATCTCAGGCAAAGCTGGGAAAGGCAGGCTTCAGACCCCAGACTTCAGGAACAGCAACGGAGAAGCTTTTTCTGTAGCCTGCTTGCCCAGCGTAGTCCCTCAGGGACGAAGCCGGGAGGTCTGGAACCTGTCCGTCAGCAGGCGTACCAAAGCGTACAGTTTCGTACCACTTCGTACCGGTTTGCAAATCCCGGGACAACCGGGAACAACCCGGAACCACAGAGAACGAAAAAAAACGGGGTTTGGGGACCTGGAATCAGGGTTCAGGAAGGCGTAACATCTTTGCTACTCGAAGGTTGCGCATCAATCGCAATCGGCTTGCCTTTTGGCAGCAGTTATTTTTGACCAGTTAACCAGTTAACCAGTCAACCGGTCAACCGGTCAACCGCTGTATTCTGTTTTCAAATAGCATCCACACAGCCTGGAAAGGCTATGCCACAGGCCAGGTAGTAGAAAGGAGAGAGTAGACCGCGGGAGAGCCTTC
>JAJRYB010000041.1 GCA_024275995.1 Planctomycetota bacterium | reverse complement strand
CGTGGCGGTGGAGCTTGGCCTGCTCGTCCCGCCGATCACCATTCGCGACAACCTACGGATCGGTTCGCGGCAGTACGCGATCCACATACGCGGGACAAAAATAGCCTCCGGGCAGCTCTATCCGCGGCAGTTGCTGGCTGTGCCGGTAGAGAACTCTGCCGGAAAACCTTCCGGCAGGGAGACTGTGGACCAGGCGACCGGGAAGGAGGCGGTGTGGATCGCCCCTTCACAGCAGCAGGCTGCCCAGCGAATGAAGTGCGCCGTCTACTCGCCTATCGAGGTTCTGGTGCGGCACCTTGCCGAGATCGTCGCACAGCGAGCTGCGGAGCTGCTCTCGCGGGAGCAGGTCGCGCAGATGCTGGAAGGCCTGCGCGGCGTCGCGCCGAGCGTCGTTACCGAGGCGAAAGAAAAATTCAAGATCGGGCAAATCCAGCGCGTACTGCAAAACCTGCTGGGCGAGCGTGTTTCGATCCGCGACTTGGAGAGCATTCTCGAGGCGATGACGGATGAACTGGCGCCCAAGGATGGCGCCGAGGCCATTACCGAACACGTCCGGCTTCGGCTGGGACGAAGGTTGTGGCGTCGATATTTCGCAGAGGACGGGAAGCTCTGGTGCGTTCGCCTGCATCCGGAACTGGAAAACCGAATCCGGTCGGACAATGGCGACGGGGCAAACCTCGCCTCGCCTCGACATCTCCAAACGACGCTGAATAGCGAGGTTACAGGCGCCCTCGGCAGGGGGCTGTCACTGTTGAGAAAGCAGGGGCGACGTCCCGTAGTGCTGTGTGCCCCGAACGTGCGGGCGAAGGTCCGTGAAATGATTTCCCACTCCCAGCCGGACGTGACCGTGCTGGGATACGACGAGGTGGACACGAACGAAGTTAAATCCGTAGTCCAGGTAGGAAGCGATAATGACTCTGAAAACGTATAAGGCGCCCACGATGGCGGCGGCGCTGGACGAGGTTCGTCGCGATCTAGGCCGTGACGCAGTGATCCTCCACACGCGCCCGTTTCGCAAGGGCGGGTTGTTCGGCGTTGGAGGGCGGAAGTTCTGGGAAGTTACCGCCTCGACGGGCGTGAACGTTCCACCGCGACCTGTAAAGGGTCGCTACGTCGGAGTAAGCGAACCGGACGGCAGGTCGGTTGTACCGGGCGAAGCGGCGCAGGGCGTTGCAGACACCCCGCAGGGGGGGGGGCTTGCAAAGCAGGTTCGCCGGCTGCGAGAGATGCTCAGCCAACTGCTCGAGCGCGGCGCCGAACGCCCGGACGGCGTGGCGGCGGATGCACTGTCGGCGATCGAGGAGCACCTCGTCGGCCAGGACGTCCGGAAGGATATCGCCCGGGACGTAGCGGAGAGGTTGAGGCTCTCTCTCACCGGCGAGCAGGTCAACGATGCTGCGCTCGTGCGATCTCGCGTGAGGGACATTATCGCCGGGGGAATTTCGACCGCGTCGCCCCTGGAAAAGCCGGTAGCGGGCCGGGCCCGCGTGATCGCCCTGATCGGTCCCACCGGCGTCGGAAAGACCACGACGATAGCAAAGCTGGCTGCGAATTACCATCTGCACGAGGGGAGGCGCGTCGGTCTGATCACGATGGACACGTACAGGATCGCCGCCGTGGAACAATTGCGGACCTATGCCTAAATCGTCGAGGTACCTCTGCGTGCCGTGCTCTCCGCGGGCGAGCTTCACAAGGCGATACATGAGATGCGGGAGTTGGACATAGTGCTTATCGACACCGCAGGTCGCAGCCAGAATAACCGGATGCGTCTCAACCAGCTTCGCGGGTTCCTGGGCGCCGCCGAAGCGGACGAGGTTCATCTGGCGATATCCGCCACGTCGAACCGCGCCTGCGCCGAGAGCACCGTAAAGCGGTTTGCTCCGCTCGGCGCCAACCGGATTCTGCTTACCAAGGCGGACGAGGCCGCCACGTTCGGCGTGATCATGAGCGTCGCCAGGAGCGCCTCTTTACCCTTCAGCTACGTCACGACGGGGCAGGACGTTCCGGACGATATTGCCCAGGCCGACGCGCGCATCCTTGCCGACTGGATTGTCGGGGGGAGCCTTTATGCGGACTGACGATCAGGCAAGCAGGCTTCGGCAACTGATGCACGAGACGCGCCAGACGCAGACGATTGCCGTGACGAGCGGGAAGGGCGGCGTGGGCAAGTCCAACATCGCGCTGAACCTCTCGATCCTGCTGTCCGCGTCGGGGCGCCGCGTGGCGCTGGTCGATGCGGACCTCGCCCTGGCGAACCTTGACGTGCTGGTGGACGTGAACGTGCTGGCGAACCTCTCGCACGTAATTGCCGGAACACGCAGCGTCGAAGATATCATCGTCGACCTTCCGGGCGGCGCCCAACTGGTCCCAGGCGCCAGCGGGTTGGCGAAACTCGCGGAATTGTCCGAGTTTCAGCGGGCAAGGCTGCTGAACGACCTGGCGTCGCTCGAGGCGGACAACGACTCGATTATCATCGATACCGGGGCAGGGATCGGCCCGGACGTGCTCCAGTTCGCCATCAGCGCGGACATGACGATCGTTGTCACCACACCCGAACCGACCGCCGTGACCGATGCGTATGCGGTTGTAAAGGTCATGCATAAAAAGGGATACGCCGGACAGCTCGCGCTGCTGGTAAACCGTGCGACAGACAGGCACGAGGCGAGAAGCACCTACCAGCGACTAAGCAGCGTTGCCCGCAAGTTCCTGGGCGCAAAGGTGTTGGACGCTGGTTACGTCCTGGAGGACCCGCGGGTTCGACAGGCGGTGCAGGCGAGAAAACCATTTGTGACTGCAAGCCCTCGCTGTCTTGCAAGTCGCTGCCTTGCCGCCGTGGCGAACAAAATATCGCGCAAGAGCACATTCGTAGAACAGAAAGAGAATTTTTTCCGGCGAGTGGCAAATTGGTTTGCCTGAGAGTAGCACGTAACACTTGTGTTTACAGGATGATAGGTGATTTTACCTTATGGACGGATAGATAAGATAGAAAATTTAGAAAAAATAGCTTGACTACACAGTATAGGCAAGGTAAATAATATAGTCGTAGAGGTTGTCAGTCCGCTGATGATCGGGACATGTAAACGAAACCAAAGTCAGGTCAGGGTCATGGAAGACCCCCCTGTTAAAGGAAGGAGCGAGACGAGATGGCCGCGATGAGGACGAGAATGAGAATGCGGATGAAGCCAAAAGCCCCGCAGGAAGAGGTCGACAAGTGGTGGCGCAAGTTCAAGCGGACGAAGGACGAGACGTGTCGCAATCTTCTGTTGGAGCAATATCTTCCGCTGGTGAAGTATGCCGCCGATCGCCTGCACGCCAAGCTTCCGGACGAGGTAGACGTGGACGACCTTATATCCGCGGGCATATTCGGCCTTATCGACGCGGTGGAGGCTTTCGATCCCAAGCGCGGCGTGAAGTTCGAGACGTATTGTTCGCCTCGCGTTCGCGGAGCGATTCTTGACTAGCTTCGTTCGGTGGACTGGGTGCCTCGCCTGGTTCGCAGTCGGGCTCACAAGCTCGACGGCGCCACGCGGGCGCTGGAAGCCCAGTTCGGACGCAAGCCTACGGAAAAAGAGCTAGCCAGGCATATGAAACTTCCGATGAACGAGTTCCGCAAACTCAGCGGCGACGCGCGCGCCGTCGGAATGGTCTCTCTCAATCGCAAGTGGTTCGAGACGGACGGTATGAAGGACGTCCGGGAGATAGACGTTCTCGCCGACAAGCGAAGTGACGATCCGTTCCGTTCCGTGCAGCGCAAAGACGTGAAGGACCTGGTGACCCGCGGTCTCAGCAGGGCCGAACGCCTGATAATCATTCTGTACTACTTCGAAGAGATGACGATGAAGGAAATCGGCGAGACCCTGGACCTTTCCGAGTCTCGCGTCAGCCAGATGCACTCGGCGATTCTCGATCGCCTTCGCCACCAGCTCGAAAAACGCGAAAAGGAACTCCAGGCGGGATAGGTCTCCAGGACGAAAATACATTTACGCAACATGGAAAGCCCATGCATCGCGGCGCGTGGGCTTTTCTATTTGTTTTCGGTAAAGGCCGTTACCGCCGACAATGTATTTCGGGATTGATGCGCCTGGCGTATAATGCGGCCGGTATTTCATACCGCTGAAAGGATCTTCCGATGCGTTTCACCAAAATGCACGGTATCGGCAATGACTACATCTACGTGGACTGTTTTTCGCAGTCCGTGGAGGACCCCTCTGCGCTGGCGAAAATCGCAAGCGACAGGCATTTCGGTATCGGCGGCGACGGGCTGATACTGATACTTCCGGCCGACGAGGCCGACGTTCGCATGCGGATGTTCAACGCGGACGGTTCGGAAAGCGAGATGTGCGGAAACGGGATCCGCTGCGTGGCGAAATACGCTCACGATCATGGTCTGAGCGACGCAAATCCGCTGCGCGTGGCGACCTTGTCGGGCGTTAAGGAAATCGGCATGGAAATCGGTTCGGACGGGAAAGTCGCAGCCGCGACGGTTGACATGGGTGAACCGGTCCTCGAGCCTGCTGAAATTCCGGTTAATATACCGCAGAAGCGGATCGTGGACATTCCGGTGCGAACCAGCAAGCACGCCTTTCAGATGACGTGCGTTTCAATGGGCAATCCGCACGCCGTGATGTTCGTGGACGACGTTTCTGCCGTCCCGCTGGAGTCGGTAGGCCCGGAGATGGAGCATCACCCGCTGTTTCCACAGCGTATCAACGCGCATTTCGTGCAGGTTCTCTCCGAGGGCGAAGTGATAATTCGCACGTGGGAGCGGGGCAGCGGCGTGACGCTGGCATGCGGCACGGGCGCATCGGCAGTATGCGTGGCGGGCGTGCTGACCGGACGAACCGCAAGGAAGATCGCCGCGCACCTTCCG
>JAJRYB010000040.1 GCA_024275995.1 Planctomycetota bacterium | reverse complement strand
GCTCACGGGATAGCGGCCGGTCACAAAAATATCTGCGCTACCGGCGATCCGGACCAGAGCATCTACGCGTGGCGCGGCGCGGACATCGGAAACATTCTCGAATTCGAGGAGGACTATCCCGACGCGACAGTCATACGCCTCGAGGAAAACTACCGTTCGACGCGGCAGATTCTCTCAGCCGCCTCCCGGCTGATTTCGTTCAACACTCAGCGGAAGGACAAGGCGCTCTGGACGAGGCGCGAAGGCGGGGCGGACGTTCGCGTTGTCCGTTGCGACGACGAGCACGCCGAGGCGGCGCTGCTGGTGAGGCGGCTTGTCGAGTACACCTCCACCGGAGGCGACCTGGACGACGTAGCCGTGTTCTACCGCGTAAACGCCCTCAGCCGGGTCGTCGAGGAAGCCCTGATAGGAGGCGGTATTCCCTATCGCATAGCACGCGGGGTCGAGTTCTACAATCGCAAGGAGATCAAGGACGTTCTGGCGTACCTCCGCCTGCTGGTGAATCCGGACGACGACCTGAGCTGCGCCAGGATCGTCAATACGCCCGCGCGCGGGATTGGCGCCAAGACAGTTTCAAAGCTCTCCGCGCTTGCGAGCGAGCGGGGCATATCCCTGCTTGCGGCGTGCGGTCTCGGGCGGGAAGCGGGCCTCAGCGCCGCGGCTGCGGGAAAGGTAAAGGCGTTCGGCGAGCTGATAGCTGCGATGCAATCCAGCCTCCATCGCCCCGTGCGCGAAATAGTAGAAGATGTCGTGAGGCTTTCCGGGCTTGAATCGCTGCGCAACGGTGACGAGGATGCGCGGCAGGCATACGCCAACATCGGCGAGTTGATATCGACGGCTGAGCAGTTCGACGAGCGCACCGACGATACTTCACTGGGCGATTACCTGCACATTATCAGCCTTGTTTCCGACGCGGACCACTACGACGGCGACACCAAAGGCGCCGTGACGCTCATGACGCTCCATGCGGCCAAGGGGCTGGAATTTCCCGTGGTTTTTATCATAGGCTGCGAGGAGGGCCTGCTACCGTTCCGGCGGGAAAGCTCGCCGGGCGCGTCGGAAAATTTCGCCGAGATGGAGGAGGAGCGACGCCTTGCGTTCGTTGGAATGACCCGCGCGAAAAACGAGCTGACGCTTTCATGCGCGCGCCGCCGGATGATCCACGGCAGGACGCGCTCGCAGGGAGCCTCGCGGTTCATCGACGAGATCGGCAGCGACGGAGTGACGATACTGGACGTCACGACGCCGCAACGGGCGTTTGCGAGACGAAGCGGCTTTCTCGCGGAAGACACCGCCTACTCCGACGTCCAGGAGCGAGCGCTGATCGAGGCGCAGGCGGACGCGATCGAGGCGCCTCCGGAGTATGAGCATCTCAAGGTGGGCTGCGTGATAATGCATCCGACCTACGGGCGGGGAAGAGTGGTTCGGCTTCGTCGTCGCTGGCCCGACACGCGCGCGGAAATCGTCTTCGACGAGATGGGGCCTAAAACAATCGTCCTGGCGCGGACCAGTGTGGAACTGCTGGATGAATACTCAAACTGACCGATTATCGAGGCCTGAAAGGCCGCACAGAAATTAGCCGGGGGCGTAAGCCCCCGGATGATAGGCTGTTAACAACCAAGCCCCGACGGGGCGGCAGAAACGAAACCGACTCTTTACCACCGGTCGGCT
>JAJRYB010000039.1 GCA_024275995.1 Planctomycetota bacterium | reverse complement strand
TTCCCGTCGTGCGTATCGCCGTCCACCGCGTTGCGGATGTCCGCTACGAGAACCTTTTCGCCTTCCAGCGGGAAATCCCGCCCCGGAACGACGTTGCGAACGTGGTAGTCCGTTTTGTTAGCGCCGCTCACGCCGCAAGACATCGCCGCGACGGAATGATC
This sequence comes from Planctomycetota bacterium, assembly GCA_024275995.1. Classification (GTDB taxonomy): domain Bacteria; phylum Planctomycetota; class Phycisphaerae; order SM23-33; family SM23-33; genus JAJRYB01. The sequence continues at coordinate 13,699 of JAJRYB010000039.1, read as the reverse complement.
GATGATAATTTTTGCAGGCGCTATCTTCAGATCCACCGGTCCGGCAAAACCTGTCCTGGCGCCGGTCATCAGCTCGACGTCCTGTTCTTCCGCCAGGGCGATGCTATCGAATCCAGCCGCGTCTCTGAGTTTCTCGGCGTTAATTTCGTGGTCGCCGCGAACGAGGGCTACGACCGGCTTATCTTCGCACGAATAGACCAGCGTTTTTATCGTCTCGTCGGGGCGGGTTTTCAGGAAGTCGCAGAGTTCCTCGATCGTTCCGGCGCCGGGCGTGTGGACTTCTTCCATGGACGGCACGTCGCCGGAGTTATCTACTTTTGCGACCGGATCGACCGCTGCCTTTTCCAGGTTCGCCGCGTAGGAGCCGTCGGCGGTGTAGACGATAACGTCCTCGCCGTTTTCGCACGGGACGGTGAACTGGTGCGAGCCGGACCCGCCCATCTCTCCGGTCTCCGCCTCGACGATAACGTACGGCAGCCCGCACCGGTCGAAGATGCGGTGGTATGCCTCGTACATCTGCCGGTATGTCTCCTCGAGGCTCTCAGCCGTCGCGTGGAAGCTGTAGGCGTCCTTCATTAAAAACTCCCTGCTGCGGAGCACGCCGAAGCGGGGCCGATATTCGTCGCGTATTTTCGTATTGATCTGGTAGAGGTTGATCGGGAGCTGCTTGTACGATTTGATTTCCCCAGCCGCCAGGGACGTTACGACTTCCTCCGCCGTCGGTGCGAGCACGTTCTCGCGCCCGTGACGGTCGGTGAACTTCGGCAGGGTCTGGCCGTAATCCACGTCGCGCCCGGTGCGCTTCCAAAGCTCGATGGGCTGGAGTATCGGCATGGAGATTTCCTGGGCGCCCGCGGCGTCCATCTCGTCGCGGATGATGCCCATTATCTTCCGAAGGCTCCTCCAACCCAGCGGAAGGTACGTGTAAGTGCCGCTGGCGAGCTTGCGAATGAAACCCGCGCGGATCATCAACCGGTGAGAGGGAATCTCCGCCTCGGCGGGTACTTCCTTCACGGTCGGAATCAACATCTTGCTGTATCGCATGGCGCCTCTTTCCGGGTTTAATCGACAAGCGGAGCTTATAGCCTCAAAAGGCGGTGTTTTCAAGTCCGCTCGGCTCTGATACACTTGCAGACATGAACGAGCCGCGCCTATTCATCAACGAGCTGCGAGCGGGACAAACGCTGGATCAGGTTTTCCTCGTGCGCGACAAGGACCTGCGAACCACCAAAACGGGCGACCTGTACGTCTCGACGACGCTCGCCGATCGCACCGGCACGCTGCCGGCACGCATGTGGAAGGCTACCGAGACGATCTTCCAGTCCATCCCCACGGACGGCTTTCTCCACGTCAAGGGGCGCGTGGACGATTACCGCGGACAGGTTCAGCTCATCATCGACGCGTGCAGGCCGTTCCCAGCCGAGAAAGTGGACCTGGGCGATTTCCTTGCCGTCTCCGAACATGACGTGGACAAGATGTGGTCCGAGGTGCTGGAAATACTCGCCGATATCAGGAACGAGCACCTGCGCCTGCTCGTAAAAAAATTCGTAACGGACCCGGGAATCTCGGCAGGATTCCGTCGAAGCCCCGCGGCAATGCAGATGCACCATCCGTTCGTCGGCGGGCTGCTGGAGCATACGCTGAACGTTCTGCGCGCAGCCAGGGCGCTTCTGGGCTTCTACCCGCAACTGAACGCGGACCTGGTGCTTGCATGCGCGTTCCTGCACGATATCGGAAAGACGGCCGAGCTGTCCGCCGGAACGTCGATCGGATATACCGAGCGCGGGCAGCTCGTCGGGCACATAACCATCGCCGCGGTATGGGTGCAGCAGAAGGCTGCGGAGATCGCCGCCGAAACCGGCAAACCCTTTCCCCCGCGAACACTGGACCTCGTGCAGCACGTCATCCTCTCCCATCACGGGGAGCACCAATGGGGTTCGCCCAAGCTGCCCGCGATTCCCGAGGCGTTCTTCATCCATCACCTGGACAACCTGGACGCCAAGGTGTTCATGACCACAAACGCCGTCGCGAACGACTCCGATCCGGACAATCCGTTCACCGCGTACGTAAGGGCGCTCGAGACGCGGATCTACAAGCACAGCGACGAGTTGGAATAAAAACCTGTAACAGAATGAACCACAAAGGCCACAAAGGTCCAGAAGAGAAAACACAAAACAAAGGGTACTTTGAATAATTGCTTTCCTCGCGAGAACGAGCGAAAATCGCGCCACCGAGACGGAGGGTTAAAATTCCCGCAGGCGTAGTAATAACTACGTCGAGGACGATTTTAACCCGACAACGAAGGTGGTACGATTTGCAGCCGTTCGCAGCAGAAATGAATTATTCAAAGTGCCCCAAAGTCTTTCTTTGTGTTCCTCTGTGACCTCTGTGGCGAATCCTTTTGCTCTTATCCCGTTACCTGGAAAGCTCCCGTAACTATCGGCGCTCCGGAGCCGACCTGTCCACCGCCCAGCGTTATCTCGAACGCGCCCGGTTCGATGAACCGCCGGCCTGTATCGTCCACGCGCGACATCTGCCGGGGCAAAATCGTGAACTCGACGGTCTTGGCTTCGCCCGCGCGGATGCCGAGGCGATCAAAGCCGACCAGGTCGCGAATCGGCGCGGGAACGGACGACTCCACGTCCGAAAGGTACAACTGCACCACTTCGTCCCCGTCGATTTGGCCTGTGTTGGTCACCGTCGCGCTCACTGCGAGAGAATCGCCAGCCTCGATCTTCACGGCAGAGAGCTTCAGGTCCGAGTATTCGAAGCTCGTATAACTTAGCCCGAACCCGAACGGATACAATGGCTCGTCCCGGAAGTAGCGGTACGTCCGACCGGCCATCTCGTAGTTCAGGAAGTCCGGCAGTTGCTCGACGGACTTGTAGAACGTCACCGGAAGCCTTCCGGCGGGATTGTACCGGCCGAACAACACATCCGCGACGGCGGTTCCTCCCTCCTGTCCGGGATACCACGCGCAGAGGACCGCCCCGGCGTGTTCCTGCGCCCAGTTGATCGCGACGGCGCTCCCGCTGAGCAGCACGACGATCATCGGCTTTCCGGTCTCGCGGACCGCACGCAGGAGTTCTTCCTGCACGCCGGGAAGGAGCAGGTCCGACCGGTCGCCGGTGGCGTTTTCGCATTCCTCGCCCTCGACGGCGTTGGACAGGCCCACGCACATTACGACGACGTCGGACTTCTCAGCCAGCTCGATCGCGTCGTCGAAACCTTCCTTTCCACCGCCGAGAACTTCGCATCCCTGGGAGTAACGTACCTCCGCGCCGGGAAGGGCGTTGCGAATACCGTCCAGTATCGTTACCGCCCCGGACGGTTCGCCGTGATAGTTGCCCAGCATCACCTCCACGTCGGCTGCGTTAGGCCCTATCACCGCAACCGAGGCGATCGCCCTGTCCAGCGGCAGCAGACCTTCGGCGTTCTTCAGCAGCACAACGGATTCGCGCGCCGCGCGCAGGGAAAGCTCGCGATGGTCCGGGCAGTCGTTCACCTCGTAGGGAATCTGCGCGTACGGCACAAGAGAGGGCGGGTCGAACATGCCAAGGCGGAAGCGGGCGGTGAACAGTCGAACCACCGAACGGTCCAGCAATTCCTCAGCCAGCAGGCCCGTTTCCATTGCGTGAATGAGCGCGGTTACTGACATGGGCCTCTCGCCGCACGTCTCGCAGCAGTTCAGGTCGCAGCCGGCGCTGATCGCCATCGCCCGCGCTTCTTCGCAGGTCTCGACGACCTTGTGATACATGTAGATGTCGCGGATCGCGCCGCAATCGGAAACCACGTATCCCTCGAAGGCCCACTTTTCGCGAAGGATTTTCTCCAGCAGCAGCTCGCTGGCACAGCACGGAACGCCGCGGAAACAATTGTAGGCGCCCATTACGGACGCGGCGCGGGCTTCGGTTACGCAGGCCTCGAAGGCGGGAAGATACGTCTCCCACAGGTCGCGATCGCTCACCGAAACGTCGAACGCGTGGCGACCTTTCTCCGGGCCGCTGTGCACGGCGTAATGCTTCGGCGTGGCGACGAGCTTGAGATATTTCTCGTCGTCGCCCTGGAGACCCTTGCAGAACTCGACGCCCATCCGGGCGGTCAGGTGCGGACATTCGCCGTAGGTCTCCTGCCCGCGCCCCCAGCGCGGATCGCGAAAAATATTGACGTTCGGCGACCAGCACGTCAGGCCGGTGTATTGGCTGCGATCCCCGTTCCGCAAAGACTCGTGATGCTTGGCGCGGGCTTCGTCGCTTATCGCCGTCGCTACGCGCCTCATCAGGTCCGTGCTGAACGTGGCCGCCAGTCCTATCGCCTGCGGAAAAACCGTCGCTACGCCCGCCCGCGCCACTCCGTGCAGGCATTCGTTCCACCAATCGTACTCCGGAACGCCAAGGCGCTCTATCGCCGCGGCTGCGTGGACGGTCTGCAAAACCTTTTCTTCGATCGTCATGCGTCCGACAAGGTCCGCCGCACGCCGCTCGGCCGGCAGTGACGAATCTTTCCACGCTTCGCGACCGGGCCGGGAACCTTCACTGACCTCGCGTGTCATGGTGTGCGCACTTTCCTTTATCGAGAGAAAAATCCTACGCGGGCTTCTCCGCCTCGGCTATCTGGCGCTGGATAGCCTGGTTCACCTTGCGCATCAGGTCGATGTACTCGACCTGGGCGGCGGTGAACTTCTTGAACGTCTCGGAGGCGATCAGCTTTCCGTGCATCTCCTGGAGCTTGTGCTTGTCGTCGACCTCGACGGGCTTGTTCCGGGCTTCCAGTGCGGCGAGCTTCTCGCTGTGCTCGTGGAATTCATTGAGAAGCTTCTCCGTTTCAGGCTCTTTCGCCATGGCGTCCCGTGCGGCCTGAAGGTCGCTCGCCTGCCTGGACTGGGCAATCGCCTTTCCCAACCGCTCCGCCAGTTCCGTAATTGCGCTCACGTTATTTCTCCGTATCAAGCGTGTCTCGATATAGAATGCATCCGAACCGTCGCAAGAAAGTTCGCCCTGCACGACCGAACCGCGTAGGATATACCATTATGCCAGAACGATATGTAGACGCGATTTTGAAATACCTGACTTCCCGCGATTACCAGCCGCTCAAACCCCGCCAGCTCGCGCGCCAGATGGGCGTGTCCGAAGGAGATTACGGCTCGTTCCGCGAGGCGGTCAAACGCCTCCGCGACGGTGGGCGAATTGTCCTGGGCGCGAGAAACGCCCTCACCCTTCCGGAAATGTCCTCGCGCGTAACCGGCACGTTCCGGTTGAACCCGCGCGGGTTCGGGTTCATCGTTCCGGAAACGCCAAACGCCCACGGCGACCTGTTCGTAGCGCCGCCCGACACCGCCGGGGCGCTCAGCGGAGATACGGTTGTCGCCAACGTGAAAAAACGCGGCCGGCGCGACGGGGAAATAGCCTACGGCGGCGTGATCGTGCAGATCGTCCGAAGGGGAGAGAATCGCTTCGTCGGAACGCTGCAAAAGGCGGACGTTCACTGGTTCGTAATGCCCGACGGGGCGCGGATGCCGGTTCCGATAATAGTGAGAGACATCTCCGCGGCCGGACCCGCCGCCGGCAGCAAGGTCATCGTCGAGATCATCCGGTACCCCTCCCCCGGCGAGCTGCCGGTCGGCGTGATCGTGGAAACCCTCGGCGGTAGCGGAAAGATCGAGGCGGAAACGCTCTCGGTGATCCGCGCGCACGGGCTTGCGGATGAGTTCCCCGACGACGTCCTCGACGAAACGCGACGCGTGGTCGAAACGTTCGACCCGACCGCCTCCGGCGTGCGGAAAGACCTTACCGACCTGCTGGTGGTGACAATCGACCCGCCCGACGCGCGCGATTACGACGACGCGATCAGTCTCACCAGCGACGGGAAGGGAAAGCTTACGCTCGGCGTGCACATCGCCGACGTGTCGAACTTCGTAACCGAAGGCGGCCCGATCGACACCGAAGCCCGCAGCAGGGGAACGAGCGCGTACTTCCCGCGGAAAGTCGTTCCGATGCTGCCCGAGGCGCTGTCCAACGGAATATGTTCTCTCCAGGAAGCCCAGCCGAGGTTCGTCAAGAGCGCCTTCATAACCTACGACGAATCGGCGAACGTCGTGAGCACGCGATTGGCCGAGGCGGTTATCCGCTCGTCCAAACGCCTGACATATCTTCAGGCCCAGTCGATACTGGACGGAAAAACGAGCGGCTTCGACAAAAAAGTCGTCAAGCTGCTGCGCAACCTTCAGGGCCTGGCGCGCAGGATCGAAACCCGCCGGCGCAAGGCGGGCATGCTGCACCTGGATCTTCCCGCGGTCGAGCTTGTGTTCGACGACGCCCAGCGCGTCGTGGACGCCGTTCCGGAGGACGATTCCTACACGCACACGATGATCGAGATGTTCATGGTCGAGGCGAACGAGGCCGTCGCACGCACGCTGGCCGAGCGAAATCGCAAGTTCCTGCGCCGGGTGCATCCGGAGCCGGATCCCATGGGCGCCAAGCAGATGATATCGTTCATTCGCGCCTGCGGACACCGCCTGCCGAAGGAAATTTCCCGCGAGGCGCTCCAGGAATTGCTCGAAGCGGTCCGTGGAAAACCCGAAAGCTACGCCGTGAACCTAGCCGTGCTCAAGACGTTCCGCCAGGCGGAGTACTCGCCGATGCAGATCGGGCATTTCGCGCTGGCGAGCGATTGCTACTGCCACTTCACCAGCCCGATCCGCCGGTATCCGGACCTCACCGTGCATCGGTTGGTGGCGCTGCACTGCCGGGGCGAGCTGGACAACCTGCCGCCGGATGACGTATCCGAGCTGACCCGCCTGGGCGAGAACTGCACAGCCGCGGAGAAACGCGCCGAGGCCGCCGAGCAGGAACTCCGCGAGGTGCTCATCCTGCAATTGCTGGAAAGCAAGGTCGGCGAGACGTTCGAAGGCGTCATCACCGGCGTTACGAACTTCGGAATGTTCGTGCAGTCCCCGCAATTCCTGATCGAGGGACTGCTTCGCATGGAAGACCTCGGCGACGACTGGTGGGAGCTGGACGCGAAACATGGAACTCTGCGCGGGGAGCATACCGGAAGGAAGTTCCGCATCGGCGACGTGCTGAGCGTGCGGATCGCAGGGGTGGACGTGTCGAAACGACAGTTGAACCTTGCCCTGGACAAGAACGCACAAACCGCTCGCAAGAAAAAAAAGAAAGCTCCCCGCAGCAAAAAACCCAAACGCCCACGCACAAAGGGCAAGTAGCAAGACCGGGCGCCATGCCTGAAATCACAGGGTAATCCGCCGTTGGAGCAACTTATTGATCTTCGTCTTGCCAATGCAACCTGCCGAAGGCAGTTGCGGCCGTCACATCGGGCCTGAAGACAAACCGGAGATTACATTCACAATACGAACATCAATAAGGTCGAGTGGCAAATGTAACAGGCAGTGGCGGTATCGCCTCGCTTTTCCGCTGTAACCCACTAACGCCGGGTTACTTTGACGATTCAAAGGTCAATAAGTCGCTCCAGCGGATTGCATTGACCATTCAAAATCCAACAGGAATGTCTTTCCGTTGTGATTTACTTTCGTTGCCGGTTACAATGTGTTTGATGGAAAGATTACCATGAAAACCCTCAGCGCCTATGCCGACACCTCCGTCTTTGGCGGGGTTTTTGACGATGAGTTCAGATAACCCAGCGAGGCATTCTTTCACATGGTTCAGATGGGACGCTTCACGCTTCTGGTTTCGGATGTGTCCGCACAAGAGATTGGCCTGGCCCCTGGGCAGGTGCAAAAATATTTTGAGAGCATGTATGTCAACATGCAGTTGGTGGCGGTGAATAAGGAAATCATCACTCTACGCAACGCCTACATTGCCGAAGGAATTGTTACCGAAAAATCCACCGACGACGCCACCCACGTCGCCGCAGCTACTGTGGCCGGGGCGGATCTTATCGTAAGCTGGAATTTCAGGCATATTGTCCATTTTGAGAAAATCCGCCTTTACAATGCCGTCAATGCAAAGCTCGGGTATCATTCCGTGGATATCCGTTCTCCTCTGGAGGTGATTGATTATGAAGAAAAAGAAATTTGATTGCGTGGAAATGAAACGCACCTGCCAGGAGGAAATCCGCAAACGGGTCAAGGGCATGGCCGCGGAAGAGGAAATCGCCTTCCTGCGAAGCGCCGGAGTAAAACTGCAAGAGCGAATCGACTCAGCAAAAGCAGCAGCTTCATTGCGGAATTCTCCTACCTAGCGCCCCGGACGATTCCTTCTTTACCGGAGCGATCAGAGGCCCTTGAGCTTCGGATGCGGCAGGTGTGATCGAACGAGCCGCCATGCCCGGCGTGCATCGGGCCTGGAAAGCTCCGGCACGAACCCGAAATCGAGATATGTCTTGATAGCCGCGATGCGCGTGGTCTGCGTGTCCAGTATTGCCCTGCGATGGCGAAGCGATCGCATAAGGTTCATCCCCGCCGCCAGCATCGGTTTGGCGAGGCCCCTGCCCTGAAGCTGCGGAACTATTGCTACCCAGTGGATGCGTCCCCAGCGATTACCCTTGTATCGTCGCTCGTACCATGCCGTGATCGTCCCGACGTCCTGCCCGCCCGGCGCGACGAGGAACAGGCACCTGCGCTCCATCGCCGGGAGATCGCTCCCGAAGTTACCGTCAAACGTTTTGGGCGTGATCTTTTCATACCGTTCCGCAGCCCGCCAGATTCGCAGCCAGGCCTTCCGGTCGTCGGGGCGGAACATGCGCGCGGAGTACCCTGCCGGAAGCGAATACTGCGGGATGGCGCGAAGGTTCTCGCGGAACATCAGCAGCGGGAGATATTCGATGTCAACTTTGGTTTTCATTATCGTGTACAACCCGCAGAATAACTGAAAGGCTTTTTTGATGTCAAATAACGGCGAACTTTTGCGTGGCTGCCTGCTCGACCGTCACGTTGCGCTGGAAGTGAACATGGCGGCCGAAGCGGCGTTCCGGCGGCGGGTGTGATCGGACGATGCCGCCGTTCGCCGTACGAACAAGTTGCACGACTCGCTTACTGCTGCTTGATGTACGCTTGTGTCCACGGGCAGACCGCGATACAGATACCGCAGAAAGACCCCGATATCCCTGTTTTTCGCTGCGCAATTTCTCGCGCGGCGCGGCGGCATGCAAACGCATCGAAGAAGGTATCGCGGTGCCTGGCTGGCGCCCATTCGTCGCCGGTTATCGCCTGGCCAGGACAGGCATCGACACACCTGCGGCAATCGCCGCAACGCGGTTCAGTAACGGCTGTCCCCGTTCGAAAAGGAGCGTCTGTGAGCACTCGATTGAGCCGTATCGCCGAGCCGAACCGCTCGTTCACGAGAAGGGCGCACTTGCCGATCCATCCTAATCCCGCGAGCGTAGCGACCGTCTTGTGAGGAAGGACGGTCGAACACGTATCAGGATCGATTGCCTTATGGGTCACCGCGGAACTGACGGCTGCAAACCCCAAACCCCGCAAGAAATCCTCGAGCGAATGGCTCAGATGTCCAAGGAGAGCGTTTGTCTGTCCGTAAGCGGCGTGATACGCCTTGGTGGGACCTTCCGTGATTGCCCCTACAATTCCCGGAGGCAGGGCGACGGCAAAAGACACTGCCCGCGGAAAGTCGGCCCGCACTTGAGTGGGCAACGTAGAGAGGTCCGCGAAACCGATCAGGTCCGCTCCCCGTTCCGCGAGATGTCGAGTGATTTTGTCTTCAATATCCATGCGCGCTTCGTCCGACGCGAAAGCCCAGCCAGCGACTCGAACGCATCTCGATCATAGCATACGCCCTGCTCGATAAGATACCACCGCACGCCGATTTCTTTCGCGGCTGCGAGAATTCCGGATCAGTCCGGGTTGCCCTCGCCGATCTCGCCGAACCGCTGTTCCTTTCCGTTCTCGCGGAACATCAGCAGCGGGAGATATTCGATGTCAACTTTGGTTTTCATTATCGCGTACAATCCGCAGAATAACTGAAAGGCTTTTTTGATGTCCGACGAGATACCCAACGACGACAAACTTTTACATGGCTGCCTGCACGACCGTCACGTTGCGCTGGAAGCGAACATGGCGGACGAGGCGGGCTGGCGGGTGCCGCTGAGTTATTCCAATGCGGCCGAGGAGGTTCTCCAGGTCCGCTGCCGCGCGGGCGTCTGCGACGTATCGCATGCCGGGCGCATCCGCATCCGTGGCGACGGGGCGCTGGATCTGCTCGAGCGAACCTGCACAGCCGACCTCGCCCACCAGGAGTTCGACACGTCGCTGCCGACGCTGTTGTGCAACGAGCGGGGCGGCGTTCTGGCGGCGGGTCGGCTGATAAGGCTGGAAAGCTTCTGGGTGCTCGTGACCGATCCGCTCTGCCGGGAAAAGGTGCTGGAGCATCTTGGCGCCCTGGCTGGCCAGTTCGACGCGAAGGTGGACGATCAGACGCAAAAGACGGCAATGCTTTCGGTGGACGGGCCAAGGTCGCCGGAGATTCTCGACGCCCTGCTTCCGTTCAGCGTGGGGAACCTGCCGGCCGGGGCGGTGAAGTTCGGCACGCTGATGATCGCGCGCTACATCGCCGAGCGTGTGGACGCCACGGGTGACTGGGGCGTGCAGGTCTCCGTGCCGAACATGATGGCCGTGCAGGCATGGCGATTCATCACGGAAAAAGCGGGCGATAGCAGCATCCCGCCGATCGGACTTGCCGCCCGCGACGTAATGCGCATCGAGGCTGGCTTCTGCCGGTACGGCCACGAGCTGAACGAAACTATCGATCCGATCTCGGCAGGGCTTCAAGAACACGTCGATTTCGCTCACGATTTTCTGGGTCGCGACGCGCTGAAGGCGATTGGCGAGAAAGGCCCGTCCCGCAAGCGCGTGGGTCTGCGGATCGACGACGGGGCGGCCGGCAATCTCCCGAAGATGGGCACGGAAGTGTTCGGAGAGTCCGGCGGGGAGGTCGGAACCGTTACGAGCGGAACGTTTTCGCCGACGCTGGATGCGATTATCGCCCAGGCCTACCTGGTCGTCGACGCTGCCGAAGCGGGAACCGTCGTGCGCGTCGGAGATGCGACGGCGCGGGTGGTCGACCTGCCGTTCTATCGCCCTTGCGAACGGTCTTGACAAACCCACTCCGGAACAATAGACTCCATCTCCTGTGCCCGGGTGGCGGAATTGGCAGACGCGCTAGGTTGAGGGCCTAGTCGGCCTTACGGTCGGTGCTGGTTCGACTCCAGTCCCGGGCATTTTTTTAATATCCGCACCTCACGCCTTGTCCATCTTCGAGCACCGACGAAACAGCCCTGTCCCGACTCCAGTCCCGGGCATTTTTTGTGTACGCATCCGCCGTTTCGCGGCGCTCCTCGTCGCGGGGGTAACAAGGGTCAAAATAATACTCCGTCGCAACTGTTTTACTTGCGAAACAACTCCATGCGCGTGATAATAAACGGGACGTCGGACTCGCATTTCTCATGACTGCAAACGGACGGAGCTGCTTAAAGATGACTGGCTCGCTACGGGGCGAAGGAAACTACATTTCCGAGATTGCCGATATCGAGAGCAAGCTCGCCATCGACGTCGGGAAAGCCGCCGAGGAAGTCGCACACGTCGAGTGTTTCGACGACGAACAGCGAAGCGAAGTCTACGCCATTCTCCAGACGCTCAAGAGCGATTGCGAAACTCACCGTCGCGCTGCCGAACTGCTCGCGGACAAGCTTACGCGGGAGGGTGGCGATGCTTGAGCAGGCGCTGCTTCGCGAACAGTTCCAGATGCTGCTCCACCGGCAGAAGCAGGCCGCGGAGGGGTACGTCGGGCTTGCCGAGACGCTTGAAGACCGGCAGTTGAAGGAGCAAGTGGCACACCTCGGCCGGGAAAAGCAGCGACACATCCGCCTCACCGAGCGACTCCTGGAACTGGTCGATTAGGGCAGCTCACGGCTGGAGGTTCGCAAGTCGCCGGGCGCGATCGTGGGCTATCAGGGCGTCGATCAGATCGTCCATGTCTCCGTCTATGATTCGCTCCAGGTTGAAATTTGCGCCCTCCTGCCCCTCGCCCTTGAGACGATGATCCGTGCAGCGATTCTGGGGGAAATTGTACGTCCGCACGCGCTGCGACCTGTCGCCCGATCCGATCATCGTCTTGCGGGCGGCTGCTTCCTCCGCAGCCTGCGCGCTGCGATGGTGCTCATATATCCGCAGCGTAAGAATGCGGCGCGCCTTGGCGCGGTTCTTGTGCTGGGATTTCTCGTCCCGCATCGAGACGGTGATCCCGGTCGGAACGTGCTCCAGCTTGATCGCCGATTCCACCTTGTTGACGCTCTGCCCGCCCGGACCACCGGCCCGGCTGGTGTATTCGTTCACGTCCTTGTCCCAGTCGATATCGACGTCGATCTCTTTCGGCTCGGGCAGGACCGCGACGGTGGCGGCGGAGGTGTGAATTCGTCCCTGCGATTCGGTCTTCGGAACGCGCTGGACGCGATGCCCGCCGCCCTCGTAACCCAGGCGCGACCAGGCCTTCTCGCCCTTGATGCTCGCGATCACCTCGCGGAAACCGCCCATGTCCGTCGGACTGGTTGAAAGAATCTCCATTTTCCACCCGCGACGCTCGGCGTAGTGGCGGTACATCGTCAGCAGGTCGCCGACGAACAGCGCAGCCTCCTCGCCACCTGTCCCCGCGCGGATTTCCAGCACCACCGAGTCGATCTCGTCCTCGTCGCTCATCACGAGCAGACCGACGACGTTCTCCATCGCCTTTTCGACCCGGCCGCGAAGATCCTCCACCTCGGCGCCGGCGAGTTCCTTCAACTCCGCGTCGCTCGCGGAATCAGCCAGGATCGCCCTCGCCTCGTCCAGGTCGCTGCGGAGTTTGCGGTAGACGCGGTACGGTTCGACGATTCGCCCGAGGCGGCTGCGCTCACGCGAGATCGCGACGATCTGCTGAGGATCGCTCGCCACCTGCGGATCGTTCATCCGGGCGACGAGATCGTCCATGCGACGGTCCAGCTCGTCCAGGCGGGCTATCAGGGTGTCGTTGGGCTGCGTCATGGCATCTTCCGAGGACGGGGTGAAGGGGAATACAAAAACGCCGATCTCCGCGCAGGGCGAAAGTCGGCGTCGGTTTCTCTGGAGAAAGCTACTTCTTGTTCTTGCCGGCCGGTTTCTTGAAGTAGTCGCCGCCGTATTTCTTCTGGAACTTCTCGACCCGCCCCGCTGCGTCCACGAACTTCTGCTTGCCAGTGTAGAACGGGTGGCATGCAGAGCAGATGTCCACGCGAAGATCGTCTTTCAGCGTCGAACGTGTCGTAAACGTGTTCCCGCAGGCGCAACGCACGTTGATTTCTTTGTATTCCGGGTGAATCTTGGTCTTCATCGTCTGTCCTGCCTTGATTGTCCAACCCAAAAGAGCGACGCAGTGTACGCCGAAGTTCATCGGCACGCAAGGGGTTTTTTCTACAGCCTGCCGTGCCACTGGCACGGGAGTCTGCCCGCACTACTCTGCACCGCTGGCGCACAGCCGCGTACCAAAGCGTACGAGTTCGTACCGTTTCGCAAATCCTGGAACAAATGGGAACAGGCTGGAAAGGGGTTTTCGAGGGGCGAAAATACGTAACGTTTTATTACACACAGAGATACAGAGACGCAGAGAAATTAAAAAACGCTTTGCTTTGTTTTTAAACCTCATTTCCCTCTGTTTCTCTGTGTCGGTTTTTCGTTCTTTAATTGTCAAGCAACTTCGGC
>JAJRYB010000038.1 GCA_024275995.1 Planctomycetota bacterium | reverse complement strand
GTTGAGGGGTCCAGCCGGAACAGCTCGCCTGCAGGTTCGCCGAGGCAGTATATGGCGCTCTCGCCGGGGCAGGCGGAGTCCGCGACGGAGCCAATCCCCGGAAGGTCGGCGATTTTTTCCGGGACGGGGCGATGGATCGTCCATTCCTGGATGAGAAAGCTCCTCGCGACTCTCGGAAGCGACCAGAGTCCGCAGCCCTCCGGTCCCGACGCGACGACGCGCAGGTTTTCCCCGCAGGTCGCCAGTGCGTCGATCTTCGTTGCGCCGGGGATAGCTCCCAGGTCGATCACGACGCCGGAATCGCCTTTGAGCATGGCGGCGAGCACGTGCGCCTTGCGGCCGGTGGTTCCCAGGTAGACTGTCCGCTCGCTCCCGACCGTCATGGACGAAATCGCCGTCTCCCCGGCGGGGGGTGGAACGGACTGCCCGGGAAAGCACAGCGGGACGGCAAGCATCGTGCCCTCGTGGATGAACTCGCCTAGGCTTTTCCAGATCGGTTCTTTCGCCATTTTCTAAACTCCCATGGAGGCAGGATTCATCTCGTTATTCGTTCATGCTACGGCGCCGACTTATCCCCACGTGCGCAGCGGCAGGTGGAGGTCATCTCCCTGCGCGTTCATCTCCAGGCGCGATATGCCGGTCGGCGACGGCATGATAACGTGCCCGAAGAACAGGTTCCCCCGCCGGTCCCGTGCTGCGCGGGCTACGTAGTGCCCTCGCGCCCCGTTGCGCTCCAGTCTCGCGTAATCGGTGCGCTCCAGCGTCTGGACGTCCATCTGCACCACGATTACTTCCGTCTGCACCCTGCCGAAATGCGGCGAATCCGTTTCGCTGCCTTCGGACCAGCGGGTCGTCGCGTAGTACAGCTTTCCGTCCGCGCCGAAAACAAGCCCGCCGCAGTGGTCCAGGTAGAAACAGACCACCGTCCCCGGATCGCGCCACTGGTGGACCGCGCCGAGGTCCTCGATCCGGCCGTACTCGCCGTCCTCTGGCCAATAGCGGAACAGGTGCGGATCGGTGTTCCACGGAACGCCGTAGACGCAATCGCCCTGCGGCGATGCGACGACGTCGTACAGCACGTCGTGCCAGCCTGAGAGCCTCGGATCGTGCGGTACGAAAATGGGGATTTCTTCGAGGCGGTCGCTGTCCGGATCGTATCGGACGAACTGCCCGGAGCAGTTGCTTACGAAGACCCGCCCGCGCCTGTCGGTGAAGATCGTCTGCGAGTTAACCGAGCCGAGCCTCCCGAGGCTGCGGATTTCGCGTTTTTTCAGGTCGTACACCCAGAAGTGGTCGCGCGGATAGCTTATCGCGTAAAGTCGCCCTCGCCGCTCGTCCAGCGCCATGCACCTGCACCCTTCTCGCGGGATGAAGGTATCCGTCCAGAGCACCTGGTCGCTGCTGGTATCCAGGGCGAGCAGGCAGGAGTGGGGAAACGCGCGGGCGTCGTCTTTCCAGTCCGCCCACGGGCTGAAACGTTTGCTTCCGACGCCCGGTGCGCTGAGGTGCGTAGCGGCGTAGAGGATCCCGTCGGAGAGCGATGGGGCGAAGCTGTAGTGTATCTTGCACTGGGTCGCCTTGCCGTTATCGGCCGGCTCTCCGACCGCACGCGGGACGTCCACGATCGTCTTGAGGGAATCCGTCTCGTCGTCGTAGCGGACGATGTACACGCCTCCGCCCGCTATGCGTTCGCAGCAGGAGGCGGCGTATATCCTGCCGTCGGGTCCGGCCGAGAGGCTCCAGCAGGTGTCCGGCGGGGGTTCGTTGTCGAACGGGTAGAACCTGGATGCTTTCATCAGGCCGGGCCTTTCGTATATCCGTCACTTGTGCGATCACTTCAGGAACAACTCGATCACCGGTACGACGGTATCGGGTTTTGGTTGAGGCAAGACCAGTGTCAACGCGTTTTCATTGACTTGCCCGCCCGCCTGGTCGGCGTGCCAGGCATCCATTTGCAGTCCGACCTCCGAGGCGTCGTGCAGGAGTTGGGCGTAGGCGACCTTCCCGGCGAATCCGTCCAGGTGCAGGTGCTTGTAAGGCCAGGCGAAAATATGCACGTAGGCGCGTCGCGTATCGGGGTTGTACGTCAGCCGGCAGTCCCGCGGCGTCTTGAAATCCTCGGGCGCCTGCGTACAGCCGTAGATGCTCCGGGCGTGGCGCTTCATCCACTTGCCGATACCTTCCAGAGACGCCATCGCGCGCTGGTCGAACTCGCCGCGTCCGGTGGGACCGACGTTCAGCACGAGGTTTCCACCCTTGCTTACCGCGTCGATCAGCGTTCGGACGAGTTCATCCACGCTGCGCCAGCTGTTTTCGTCGCGATGGTATCCCCACGAGCCGCTGAGCGTCTGGCAGGCCTCCCAGACGACGGGCTTCCCGTTCACCCGCACCCACTCGAGCGGTTGGAACTGCTCGGGCGTCTTGATGTCCCAGCCTTCGTCGAGGTCCAGCCGATCGTTCAGGACGATATCGTTCTGGAGTGTCCGAATGAGCTTGTAAAGCTCGTCGCTGTTCCACGCGTCGCGCCCCTTACCTTCGGGCCTGTCCTGCTGGAAGCTGAAATCCGTCCAGAGGATGTCCACCTTGCCGAACTCCGTGAGCAGTTCCCGCACCTGCCCGTTGAGATATTCGGCGTACTTGCTCTGGTCGCGGGTTTCGTTGAGTTTCTCGCGGTCCGTTCGATCGCGCAGCGGGTGATTATAGGGGTCTATATGGTATTGCGGGTGATGCCAGTCGATCAGCGAGTGGTAGAAACCCACGCGAAGGCCCGCATTGCGGAACGCCTCGACCATCGGCGTGAGCAGGTCGCGCCCGCATGGAGTGTTGGTGGCCTTGTAATCGGTCAACTTGCTGTCCCACAGGCAGAAGCCCTCGTGGTGCTTGGTGGTGACGACGAAGTATTTCATCCCCGCCCCGGCGGCTGCGTCGGCCCAGCGGGCGGGATCGTAAAGATCGGGATCGAAGTGATCGAAGTACTTTTGGTAATCCTCGTCCGTCATCTGTTCTTTGCTCTTGACCCATTCGTGACGGGCTGCGAGGGAATACAAACCCCAGTGAATGAACAACCCGAACCGATCGCGGACGAACCAGCCCGTATCGCCGGGCGTACTGACGGTATTCAGCATGGATACGATCTCCTGCTCAAAGAGCGCCAAGCGGCGCACCGGCGGTACTGTATCAACGGTTGGACTGGAAACAAGTTCCCAGTCATAAAATTTTTAATCCTTTTGTCCGGGTGGATTTTAACGGGCAAATCCGTCTTGGCAGGACGGTGTTGCGCCGCTACAATACCGGGTCTTTTACGCACCCGAATTTACGACGAGACTATTATGCCCAGAAGTTGCAAAGACATTCGCAGCGAGTTCATCGCGTTTTTCGAGCATCGCGGCCACGCGTTCGTCCCTTCAAGTCCGCTCCTGCCGGCGGCCGATCCGACGCTGCTGTTCGCCAACGCCGGAATGAACCAGTTCAAGGACATTTTTCTGGGCAAGGAGCGTCGCGATTACAGCCGGGCCGTCAACACGCAGAAGTGCATCCGCGCCGGAGGGAAGCACAACGACCTCGAGGACGTCGGGCACGACTGCTACCATCACACGTTCTTCGAGATGCTGGGAAACTGGAGTTTCGGGGATTACTTCAAGGTCGATGCCATCGCATGGGCGTGGGAGCTGCTGACGGAAGTGTGGAAGCTCCCTGCCGATCGCCTGCACGCGACGTATTTCCAGGGCGATAAGAAGCTTCGCCTGGACGCCGACGACGAATCCCGCGAGCTTTGGGGCAGATACCTGCCTGCCGAGCGCATCCATCCGGGCGATAGGAAGGACAATTTCTGGGAGATGGGCGAGGTAGGACCGTGCGGGCCATGCAGCGAAATACACATCGACCTTACGGACGACGGCAGCGGCGCCGCCCTCGTCAACGCTTCCGATCCGCGAGTGATCGAAATATGGAACCTGGTCTTCATGCAGTACAGCCGCAGCGAAACCGGCGAGCTTACGGAACTTCCCGCAAAGCACGTGGATACGGGGATGGGCCTGGAAAGACTCTGCGCGGTCATGAACGGGAAAAAGTCCAACTACGCGACGGACCTTTTCATACCGATCATCGAGAAGATCGAGACGCTCACAGAGCACCGCTACGGTATGTCGAATCCTGAATCTCAAATTTCAAATTTCAAATCTGAAAATCCGAAATCCGAAATTCGAAATTCGGAATCGTATGATCGCTTCGACGCGAGAGGGCGGGAGGATCTTGCCGACGTCGCCTGCCGCGTCATCGCCGATCACGCCCGGGCGCTTACTTTCGCCATCGCCGACGGCGTTAACCCGTCCAACGAGGGGCGCGGATACGTGCTGCGTCGGATTCTTCGCAGGGCGGCACGCTACGGCAGGCAGTACCTGGATATATCCGGGCCTTTCATCGTGGAACTCGTTCCGACCGTCGTCGCTCTTATGGGCGAGACGTTCAGCGAAATCGTCGAGCGCGAAAAGTACGTCGTCGAGACCATCCGCCGGGAGGAGGAATCCTTCGGCAGGACGCTCGATCGCGGGATAGAGCTTTTCCAGAAGCACGCCGGCGCACTCCGCAAGGCAGGTGAGAAAATTCTTTCCGGCGAGGTGGCGTTCGATCTCTACGCGACTTACGGCTTCCCGGTGGACCTCACGCAGATCATGGCCGAGGAGGTTGGGCTGAAAGTCGATATCGACGGGTACCGGCGTGCGATGGAAGCCCACCGCCAAACCAGCAGCGCCGGGGGGGGCAAGTTCAAGGCGGCGGAGATTCCCGACCTGCCGGAGACGGACGATTCGGCGAAGTACGTCGATAAGAGCGTCGAGGCAAAGGTGCTGGGCTGGGTCGTCGACGAAACATATTGCGCCGACGGCGAGCTGGTCGAGGGAACGGAAGCGGCTGTCGTACTGGACCGGACGAACTTCTACGCCGAGCAGGGCGGACAGGTGGGCGATTCGGGCGAGCTTATGGGCGAGACGTTCGTATTCGACGTTCAGGACACCAAACTCTCTGGCAAGTGCGTGCTGCACGTCGGCAAGGTGCGTCACGGAACGGTTCGCCCGGGGCTTTCGGTAACCGCGACGGTCTGCCCGCATCGCATTGGCATCCGTCGCAATCACACCGCTA
The DNA here is from genome assembly GCA_024275995.1 of Planctomycetota bacterium. Classification (GTDB taxonomy): domain Bacteria; phylum Planctomycetota; class Phycisphaerae; order SM23-33; family SM23-33; genus JAJRYB01. The sequence continues at coordinate 14,550 of JAJRYB010000038.1, read as the reverse complement.
CGCACCTGCTGAACTGGGCGTTGCGCGAGGTGCTCGGCGAGCACGTAACCCAGGCAGGCAGCGTGGTGAGTTCGGAGCGCCTTCGGTTCGACTTTTCGCATAACCGGGCGGTCTCGGCAGATCAGCTCGAACGGGTCGAACGCATGGTGAACGAGATGATCCTGGCGGATCGCACGGTCTCTTCGACGATCATGCCGATTTCCCAGGCACGCAATATTCCCGGCGTGCGCGCGGTCTTCGGCGAGAAATACCCCGATCCGGTCCGCGTGATATCGATCGGGACTTCCGATCCGCTGAACAGGCCGTCCGACGCGACGACTATCGAATTCTGCGGCGGGACGCACGTGCGGAGCACCGGCGCGATTGAACGATTCAGGATCGTCTCGGAGAAATCGGTCGCCAAAGGGGTCCGGCGGATCGTAGCGGTAACCGGAAGGGACGGCGTCGAGGCCTTCGAGAAGGCCGAGGCTGAACGTCTCGCCGAGAAGGATCGTCAGAAGGAGCGGTTGCGGATGGAAAAGGCCGCCCGCTCCGCAGCGGCAGCGGCGGACATAGACCCGGTCGTTTCCGCCCGAACGCCCCACGGGGATATCCTGGTTGCCCGCGTGGATACAGCCGACGCCAACGCGATGCGGGGCCTGTGCGATCGGCATCGCAGCAAGGGCGCCGCGGCGATGATGATCGGAGGAGCGGAGGATAAGAAGGTTATGCTCGTGGCGATGGTCAGCGACGCTCTTCTCGCCGACGGGAAGATCAAGGCCGGCGATTGGGTGAAGGCGGTGGCGGGTATCGTCGGAGGCGGTGGTGGAGGGAAGGACACAATGGCGACGGCGGGAGGAAAGTCGCCGGAGAAACTCGACGACGCCCTTGAGGCGGCCGGGGAATGGGTCCGCTCGAAATTATGACGTTTTCACCGCTTCGTCCGCATTGTGCGTGAGCGGGAGCGGGTGCAATTTTGCTTGACAAAACTCGTGCAGGTATCTAGTTTCCCCGGCGCATGTCCCGAGGCCCCACAGGCGGGACGCGATAGTATTTCGATAACGAAGTTTTACGGCAGGGACTTGCAATATGAAGCCTAAACAGAAGATAAGTCGTTCCATGACTCGTTCCAGGCGCAGCCACCACGCCAAGGTGTTGGTGAACTACGCGGATTGCCCGCGGTGTAACTCTCCGAAGCTGCCCCACGCGGCATGCGATAATTGCGGTTATGTTCGACCTGGTCTCAGTCTGAACATCAAGAAGGAGAGTTGATCGATGCGCATCGGCCTGGACGCTATGGGCGGAGACCAGGCGCCGCAAGAGGAAGTTCTCGGCGCGCTGGACGCTCGTGCGATTCTCGATCCCGATGACAGGATCGTTCTGGTCGGTCGCGAGGCGGACATCGTCCCGCACCTGCCTGAAGACGGCTCCTGGCGACAGTGGGTTGAGGTGCGCCACGCCGAGGATACGATCGCCATGGACGCCAAGCCTGTCGAGGCCTTGCGAAGCAAGCCGGGCAGTTCGATCGCCGTTCTGGCGCAGATGCATCGCGACGGCGAGATCGACGCGTGCATATCCGCCGGTAACACCGGCGCCTGCGCCGCGGCGGCGCAGATGCGCCTGCGCCGTTTGCGTGGCGTGCACCGGCCCGGAATCGCCGTCATTGCGCCGACGTTCCACGGACCGGTCAGCGTTTGCGACGTCGGGGCGAACGTGAACTGCCGCCCCCAACACCTGCACCAGTACGGCGTGATGGCGTCGATCTACGCCAACGCCGTCTGCCACATAGAAGATCCCCGCGTCGCCCTTCTGTCCATCGGCGCCGAGGACGCCAAGGGAAACGAACTGGTCAAGGGCACGCACCAGTTGATGAAGGACGACCCCCGCCTGCGTTTCGTGGGCAACATCGAGGGGCGAGACCTGTTCCGAGGCGTCTGCGACGTGCTGGTCTGCGAGGGGTTCGTCGGAAACGTCGTGCTGAAACTCATGGAAGGCATGGCAGAGGGTATCGTAACGAGCATGCTGGGCGCGCTGGCGAGCGAGCTTCCCAGCCACGCCGAGGCCATAAGGACCGCGTCCACCACGATCGCACGCAAGTACGACTTCAACGAGTACGGCGGCGCACCGTTGCTGGGCGTGGCTGGTATATGGATAATCTGCCACGGCGCAAGCAACCATTACGGAATAATGAATGCCATCCGTGTCGCGAAGGACTTTGCCGCACACCAGGTGAACCAGCAGATCGTCGAGGCCCTCTCTCCGGATTGAAGGAACGTTCATGGACAAACCCATACGTGCGGCCATTACAGGCCTGGGAGCGACCGTTCCCGAGAAGGTCCTGACAAACGCCGATCTGGAGAAGATCATCGACACGTCCGACGAATGGATCACCACGCGCACCGGAATCAGGGAGCGGCGCATCGTCTCCGACGGTGAGAGCACGCTTGACCTCGCCGTCCAGGCATCCCGGAACGCGCTCGACGACGCCGGAATTACCGATCCTTCCGAGCTGGACCTGATTATCTGCCACACGGTCACCCCCGAGATACCCTTCCCGGCGACTGCGTGCCTTATCCAGAAAGCGCTGGGTTCGAGCGGTACGGCTGCGTTCGATATCTCCGCCGCGTGCAGCGGGTTCATCTACGCGCTGACGATCGGGCAGAAATTCATCGAGACCGGCACCTGCCGCAAGGTGCTCGTGGTGGCGGCCGACACGCTGAGCCGGTTTACCGATTATACCGACCGGTCGAGCTGCATCCTGTTCGGCGACGGCGCCGGAGCGGTTGTGCTCGAGGCGAGCGAAAGGTCCGACCGGGGCGTCATGTACACCGTCCTGCACGCCGACGGGAACGGGTGGGATTTCATCCACGTACCGGCAGGTGGTTCGCGCACGCCCGCGTCGCGAGAGACGGTGGACAATCACGGGCACTTCATAAAGATGCGAGGCCGCGACGTGTACAAGTTCGCCGTCGCCAAAATGCAATGGCTGCTGGGCGATTGCATGGAAAAGTGCAACCTTACCCCGGACGACGTGGACCTGGTCGTTCCACACCAGGTGAATATCCGGATAATCGAATCGGCTGCGAAAAAATATGACTTCCCCATGGAAAAGGTCTACGTCAATATCGACCGTTTCGGAAATACCTCCGGCGCTTCGATACCGCTGGCAATGGAAGAGGCGAGGCGAAACGGAAAAATCGGGCCGGGATCGACCATTCTCGTGATAGCCTTCGGCGCCGGGCTTACCTGGGCGGGCGCAGTAATTAAAATGTAGGAACATGATCGCAATGAACGCTTTTCTGTTTCCGGGACAGGGCGCCCAGTATGTCGGTATGGGCAGGGACCTCTGCGATGGCAGCGATTCCGGAAAAGAATATTTCGACCGTGCCGAGCAAGCCACTCGCCTGCCGCTGAAGACTTTGTGCTTCGACGGTCCTTCCGAGCGGCTAGGCCGGACCGATATAGCCCAGCCGGCGATCTTTACCGTCTCGGTCGCGGCGCTGGAGCACATGAAAAGCGCTGTTTCGCCGCAGCTCCGGCAGGAAATTCAACCGGCGTATGCGGCGGGGCTTTCACTCGGCGAGTACACCGCCCTATACGCAGCCGGGGCTATGGACTTCGAGACGGGCGTGAAACTTCTCGCAAAACGAGGCGAACTTATGCAGCAGGCGGCGACGGCGGTCCCCTCGGCGATGGTGGCAGTGATAGGACTGGACGCTCCTGCCGCCGAGGCGCTCTGCTCGGAAGCGGGGCAGGGAGAGGTTTTGACCTGCGCGAATTTCAATTGCCCCGGACAGATCGTAATTTCAGGCCGGCGGGACGCATGCCGGCGCGCGGTGGAGCTTGCCGGCAAGCACGGAGCGCGCGCCGCTACGATGCTGGACGTCGCCGGGGCGTTCCACAGCGAGCTTATGGCGACGGCTGCGACGGAATTCGAAAAGGTCCTCGACGAAGTGCAGTTCCGCGACCCGGAAATTTCCGTTATCGCCAATATCGACGCGCAGGCGTATGGTTCCGCGCGGGAAATACCCTCCAAGCTGCTCGCCCAGCTTACCGGCGCGATCCGCTGGCAGCAGTCGATGGAGTATCTGATCGCCCGGGGCGTGGAGCGATTTTACGAAATAGGTCCGGGCAAAGTGCTGACCGGGCTGATGCGGCGGATCGACCGGAAGAAACCCGTCACGCGGATTAACGCCCTCGAGGACGTGCAAAAACTCGCGACGGACGCCTGACGGACAACAACGAACAGTCTCTGCATTCACCGCAGAGATCGCAAAGCACGCAGAGAAACAACGAAAAGTGGTTTTTTAAAAAACAATTTTTACTCTGCGTTCTCCGCGTTGAAAGCGGTTGTGATTGGTTTTTTAAGCGAAAAGGATATGCAACGATGGCCAAGGTAAGAAACGTACCGGACAACGAGAAGGTGGCGATAGTGACCGGCGGGGCGCGCGGGATCGGGCTGGAGATCTGCCGCGAGCTTCTGGGCATGGGAATGACGGTTACCGCGGTGGACATGAACGAAGACGCCCTGGCCGCGGCGCCCGGGGCGCTTGGCAACCCCGGGAAATTCGAGACCGTCGTCCTGGACGTTACCGACAGCGCCGGCTTCGAGAAGCTCGTGACGGACGTGGTGGAGACCCGCGGGCGGCTGGACGTCATGGTCAACAACGCCGGGATCACGCGGGACAATATCTGCGTGCTGCTGACGGACGAGGACTGGGACCTTGTGCTGAAGGTCAACCTTCGCAGCGCCTTTATCGGAACGCGCGAAGCGAGCAAGGTGATGATGCGCCAGCGATGCGGGTCCATCGTGAACATGTCCAGTTTCAGCGGCCTGGAGGGCAACCGCGGGCAGGCGAACTACGCCGCGAGCAAAGCGGGCATGATCGGGATGAGCAAATCCGCCGCCAAGGAACTCGCCAAGCGGAACGTGCGGGTCAATTGCGTGTGCCCGGGGTTCATCCAGACGCCCATGACCGACGCCCTTCCGCAGCAGGCGAAGGACATGGCCTTGGCGATGATTCCGATGCAGCGGTTCGGACAACCTGAGGATATCGCACGCGCGGTGGCGTTCCTGGCGTCGGACAAATCGAGCTACATAACCGCCCAGACGCTCAGCGTGGACGGCGGGATGCATACTTGACCTTGCGAATTGATCTTGCGGATGGTATTGCAAGGTTGCGACGCGAAGGATATAGTACCGCGTCCTTGGCATGGGTTTTAATCGGATAGTATACTTGCAGGGAGGTCACGACAGTGGCAGAAGACATCGAAGTAAAGGTTATCGAGATCGTTGCCGAGCAAATGGGCGTCGATAAGAGTGAGATCACTCGTGAAACGTCGTTTGTCAACGACCTCAACGCCGACAGCCTGGACACGGTGGAACTGGTCATGGAATTCGAGGACGAGTTCGAGCTGAGCATTCCGGACGAGGAAGCCGAGAAGATCCAGACCGTCGGGCAGGCCATCGACTACATCAAAGAACACTCCAGCAAAGCCTGAAAAAAAGGCAAAGGAGTAGTGGTAGATGGCTAAGCGCCGCGTCGTATTGACGGGGCTGGGCTCCGTGAACCCGCTTGCCTGCAACGTGGGCGAGTTTTGGGATGCGCTGCTGTCGGGTGCCAGCGGTATCCGTCGCATTGCGCGGTTCGACCCGGAGCCTTTCGCTTCGCAGATCGGCGGGGAGGTCCAGAACTGGGAGGCGATCACCTCCGAGATGGTCGCTTCGCGCGAATGCAAGCGGATGGACCGGTTCTGCCAGTTCGCCGTTCAATCCGCCATCGACGCGGTTGCCGACAGCGGGCTGGATTTCTCTCGCGAACAGACCGAACGCTGCGCGGTGATTATCGGGAGCGGCATCGGAGGCCTCCAGGAACTGGAAGACCAGCATCTGCGAATGCTCTCCAAGGGCCCCTCGCGGGTCAGCCCGCTCACCGTGCCAAAACTCATGGCCAACGCCGCCAGCGGGAACGTGTCGATCCTCTGGGGGCTGCACGGTCCTAACCACGCCGTAGTCACTGCCTGCGCGTCGGCGTCCAATGCCGTCGGCGAGGCGATCCGCATTGTCCAGGAGGACAAGGCCGACATCGCCATCACCGGCGGATCGGAAGCGGCGGTTACGCGGATCGGACTGGCGAGCTTCTGCGCCCTGAAGGGCCTCAGCACGCGGAACGACGATCCTGCCCACGCCTCGCGCCCCTTCGATAAGGACCGCGATGGATTCCTGCTGTCCGAGGGCGCCGGTATCGTGGTGATCGAAGAGCTGGGCCGTGCCCGCAAGAGAGGCGCGCGCATCTACGCCGAGCTGGTCGGTTACGGCTGCAGCGGCGACGGGTATCACATCACCGCTCCGGACCCCGAGGGCACCGGCGCCGTGCTGGCGATGAAAAGGGCGCTGGACGACGCGTCAATCGCGCCGCAGGAAGTCGGGTACATCAACGCGCATGGTACGAGCACCGTCCTGGGCGACGTCGCCGAGACGTTGGCTATCAAAAAAGTCTTCGGCGATTACGCGAAAAAGGGCCTGCTCGTATCCTCCACGAAAAGCTCGACCGGGCACCTGCTGGGAGCTTCCGGAGGGGTGGAACTTATCGCCTGCGCACTGGCGATTCAAGACGGCGTCCTGCCGGCGACGATGAACCTCGAACAGCCCGACGAGAAGTGCGACCTGGACTATATCCCCAATACGCCCAGGGAGAAAAAGGTCGACGTCGTGCTGTCCAACAGCTTCGGGTTCGGCGGGCATAACGCCTGCCTGCTGCTCAAACGCTTCGAGGGCTGAAAAGTGGCTATCAAAGCTCTTGTCCCCCTTTAATCTTTGCTACTCTCGGATGCGCCGTGGGATGCTGCTACAAAAAGAAGAGCTATTTCTTTGGAGATTTTGTCATTGATGCCGAGACGGAAGAATGATATTCAATCTTCCATGGGCAAGCGGGTGACTACGCGACGAGAACCGCTTCGGGTCAATGGGATTGATCCTGTGTCCGGCAGATCGTATGTGATCACCTTGTCGCAGTCGAAGATCATGGCGGTTGCTAGGCGCAGTGTGGGGCAGGTCATGGAAGTTGCCCGCATTGTGCCAGTAATCCTCCAAAAACCATCAGCGGTGTTTGAGGGCTTGAAACGAGATGCCGATGAACCCTATACGGGTTATGGATGGCGATGCTACTGCGGCATCCCGACAAGGGTGTATGCGCAAGATGGAACGGAGCGAGAACCATGGCCAGGCCAGGTGTTTTTAGTTTTTGTGACAGAAGACCGCGTGGCGTATAATTGGTACTGGTATCAGGCCTCGTAGGAGGAGACCGGAGTGCCTGTGGACCACGCCGAACGATTCAGGAAGAGGGTGATATGAAAGCCATGTCAAACGACGAGTTTGCGAAAGCCGTCACGCAGATGGCGGAACCGTCCGCGCCGTTCAAGCCTGAGGCCACCTACATCCCGGAAGGCGATTGCCTCGAATTCCTGACTACTGCCGACGATTACTATGCAGAAAGGGTCGACAGCCTCTTGACCGTCTATTACAGCAGGGATACGAAAGAGATCATCGGGTCCCTGATCAAGGGAGTCAGGGGGCATATTGCCGCACACTATCCGGGCTTCATGATCGAAGTCGAAGCAGGTCCTATCAAGCTGAGTCATCTGTTCCAGGTGCAGTTGTGGAGTGAACAACGGGATCCGAATAGTCTAACCGTGCGGACATATCGCCGCCTCATTGAGGTTGCGGAGGAAGTGAACGCGACTGCCGAGCTTTCTCCGGCGTAGATCCCTTGGTATTTTCTAGATTTCGGATGTTTCCGGGACGAATATCCAAATAGCTCAAGTCGCCTTTGTTACTGGTTGGAGGTTTTAGGCTTCGTCAGGCTATGGTGGGCAAGCTAGCCTCTGTTTCTTCGCTTCGCCGAGCGCCTCCCTGCGCGTGGCGATTTGTTCGTTCAACTGTGCGTCGTAGAGCGTTCGTAAAATTTTGCCCAGGCGCGGTCCTTCCGCCAGCCCCATCTTCAGAAGGTCGCTGCCGGTGACGAAAGGAGGCGGCGCGATTTTGTCTTTCGGTATTTTTGCAGCCCTGCCCGCGATGCGCCGGCTGAGCGTGATTTTTCCCGTTACCAGGCGTTCTTCGTATCGCCACAGGCGCGTGAGGCGCTCGAATTGTCCCGACGCCATCATGCGCTTGAACTCGCACAGCGGCGTCTCGGCCGCGGCACGCCAGCCGGCCAGGTGATCGCCGATATAGACCAGCGCGTCGCGCAGCTCGTTTGACGCGCCCCACCTGCGGAGTTTTTTTGATATTTTCCGCCGGCCCATGTCCGCCAGCAGCGCTGCCAGTGAGCCTGTTCCGTCGCCATCCCGGCAGACCGCGCGCACGCGGGCGACGGCTGCGGGCCAGGCGGAGTCCGATTCGAACAGCTCGGGCAGTATATACTCAGCCAGTCCCAGCCGGTCGAGCATATCGAGTGCCTCGGCGGCCGAGGCGTCCGAAAGCATCCTGGTAAGCTCGTCGAAGATTCTCTCGCCGCTGATCCGACGGATATTTTCGGCGTATTTGCCGATGGCGCCGGCGGTGGCGTCGTCCATCCGAAAGCCCAGGCGCACCGTGAATCGCACCGCGCGGATCATGCGAAGGTAATCTTCACGGAATCGCTCGGCGGGCTTACCGATGGTGCGGACGACGCGTTTTTTCAGGTCTTCCCTGCCGCGGACGTAATCGATCACCTTCCGTGCGATCGGATCGTAGAACATGCCGTTGATCGTGAAGTCACGGCGCAGCGCGTCAGCCTTCGGCGAGGACGGTTTCACGCCGTCGGGACGCCGGCCGTCGGAATACGACAGGTCGCTGCGGAAGGCAGCCACCTCTACCCGCTGCTTGCGGTACAGCACTATCGCCACGCCGAACTTCGCCCCGACCAGCAGCACGCGCCTGAAGAGTTTCCGCACGTCGTCCGGCGTTGCGTTGGTAGCCACGTCGTAATCGCTGCACTTGCGTCCCAGCAGCATGTCGCGCACGCACCCGCCGGCGAAAAGCGCCTCGAAGCCCGCCTCGCGCAGGCGATTCAGTACGAGAAGGGCCGTCTTTTCCGTCGAGTATCCTGCCATTACCTACGGGTTATAAACCACCCGCCGCCACAAGGGAACGGGCTTTTGCGCCATCGTAGCCGGAGCGGGGTGTGACGGAGGGGGTTGCCTTCCTTACCCGTACTTGTGGGTTTTCTTGTCGAACATCGCCATCTGCTGTTGCCGGTTGCTACTTGTCACTGGGGAGCGGGAGAGATCTTCGACATTTTCATTTCCCCACTGAACCCATCCCTGCCGTGGGTGGCGGGCGAAGAGTTCAAGATAAGGGCCTGGTGAACACGCCTCGATAATATCGTAGAGTTCGTCCGGTTTCCGCGAGTGCTCCCGCTTCCTTTTCGGGAGGAGGTTGACCTGGGTCCGTCCCGGCTGCAACGTTCGCATGCTTCCCCGGATGCCGAAAAGGACCAGTTCGGTAACGTTCCGAAAGTAAAACCCGACGCCGCGACCATCAGGCCCGCCGTCTTTGCGAACCTTGTACCACACGAGGTTGGTCTTGTAGGTGAACCCCCACCGCTTCATTACCTCCAGGCCTTCGGCGATCAGGGCGTTGGGTACCCAGAGATATAGATGGGCCTGGGAGGCGGCAAGGCGATTCACCGGCAGTTCGAGAATCTCCTCCAGTGTCATGGTCGGATATCGCAGCAGTCGCTGATGCTCCGGCGCCATCTTGCCCGTTCGGTTCTGAAACCTCCACGGCGGATCGGCATAGATCGTCGAAAACGGGCCGTCGACCTTATCCAGAAGGTCTTCCGCCGCCGATTTCCGGATGAATTTAAATATCTTCGACATAAAGCGATCCCTTTATTCCGAACACCAGCAGAGGGCAACCCGCACCGCCTCCACCCTGAATGCGGGGCAGTAGCTTCGATATGTGCGTCGTGGAAGAACCGTACGACTTGCCTCTGCCCAGCGAGTCGAATATCTCCTGCAACTCGTCGCAGCGAGTGATGATGACGCCGGCGGAAATTGCACGCAAGTCGAACAGAAGTCGAAAATTGTTCAGGTCACGGTCAAAAAACGGGTCCTTGTTGTTCCACTCGATTTCGATAGCGATGCGGTTTTTGAAACAATCCACCGCATGCGTCGGGGAATTCATCACGGTCTGATCGACCGTGATGCTGGTCTCGAAAGCCTTTTCCACCCATCCTTTTTCAGCCAGCTGTGAATCTATCCAGCCAGCAACCCGGGATTTCCTCCCGCCGCCGACCGCTATGTGACTCTTGAGAAGCCGGAATCGCGTGAGAACGTCGCACAGGTCCGAATACTCAGCCGGGAAATCCTGCTGAAGAATGGCGCAGGCATGACGCCATTCGTGGATTTCGTAGTTGTCGCGGATGAAATCTGAGAAATCTGCCGTGGTCATGGCTGTACTATGTCATTTCCTGCCGGCGATTTCAAGCGGGACACACTCTATCGCGCGACGCGTGGGTTGAGGTGCGCCGGGACGACTTCCACAGCCCGTCGGCGATTGGCAACCAGGGCCTCGACGACCAGCAGCACGATGACCAAGGCCGTCAGCAAATCCCACCACTGCCTGCCCTGGGCGTGCAGGGCGGCGGCGGAGTCCGCCTCGGCGACGGATCGACCCACGTAAACGCGCTCGTTTCCGCGTCGGCGCATCAATTCCTGGAACTTCCCTGCAGCCATGCGGACCACGTCGCTCTCGCTTCCGGCAGGGTTCACCACGAACGTGCCCGAATCTCTCTTGCCCGAACCGGCCTGGCGGAGCGTCCAGCGGTACGTCCCGATGCGCGCGGTGCCCCCGAACCTCGCCACGCCGTCGATCACCTCGATGGGCCCGAGCGGCTTGACCGTTTCGCCGTCCCGCGCCGGGGGTGTTACGAAGATGACGGGCTTTTGCAGCGATTTCGACAGGGCGCCGGCGTCCAGCTTCGGGCGTATCTTCACCTGGGCGCCGACTTCGAACGGCTGAATGTTCCACAACTCCCGCCCGGCAAGGAGGCTCATCCTCGCTACCATCGGAAGGAAGATATCCGTAATCGGCAGGTTGGACCATCGCGGCGACGCGGTCGTCGTAAACAGCACCACGCGTACGTTACCGAAGTCCTTTACCATCGCCAGCGGGTCGCCGTTGCCCAGACGCATCAGAGGCCGCCCCGGCCGAACCGACGGCGCCAGCGGGTAATATCGCTGCACGAGCACCTTCAGGTAGTCCGCGCGGTTTTCGTGCAGGCCACGCAGGAACGGATGGTCGATATCGACCCACGCCAGGCCCATCGCCTGCGCCTGCGGTCCTATCTCGCCGATAGCGCCGCGGATTCGCCCTGGAAGCAGCCCGCCTTCCTCGGGAATCTCCTGGAGGAATCGCCGATTGTAGTTGTCGATGTCCACGTCGGGACCGAGGAAGAACACCGCCGTCCCCCCGGACCGCACGAACTTCGCGACGGCGCGGGCCTGGTCTTTCGTGAACGACGGCGCCTCGCAGAAGAACGCGACGTGGGGGGCGCTCAGTTCGGCGGCGTCCAGGGCGTCTGTTCCGATCACCCGCCGGGAGATCGACCAGGGCGCGTCGGGGTCCTCGTAGGGCGACAGGGCCAGTGAGAGCATGACGGCAGGGTCCATGGCGCCCCGCCCGGTTGATTTTTCTGACCCGCGGACGAGCAGCGCCTCGATCCGGCCGGAGATGGTGAAGCTGAATCGTCTCACGTCGTCGGCTGCAATATCGTCGCCCTCCCGGCTTTCCAGGAATATCTCCCCGCTGACGGGTCCGGGTTTACTGAAGCGGCGGCGGAATCGCACGATCGCCCTGCTTCCTTCCGCCCCGGCTGCGCCGAGGTGCTCTCTGGCCCGTCGGATAAGGTCCGTCCCGTCGATTCGCATGGCGACGTTCACCGACTTTCCCGCCGGGGACGAGTTGACCAGCGTCGCCTTGATCTCCAGCACGGAATCCACGACTGGCCGGCCCGTTATTTCCATCTCCGCGATTGAGACGTTGTCGATTTCGCCCTCAGCCGACGTGTCGATAACGAACAGGTGGACGTCGTCGGCCCGCGCGAGCGATTCCAGCATCGCCAGCTCGCCGAAGCTCTTTGCCTGCAGGTCGCTGAAGATGTAGATCGCCTTGCGCGGCGTGGCGTCGTTTTCGAGCAGTTTGAGCGCCGCGGCTACCCTGCGGGCAAGGCTGGATTCTCCAAACCCTATCTCGACCCGCTGGAGGCGGTTTCGCAGGTCCTTCAGATCGGCTGAGAGTTTTTCACCGCCGGCTGGATCGTTCGTGGTGAGCAGCGCCGCAAGGGCTGGTTTATCGTCGCTGCCGAGCAGGTCCTCGGCGGCGCGTTTCGCCTCGCTCAATCGCGTGCCCGGGCCGTTTCGTGCGGACATGGAAAAGCTGTTGTCCACGATGACGACGGCGGCATATCGCCTGCCGGAAAGCCATCCCCCGACGGCCTGGGAAATCGGTTCAGCCACGGCGACGGCGAGCATCGCCAGCAGTATCGCCCGGATCACCAGCAGCAGCCAGTGCTGCAATCGCCTGCGCCGGGCGGTTTTTTCCATGCTCAATCGCAGGAACCGCAGCGACGGGAACAGCACCTCCTGCGCCCGCACGCTGGAAAGCAGGTGCAGCACGAAAGGAATGCCCGCCGCCAGCACGCCGGCAAGCAGCCACCAGGCGCCGAATACAAGCGCGAGCGTCATCGTCTCAGCGCCCTCCTTCGCCGTCCGAGAAAGTCCAGCAGCATGCGGTCGTAAGGCCGGTCGGTGGGGGTGAGCACGTAGTCGATGTTCCTGTCGCCGCACTCCTTGCGATATCGCTCGACGAACGCGCCCATCTCCCGGAGGTACGACTGGCGGACGTATCGCGGATCGACCTGCAATTTTTTACCGTCTTCCATGTCAACGAACGTCATGAGCTTTTTGAACGGGAACTCCAGTTCCGCCGGGTCCATCAGGTGCAGCACGATGATCTGGTGCTTCTTGTAGACGAAGTGCTGGAGAGCGCGCATGACCTCGGACTGATCGTCGTAGAGGTCGGATATCACGATAAGAAGCCCGCGTTTGGCGATCGATCCAGCCAGGCGGTGAAACGTAGGCGCGATCGCGGTTCGCTTGCCCGGCTGGAGCTTCTCCAGGTGCGTGAATATGCGGTCCATGTGGGCAGGCGTGGACCCGGGCGTCAGGTGGAAGCGTATCGAATCGTCGAACGCGATCATGCCCACGACGTCCTGCTGTCGGCACATGAGGTAACTCAGGCACGCCGACAGGAAGCAGGCGTATTGGAACTTCGTGACATTCCCGCCGTAGCGATAGGCCATCGAAGAACTGGCGTCCAGCAGGATATACGCTCGGAGGTTGGTCTCCTGCTCGTACTGCTTGATGTAGTGGCGGTCGGTCCTGCCCCATGCGACCCAGTCCAGGTGCCGCAGGTCGTCGCCGGGCGAGTACTCGCGATGCTCGGAAAACTCCACGGAAAAGCCGCGGTGCGGGCTTCGGTGCAGCCCTGAGATGAACCCCTCGACCGCCTGGCGGGCAAGGATGTTCAGGTTCTTGAGAGCGGCGATTTTCGCCGGCTCGAAATACAGGTACGGCGATTTTTTACTCACCGGCCGCTCTCCTTGCGAACATGAGGATCACCATGCCACCATAACGGCGTTCCCGCTCGATTACCAGACCCGGGGCGGTCGGTATCTCCAGTGCGTCGGCGGGCGCGCGGAGGATAATCAGCCCGTCGTCGGCGAGACGCTTCGCCAGCGGCACGAACACGCGCCGCTCGATGCGCCGCCACCGCTCGGGGTCTTTCCATTGCCTCGCGCAATCGTATGGCGGATCGACGAAAGCGATATCCACCTTCGCGCCGAGGCTCTCCAGGCGCGCCGGAAGGGCGGCCGTCACGTCGCCGCCCCAGATTTCGCAGCAATCGCCGGCCGAGAGAGTTTCTATATTTCGACGAAGACGCTCGATCGCGCCGCGATCCCGCTCGGCGAACCGCACCTTCCGCGCGCCGCGAGAAAGCGCCTCCAGCCCGAGCGTTCCGGTGGCGCAGTACAGGTCCAGCACTATCGCAGAGGTAACGCGATCGGCGAGCATTCCGAACAGGGACTTCTTCGCCAGGGACGTTATCGGACGAGCGAGCGATCGCCCGGGCGGCGAGAGCAGCTTGCGACCCTTGAATTGTCCAGCCAGTATGTGCATCCGCGCAAAAACTCCTTCATCTGAAACCGTTCGTCGTGCGGACGGTTTCGCTCGCAAACAGGATAGGCGCGATCCGCTGAAAGAAAACCATTTAAAAACACAAACTGACCGATTCTCCCAAGCCCGAAGGGCTGGAAGAGGTTGGCCGGGGGCGTAAGCCCCCGGTGGTAATGGAGTTGTGGAACCAGCCCCGAAGGGGTGACAGAGAAGCCGACCGGTGGTAAAGAGTCGGTTTCGTTTCTGCCGCCCCGTCGGGGCTTGGTTGTTAACAGCCTATCATCCGGGGGCTTACGCCCCCGGCTAATTTCTGTGCGGCCTTTCAGGCCTCGATAATCGGTCAGTTTGAGT
>JAJRYB010000037.1 GCA_024275995.1 Planctomycetota bacterium | reverse complement strand
CGGGCCTAACCTCGCCAAGGAAATGCACGTCGGGCACCTGCGCAGCACGATTATCGGCGACGCCCTGGCGCGAGTGCTGGATTTTCTGGGCCATCGCGTCATCCGACAGAACCACGTCGGCGACTGGGGCACGCAGTTCGGCATGCTCGCTTATTATGCGTTTTCACTGATCGACCCAGCGGCTCATCATGTATTCTCGCGTGAAGAAGAACAGATGAATCTCTCAAACTTCTCCATTCAGGATATGGAGAAGTTCTATATCAAAGCCAAGCAACTCTACGACAGTAACCCTGAGTTTGCAGCGAAATCCAGACAAGTGTTGGTAGAGTTACAATCTGGAAAGAGCCGCCTCCCTAAACTCCTCTGGAAGGAGGTCAGAGACCAGTCGCTGGAGCATTGTGAGCGGATTTACCGGCGAATGGGTGTGTTGTTGACCCGCGACGACGTTCGCGGCGAGAGTGCGTACAACGACGATTTACCGGAGGTGGTCGCCGATCTGGATAAGGTCGGCCTTTTGACCGAATCCCAGGGCGCACGGGGCGTCTACCTGGACGAGTTCACCAATAAGGACAACGAGCGGGCATTCGTGATCGTGCAGAAGTCCGACGGCGGCTATCTCTACGCCACGACGGACCTGGCTGCATTGCGATATCGCGCCGTCGAGCTGAAGGCGGATCGCATTCTCTACGTGACCGACTCCCGCCAGGCGCAGCATTTCGCGATGGTTTTCACCGTCGCGCGTAAGGCGGGCTTCGTGTCCGAAAAAGTTTCGCTGGAGCACGTTCCGTTCGGGATGATGCTCGGGCCCGGCAGGACTCCGTTCAAGACGCGCGAGGGCGGGACGGTGAAGCTCATGGACCTGCTGGCAGAGGCGGTAACCCGCGCCCACAGCCTGGTTGACGAGAAAAACCCCGACCTGCCCGACGGGCAGAAGGAGCGAATCGCCGAGGTCGTGGGTATCGGTGCGGTCAAGTACGCCGACCTTTCGCAGAACCGCGCGAGCGATTACGTGTTCTCGTGGGACAAGATGCTCTCGCTGGAGGGCAACACCGCACCGTATATGCAATACGCCTACGCGCGGATCCGCAGCATCTTTCGCAAAGGCGAGTCCACGGATTACACGGATTACACGGATTCATCGGAGATTGTGCTTGACCACGCCGCCGAGCGGAAGCTGGCGATCAAGCTGCTTCAGTTTCCCGAAACAATCGGCGCCGTCGCGGCGGAGTGTCTGCCGAACGTCTTGTGCGGATACCTGTACGAGCTAGCCGGGGCGTTCATGGGGTTCTACGAGAATTGCCCGGTCCTCCAGGCCGGGACAGACGCACTTCGCGCCAGCCGATTGGCGCTGTGCGAACTTACCGCCCGAACAATCCGCAGAGGCCTGGACCTGCTCGGTATCGAGACCATCGAGCGGATGTAAAAAACGCGGCGAGCCTGACGACCCGCCGCGCCTCGATTATTCAAATCCGCGTCAATCGGCGAATTACTCTTTTTCCTTCTCGCCATTTCCGTAGGTCATCGCGGCCATCTGCTGATACGTGTGCCAACGGTTCGTAACGTCCTGCTGGGCGAGTTGCAGAAGCCGTTTCGCCTCTTGCGGGTTGCTCTTGATAAGCATCTTGTATCGGTTCTCGCTGTAGATGTACTGTTCAATCGAGATGCTCGGTTCCTTCGAGTCCAGCTGCAGCGGGTTCTTGCCCTGCTCCGCGAGGCGCGGATCGAACCGGTACAGCGGCCAGAACCCCGACGCCACGGCTGCCTTTTGCTGTCCGAAGCCCGTCGTCATGTTGATACCATGCGCGATACACTGGCTGTACGCGAGAATAATGCTCGGCCCGTCGTAGCTCTCGGCCTCGACGAACGCCTTTACGCACTGGTTGTCGTTTGCGCCCATCGCAACCTGCGCGACGTAGATGTTCCCGTAGGTCATGGAAATCATGCCCAGGTCCTTCTTGGGCATTGGTTTTCCGGCGGCTGCGAACTTCGCCACCGCGCCCCGTCCTGTCGCCTTGGAGCACTGCCCGCCGGTGTTCGAGTAGACCTGCGTGTCCATCACGAGCACGTTGATATTGCGTCCGCTGGCCAATACGTGGTCCAGGCCGCCGTAACCGATATCGTACGCCCACCCGTCCCCTCCGAGCGCCCAGACGCTCTTGGAAACGAGTGCGTCGGCGACGCTGAGCAGTTGCACAGCCTTCGGCTCATCCAGGCCGTTCAGCGCCTCGCGGAGTTTTGCCACATGATTCCTCTGAGCGGCGATGCCCGCTTCGTCGGACTGGTCGGCGGACAGAATCGCCTCGGCGAGTTCGCTCCCGATCGTGTCCTTCAGCTCCGCCACAAGCTCGCGTGCGAATTCGATCCGCTTGTCCAGCGTTAATCGGAATCCGAAGCTGAACTCCGCGGCGTCCTCGAACAGGGAGTTGTTCCAGGTCGGACCGCGTCCATCGGCGTTGGTGCAGTAGGGGGTGGTGGGCAGGTTCCCGCCGTAGATGCTGGAGCATCCGGTGGCGTTCCCGATAATCGCGCGATCGCCGAACAGTTGCGTCAGCAGCTTGACGTAGGGCGTCTCGCCGCATCCGGCGCACGCGCCGGAGTATTCGAACAGTGGCCTGCAAAGCTGGCTGCCCTTGACGGTGCCGATTTTGAGTTTCGCGCGATCGTATTCGGGGATATTCAGGAAGAACTTGTAGTTTTCGCGTTCCTGCTCACGCAGCGGCGGCTGGAACGACATGTTTATCGCCTTTTTCGTCGGGTCTTCCTTGCTCTTTCCGGGGCAGGTCTGAACGCATGCTCCGCATCCGGTGCAGTCTTCGGGTGCGACCTGGATCGTCCAGTTCAGCCCGGCGAAGTCCTTGCCCCTGGCGTCGGCGGCCTTGAACGCCTCCGGGGCGTCCTTCAGAAGCTCCGGATCATATACCTTCGCGCGGATCGTCGCGTGCGGGCAGACGGCAGAGCACTTGGCGCACTGGATGCACAGGTCGGGTTCCCACACGGGGATTTCCAGCGCGATATTGCGTTTCTCCCACTGTGTCGTAGCGGTCGGCCAGGCCCCGTCATCCGGCATGGCGCTTACCGGAAGCGTTTCGCCGAGTCCCGCCATGATCTTCGCCGTCACGTCCTTGACGAACTGCGGCGCTTCGTCCGGGACGATTCCCTGCCGGGCGATTTCGGAATCCGCGTTGGCGGGTTTGATCTCGTGCAGGTGTTCGATCGTCTGATCGACGGCTGCGTAGTTCATCTGGACGATTTTCTCGCCCTTCTTTCCGTAGGTCTTCTTGATGGCGTCCTTGATTTTGGCGATGGCCTCGTCCTGCGGAAGTATTCCTGACAGGTAGAAGAAGCACGTCTGCATGATGGTGTTGATGCGGGCGCCCATCCCGGTCGCCTTGGCGACCTCGTATGCGTTGATCGCGTAGAACTTGAGTTTCTTCTCGACGATCTGCCTCTGCACGTTTCGCGGCAGCTTGTCCCATACCTCCTCGGTCGGGCAGGGTGCGTTCAGCAGGAACGTCGCCCCCTCGATAGCCGGTCCCAGCACGTCGTATCGTTCGAGGAATACGTGCTGGTGGCAGGCGATGAAGTTCGCGCGGTCCACAAGGTAGCTCGACCGGATGACCCTCGGGCCGAACCGCAGGTGGCTGACCGTAATGGCGCCGGCCTTCTTCGAGTCGTAGACGAAGTAGCCCTGGGCGTAGTTGTCGGTCTCTCCGCCGATGATCTTGATCGAGTTCTTGTAGGCGCCCACGGTCCCGTCGCTGCCCAGCCCGTAGAACATCGCCCGTACGACGTCGTCGCCTTCGGAGCTGAAAGAAGGGTCGTAGTCCAGGGACGTGTGGGTCACGTCGTCATTGATTCCGATGGTGAAGTGGTTCTTCGGCTTCTCGCTCTTGAGGCTGTCGAATACCGCCTTCGCCATCGCCGGGGTGAAGTCCTTGCTGCCCAGTCCGTACCTGCCTCCGACGGCCCGGACGTTCCGCCCGGTTTCGGCTAAGGCGTTTACGCAGTCCAGGTAGAGAGGTTCGCCAGCGGAGCCGGGTTCCTTCGTGCGGTCCAGCACGGCGATTTTTTTCACCGTTTCCGGAAGTGCGTTGACGAAATTTTCGACGCCGAAGGGACGATACAGTCGCACCTTCAGCAGCCCGACCTTCTCGCCGCCGGCGTTCAGGATGTCCATGCATTCGTGGGCGGCCTCTGCGCCGCTGCCCATCATTACGATGACTCGCTCGGCGTCCGGCGCCCCTTCGTAATCGAACAGGTGGTATTCGCGCCCGACGATTTTGGCGAATTTGTCCATGTGCTTCTGGAGGATTTCCGGGCACTTGAGATAGTAGGAGTTCACCGTCTCGCGTCCCTGGAAGTAGACGTCGGGGTTCTGGCTGGTTCCGCGAACTGTCGGCGCGTCCGGATTCATCGCGCGGCGGCGGTGTGCCATGACAAGGGTGTCGTCGATCATTTCCTTCATGTCATCGATCGTGATTTCTTCGACCTTCGCCACTTCGTGCGAAACGCGGAAGCCCTCGAAGAAGTGGACGAACGGCACCCGCGTCTCGAGCGTCGCCGAGTGGGCGATCAAAGCCATGTCCATCGCTTCCTGCACCGAACCGGATGCCAGCAGGGCGAAACCGGTCTGGCGAACGGCATTGATGTCGCTGTGATCGCCGAAAATGCTCAGCGCCTGGCAGGCGAGCGACCTGGCCGAGACGTGGAAGACCGTCGGCGTCAGTTCGCCGGCTATCTTGTACATGCTCGGGATCATCAGCAGCAGGCCTTGACTGGCGGTAAAGGTGGTGGTCAGCGAACCGGTCTGCAGCGCCCCGTGCACAGCCGCGGCGGCGCCGCCTTCGGACTGCATCTCGCAGACCAGCGGAACGGTGTCCCATATGTTCTTCTCGCCGCGCGCCGACATTTCGTCGGCGTACTGGCCCATGTCGCTGGAGGGCGTGATGGGGTAGATGGCGATGACTTCGTTAATCTTGTGGGCTACGTGCGAGACGGCCTGTCCGCCGTCCATCATTACCATGCGTCGGGACATTTTGATCTTTCCTTACCTGTCTGTGATGATTGGCTGGGACTTTTCCGATTCGCAGTGACGCCGACTCCCGGCGCCGGGCACGGCGCGTTTCCCTGCGGCAACCGCTCCGCTTCCCTCTGCGACAGAGAAACGTATTGTGCATAAATTGCAGCGGTAATGCAACGACTTTCGAAATCGTGATATCGCCGATGATCGCGCGGGGGTTGGCGAACCTGTCAAATCGGCCATTTCGCCGCCGCCGCCGGTCGATATGACATGATTCGCGCCGTTACCCAGGGGCGTAACGGTCCTGAATTGCGACACTTAGACTTTGGCACGCGCGCTGCACTACGATCGGCGGCGCGGTCCCTTTTTTCCATCCGGGGAAAGGGGCGTATCATGAAATTCGAAAAGAGGCGAAACAACATGGCATCGAACAAGATCATCGGTATTGACCTGGGTACGACCAACAGCGTCGTTGCTGTTATGGAAGGTTCCGAGCCCAAGGTGCTCATCAACCAGCAGGGTAACAGGACGACTCCTTCGGTAGTCGCCTTCACCGACAAGGGCGAGCGCCTTGTGGGTCAGCCTGCGCGACACCAGCAGGTGACCAACCCGAAGAACACGGTTTTCTCGATCAAGCGGTTCATGGGCAGGCGTCATAACGAGGTTGCCGATGAGGAAAAGCAGGTCGCCTACGAGGTGGTCGGAGGGCCGGAAGAGCTGGTTCGCGTCGGTGTGGGCGGAAAGGAGCTGACGCCCCAGGAGATCAGCGCGATGACTCTCCAGGACCTCAAGAAGACAGCCGAGGACTACCTCGGTGAAAAGATCGAGCGGGCCGTGATTACCGTACCGGCGTACTTCAACGATTCCCAGCGGACCGCCACCAAGGAAGCCGGCGAGATCGCCGGCCTGAAGGTCGAGCGAATTATCAACGAGCCGACCGCCGCGGCGCTGGCGTATGGGCTGGACAAGAAAAAGAACGAGAAGGTGGCAGTGTTCGACTTCGGCGGCGGGACGTTTGACATATCCATTCTAGATATAGGCGACAACGTCTTCGAGGTGCTGAGCACCAACGGCGACACTCACCTTGGCGGCGACGACCTGGACGAGATCCTCATCAACTATCTTGCCGACGAGTTCAAGAAGACCGACGGTATCGACCTTCGCAAGGACGCGATGGCGCTTCAGCGTCTCAAGGAGGCAGCCGAGAAAGCCAAGTGCGAGCTGTCCACCGCGATGGAGGCGAACATATCGCTTCCGTTCATCACCGCCACCCAGGAAGGCCCCAAGCACCTTACGATGACGATGACGAGAGCGAAGTTCGAGCAACTCTGCGAGCCGGTCTTCAATCGTCTGATCGGACCGTGCAAGTCGGCGTTGGCGGACGCGAAATTCCAGCCGGGCGACGTTGACGAGGTGATCCTTGTCGGCGGATCGACGCGAATCCCGAAGGTCCGCGAGATCACAAGGGAGATATTCGCCAAGGAGCCGAACAAGTCCGTCAATCCGGACGAAGTTGTCGCCATAGGCGCCGCGATCCAGGGCGCAATCCTTGCCGGCGAGGTCGAGGAGCAGATGGTTCTGCTGGACGTCACGCCGCTGTCGCTCGGCGTGGAGACCCTCGGCGGCGTGGTGGATAAGGTTATCGAGCGGAATACGACCATCCCCACGGAGAAGAAGAAGATTTACTCGACCGCGGCTGACAATCAGCCCGAAGTCAACATCCACGTTCTCCAGGGAGAGCGCGAGTTCGCGAGCGACAATCGCACGCTCGGACGATTCAACCTGACGGGTATTCCACCGGCGCCGCGCGGTATTCCGCAGATCGAGGTGGCATTCAAGATCGACGCGAACGGTATCCTGAGCGTCTCGGCGAAGGACCTGGCGACCGGAAAGGAACAGTCGATCGAGATCAAGGGTTCCAGCGGCCTGGACCAGGGCGAGATCGACAAGATGCGCAAAGATGCGGAAAGCCACGTCGAAGACGATCGCAAGCGGCGCGAAGCGGTAGACCTGAAGAACCAGGGCGACGCAATGGCGTACCAGGTGGAGAAGATGCTCAAGGACCAGGGCGAGAAGGTTTCCGCGGAAGATCGCGGAAACATCGAGTCGGCGATTTCCGATCTTCGCGAGGCGCTCAAGGGCGACGACACCGAGGCCATCAAGCGGAGGATCGAGTCCCTGGAGCAGGCGTCGCACAAGGTTGCCGAGGCGATGTACAAGGCTTCAGCCGAGGCACCGCAGGCCGGCGCGGCACCGTCGCCTCAAGACGAAAGTTCCGGTAAGGACGACGGCGAGGACGTTATCGACGCCGAGTATGAAGTGAAGGAATGACGCCGAATTCCAATTTCCGATTTTCAATTTCCAATTTTCCCGTCGGTCCCGGCGCGAGATATTTTCAAGCCCCCGGCACCGCCGGGGGATAATCTCGTCATTAAGCGACAGATGCGAGGGCGCATTAACTTGTCGTGTTCGGTATAATTTTCGCGTCATGCGGTATCTGGCAGCGACATTATCGGCGGTGTTCGCACTGGCGGGTTGCACCTCGCAGCCCTACGTCACGCCCGAGCGTCTCGCTCGCGGGCTTGTGATCGTGCTGCCCGGCATCGAGGGTCGCGGTGTGCTGAACCAGGCGATCTGCCATGGCCTGGACGCCGGAGGGGTGGACTACGCCATCGAGTTATACGACTGGACGTCGATATGGGGCCCGCTGGCGAACCTCCGCGCCGAGGGACGGAACCGTCGTATCGCCGAAAAAATCGCCCGCCGGATTGCAATCTATCACTGGGACTACCCGGAGCGACCCGTGCTGCTTGTCGGTCAGAGCGGGGGCGGCGCCATTGCCGTCTGGGTGACCGAACAGCTGCCGCGTGGGCACGACGTCGACGGAATTATCATGATCGCACCGTCGCTCTCGCCGGGTTACATGCTGGATTTTCCGCTCGGGCGGACAAAGCGGGGGATCGTCAATTTCCACTCCGCGCTCGATTGGGTTTTTCTCGGCCTGGGTACGGCGATCTACGGAACGATGGACGGATATCACACCGCCTCGGCGGGAATGGTTGGCTTCCGCGTTCCCAAAGCGGGTGGAACGCCGCCGGTTTACAGCAAACTTCACCAGATAGCGTGGCGATCGAAAATGAGCTGGGACGGGAACACCGGTGGGCACCTTTCCAGTGGGGCCGCCGGGTTCGTGGCCAAGTATGTGGCGCCGTTCGTGCTTAACGAAAAATGGGATGAAAAACTCATCGCGAATATCCTCAACGAGGAATTGCCCGATGCGACGAGCCAGCCCGACACGACGAGCCAGCCCGACGCGCATCCCACGTGGCGCCCGACGACGGACGCCGCAACACGATTTTAACCTTAGATTTTTCGATCCCATTTGTGCTATATTATGCGAGAGGCCCGTGACGCATCGAATGGCATGCGTCCGGGCCGATTAAGGATTTTGATATGGAACTTCCGCGTCGCCAGCTTGGCGATGAACTGCTGCCGCCGGGCGAATTGACCGATATTCGCGCCCGCCTTCGCCGGATCGCGTCGAAGCACGATCTGGTAAGCGTCGTCGCGTGCGCGTTCGATTACCGTACGCGGATGCTTCCGTTCATCGTGGCGGACCTGCGAATGGCGCCCGCGGGCGTTAGATCAATCGGCGGCGAGATGGTCGATTCCGGGTTCACCAAGACCCGCATCGTCCAGCAGCAGTGGAACAGGAATTTTCGCCCGTCAAAAATGCGCCTCGACGGGAGGGTTCCGGATATCTTCCTGCTTTCCAGCATGCAGCTCCACGCGCACCAGATGGAGGAACTCATCCGCGACACGTTCCGGATCGATGAGTCCCATCGTCCGCTGATAATCGTCGGGGGTTCGAAATTCGTTTACGAACCCTGGGGCGCCTTCAGCGCAGATAAGGACGATCCGTGGGCGGCGGACGTCGCCGTCACCGGCGAGCAGTATATTCTGCTGAACCTTCTGGAAGTGCTGCTTTCGATCCGTGCCGAAGGCGAACCGATGCGTTCCGCCTTCAACCGCGCACGCGACGAAGGTCTGCTGGATAACGTCCCCGGACTGGTGTACGCACGCGGCGAAAAGCCCGGCGTGGCCGAAGAACTCGTCGATACCGGAGTGCAACGTCTCGTCGGCGACCTGGACGAACACGCCGACGTTACGCTCGGATACGGAATACTCGAACCGCCAAGCCGGGACGAAACGCTTTCGTCGCGAGCCTTGCCGGCGGAGCGTGTTAGAAGATATTCGCCGATCAGTTCGCTCCTCCTGACGCTGGGATGCAAGTTCAAATGTCCGTACTGCCCGATCCCGGCGTATAACCAACGCCAGTTTCGCGCGAAAAGCGGTGAGCGTATTGCCGATGATATTCGCAGGATCCGCCTCGCTTACGGGATACGGATTTACTTCGGGGCGGACGATAATTTCTTCAACGACAAGAAACGCGCGCTGGATATCGTGGAAACGCTGGAGAAAGCCCGGATCGGAAACGAGCCGCTTCGCAGGCGAATCCGCCTGGCGACGGAAGTCACCGTCCACGATACGATCATGATGAAGGATCACCTCCAACTGGTGCGCAAGGCGGGTTTCCGCACGATCTGGCTTGGCGTGGAGGACATGTCCGGGGCGCTCGTCCGCAAGGGGCAGACGGCCGACAAGACCGTAGAGGCGTTCCGCCTGCTGCGAGAGCGAGGCATACTTCCGATGCCGATGATGATGCACCACGACGCCCAGCCGCTGTTGAGCAGGGGGAATAACGCCGGGTTGCTCAATCAGGTTCGCATCCTGAAAAACGCCGGCGCCGCTTCGATGCAGGTACTCATGATCACGCCTTCGCCCGGTTCGAAAATCCACGAGGAAACCTACACCTCCGGGTTCGTCTACGATAGTGTCGGCGGTCGGAAGGTCGAAACGTACATGATTGACGGAAACCTCGTAGTCGCCTCGAAGCACAAGGATCCCTGGAAGAAGCAGTTCAATATTCTGGCGGCGTACATATACTTCTACAATCCTTTCCGCATGCTGAAGATGCTCGTGATGCAGTTCGGGAACAAGCAGATTGCCCAGTACGCAGCCGTACAGGTTTTCGGCATGTACGGGCTGGTTCACACGATTCGCAGGACACTCGGATGGGCGCTTCGCCTTGTCTTCGGCCGGATCGTGCGCAGAACCGAAGCGCCGGTAAGTCCGCTGCCCATGCGAAGCCCGGACGGAACAAGGGCCGATCACGACGTTTCCGCGCCATGACCGAAGCGTCGAGAAAAACAGGACCCCGACGCAGGCGCGAAAATGCGAAAATGGTTAAGCCCCCGGTGCCGAGGATATTGCGTCTACGCACTTTGCGATAGCGAGGGGGTATGGAGGCAGGTCCGAAACTCTATAGCATTTTACGATAGAGATTAACGGGACACTCCGGCCCCTGCCAACAGGGGCCGACAACTCCGCGGATACGCCGGGTCTTTCTTAAGTTGCCATAAATGTTTTTCCGGCTCATCCTCCCATCGCGGCATAGAGTTCGTCCAGGTTGGAGAGAATCCACTTCACCTTGCGATCGACCATCTGGAGGAACGGAAAGCCCTCCATCCGTCCGAAACTTCCCGTAGCCGCGATAGGCAGGACCGCCTCGGCGATCATCGCCTCGCACATCAGGTAGGGGGCGACCTGGATTTCCGCCTTGGAAATCACGTTCACCGAATCGTATCCGCGGATGAAACGCTTGAAGCGGCTCTCGTCGAGATAGTCCGGCCACTTGTTCAGATCTTCGCTTCCACCGATGATCGAAAACTGAAGCGCGCCGTTGGCGAAGTCTATCACTCGCTGTTGCAATCGTGCGGCGTCGTAGTCGATAACGGCCACGACGTGCCGGTCGCGGAAGAGCATGTTTCCCGGATGCCAGTCGCCGTGGACGATCTGCTCGCCCCATTCGTTCAATCCGATCTCATCGGACTTCTTCGTGCACGTCACGTAGGCTTCCTTGAGCGCATCGACGATGGATGTGAGGACATCCTTGGTGGGCCTCGTCTCCATCGGAAGCGAGCCTACGGTGTTCCGTATCGCCTGCCGGATGGCGCTGGCGCCGTGATAGCTTCCGGTGGGGGGCTTGTAATCGCTGTGGAAATCCTGGAGCAGTTTGTGATACAGACCCAGGGATTGTCCGGCATGGTACGTGGAGTCCAGCGAGCCGTCGTATCCGCCGCCGGCGATGTATTCGAACATCTCGTAGATTCGCCCTTTGCGGACGAGCATCGAGTTGTTGTCCCGGCGCGTTCCAATAAGGTGTGGCAGAGGAAAACTCTGAGAGGCGAGCGACAGCTGTATCTGGTGGGTGAAGGCTACCTTCGCCAGGTCGTCCTTGCCCTTGGCGCGGCGTTTGAACAGGAATTTGCCCTTGTCCGTGGCGAGAACCACCTTCGGCGCCCGGCGCGAACCGCGGGGGAATTCCTTGATCTTCTCAATCACGCCGACGTCGTAGTGGCTGAGGCAAATCGCCAGTTCTTCGGTGCCGAATCTTTCGCGATCATCGCTCATGACGGGCTGCTTTTACGGGAGGGCCTGATTAGTGGGAAACAGCATCTTATTGTCCGATCCGGGTTTGTCAAACCTGTACTGGGAAACATTATAGCACGGGATACGATATTCGTCTCGGCGCCTTTGACGAAAGCGTGAAATCGGATGTTCAATTGATCGGGTCCTACATTGTAGAATATCCCGCGAAGCGGGCGGTTGTCGTTGCATCCGAACGCTGATCGCTGACCGCTTATTCAGAAGGTATAACCATGAATCGGAATGTGTTACATGTGATCGTCGGAATTATGTTTGCCTGCCAGGCCGTCGCCGCTGCGCCTCCGGGCGACGACCCCCGCGTTACGCCGATCGTGCGCGCCTACCGCAAGGTTCGACCGGCCGTCGTTAATGTCTCAACCGAGCGGGTCGTAAGCTCCCGCATGGGAGCGTTCGGACGCGATCCATTCGAGGACATCTTCTCCGACGTGTTCGGCCGGCGCCTTCCCGTCAAGAGCCTCGGAAGCGGCTTCGTGCTGCATCCATCCGGGTATATCGTCACCAACGCCCACGTGGTCCGACGGGCTGAGATCATCAAGGTGACGCTGCCCGACAGGAAGGAATACCCCGCAAGGGTGATCAGTGCGGACCGCAACAGCGACCTTGCCGTCCTGAAGATCGAACCGCCCAAGGGTAAGCCGCTGCCGTATCTGCCGCTCGGAAGGAGCGACGACCTGATGGTAGGCGAAACAGTAATCGCCATTGGAAACGCCATGGGGTATACGAATTCGCTGACGACCGGCGTTATCAGCGCGACCGATCGCACGCTGAAGTTTTCCGGCGGCATTACCATCGGAGGGCTTATCCAGACCGACGCGCCGATCAATCCGGGCAACAGCGGCGGACCGCTGCTCAACGTCAAGGGCGAGCTGATCGGAATCAATACCGCCATTCGCGCCGACGCCCAGAATATCGGTTTCGCGATACCGGTAAGCACGCTTTCGACGCAGCTCGTCTCGCTGCTGGATTTCGAGAGGATCAACCGGGTCGTCCTGGGCGCCACCGTCGCGCAGAAGAGAGACGAGAAAGGTCCGGTGGTCCTGGTCGAATCCGTCCGCCCCGGTACGCCCGCATATGGGAAGTTGAAGAAGGGTGACAGGATCGTGGCGTTGAACGGAACGAAAATTCGACAGATCCCGGACTACGTGTGCGGGATGCTGGCCGTCAAGAGCGGATCGAAAGTCAGGTTCCTATGCCTGCGCGCCGGTAAAGAAATCGAGGTCTCTATCGTTGTTCGCGCCAAACCACGCCCGGACGGAAACGCCCTCGCGCGGAAGTTGTTCGGCGTTACCCTGCGCCAGGTAACCCCCGCCCTTGCCCGCGACCTGCGCCTGCGGGTTGCGCGCGGGCTGCTGGTAGTCGGTGTCGAGGAGGGCGGACCGGCGGATCGCCTGGGCGTGAAGTTACGCGACGTGCTGTTCCAGGTGGGACGGTTTTACGTGGCGGACATGGAGACCCTTGGGATCATCCTCGAGGAAATCGGGCCGGGTAAGCCCGTTACGATCGGCGTGGTTCGAGGTAACGTCCGTGCGTGGGCGACGATCCACACCAGAAAGGGCAAGCGGTCCGGCGCTTCCGGGAGCACGTCGAAATGAAAATCGTAATAGCGCCCGACTCGTTCAAGGAGTCTCTCGCCGCAGCCGGCGTTGCACGCGCAATCGCCGAAGGCGTGTTTCTGGTGCGACCCGACGCGCGGATCGACCTGTGTCCGATGGCCGACGGCGGTGAAGGCACTGTCGACGCGATGGTTGCCGCGACCGGTGGGCGGATATTGACGGCCGACGTGTTCGGCCCATTGGGACAACCCGTTCGCGCGAGGTTCGGAATGCTGGGCGGACCAGGCGCGACGGCAGTCATCGAGATGGCGGCTGCTTCCGGACTGGCTCTTGTGCCACCGGAGCGGCGCGATCCGCGAGAGACGACGACCTTCGGCACGGGGCAGTTGATCCTCGCGGCGCTGGATGCAGGCGCAAAAAGAATAGTCATGGGGATCGGCGGATCGGCGACGGTGGACGGCGGGTGCGGATGCGCACAGGCGATGGGCGTTACGTTTCTGGACGGGCAGGGGCGTCCCTGCGCGTGCGGACTCGGCGGGGGGGGGCTTAAGGATATCGCCGCCATCGACATGTCGGATCGCGACCCGCGCGTCGCAGGGGCGTCCATTCGCGTCGCGTGCGACGTTACCAATCCGCTGACCGGTCCGCAGGGCGCGGCGGCTGTGTACGGCCCGCAGAAGGGGGCGACCGAGGAGATGGTCGTCGAACTGGAAGCGTCCCTTGCCCACCTGGCTGAAATAATCCGCGCCGAACTCGGCAGGGATGTGGAGCATCTGAACGGCGCGGGCGCCGCCGGTGGACTCGGCGCCGGGCTTGTCGCCTTCGCGGAGGCGGAGCTTGCAGGCGGCGTCGAATTGGTCGCCGCTGCGGTAGGACTGGATGCCCGGCTGGAAGGCGCGGACCTGTGTATCACCGGCGAGGGGAAACTGGATGCGTCCAGCCGGTTCGGAAAGACAGCCGTCGGAGTGGCGAAACTCGCCGACGCCAGGGGCGTCTCCGTGCTGTGTATCCCCGGACAGGCCTCCGACGACGCCCCGCTGGATGCGTTTGCAGCCGTCCGCCCGCTCGTTGCGGGCGCCGTGACGGTTTCCGATGCGATCAGCGAACCGGCACGCCTGCTCAAACGACGCGCCGCCGAGGCGGTGCGGGCCTTCCTCGACGGGGATTGAAGCCCTTGTGCGGAACCGTCCGGACGCATAAGCTGTTTCGCCTTGGAGCAACGTTGACGAAAGAGGTTTGCGATGGATCTTTTTGAATACCGTGACGGAGATCTTTGCTGCGAGGACGTGCGTCTGAGCGATCTTGCCGACGAAACCGGCACGCCCGCGTACGTATATTCCGCCGGGACTCTGCTGCGCCACTATCGGGCGATCGCCGATGCGTTCGCGCCGCTCGATCCGACGATATGCTTTTCGGTCAAGTCGCTGGCGAACGTTCACGTGCTCAAGCTGCTTGCCTCCGCCGGAAGCGGTTTCGACGTGGTGAGCGGCGGTGAGATTGCCCGCGTCCTCGCCGCCGGTGGGGAAATGTCACGGGTGGTCTTCGCCGGGGTCGGCAAGAACGACTCGGAGATCGAATTCGCCATCGCCTCCGGCGTAGGCATGTTCAACGTCGAGAGCGCCGCGGAGTTCGAGAACCTCTCCCGCCTTGCGTCGCTGGGCGGAAAGAAGGTACACGCCGCGCTGCGCATCAACCCGGATGTCTACGACCCGGCGACTCATCGTTACACGACCACCGGAAAGAAGGAAACGAAGTTCGGCGTAGACATAGACCGTGCCGGGCGGTTCTTCGAAACTTACGGGCGCGATCCCCACGTCGAACTGGACGGCATTCACCTGCACATCGGCTCGCCGATCTATTCGCCGCAGCCTTACGTGCAGGCAGTCACCAAGGCGATGGACCTTGCAGAGACCCTTTGCGAGAAAGGGTTTCAAGTCCGCTCGCTGAACCTGGGCGGCGGTTACGCAGCCGACTACGATCAGGGCGCCTCCCCACGGGCGGAAACTTACGCCGAGGCGTTGGTCCCGCTGCTGAAGGACAAGAACTTGCGCGTGCTGCTCGAACCGGGCAGGCAGATATCCTGCAACGCCGGCGTGCTGCTGACGCGCGTTCTGTACGTCAAGCAGGGCGGCGGGAAAAAATTCCTGATCGTCGACGCCGCGATGACGGACCTGCTCCGCCCCGCGCTTTACGAGGCGGAGCATTTCGTATATCCCGCCCGCCTTCCCGACGGCGCATCGCCTCCGGAGCGTCGCATCGCCTTTGCGAGCGAAGGCGGCGAGAAGGTGGATATCGTCGGCGGCGTTTGCGAAACGTCGGATTTCCTCGCCACCGATCGCGTCCTGCCGCCCATGCGTCGCGGCGACCTGCTGGCTGTGTTTTCCGCCGGGGCGTACGGGTTCGTCATGTCCAGCCATTACAACTCACGTCCGAACGCCGCGGAAGTTCTGGTACAGGGCGATTCGTGGCGCGTCATTCGCCGGCGCGAGAATTACGACGACCTGTTCGCAGCCGAACTCGACGTCTGAGCGTCCATCTCCGGTTTCGGGTGGTGTCCGGTAGGGTGGGCAACTCGTTGCCCACGCATCCTTGTTGCCAACATATGGCAGTAAAGATTATTCTCTGCTTGATGCCATACTATCGGCGATACGCCGACGGCTGCCTGTTCTTCTTCACGCTCGTTACGTACCATCGTCGTCCTCTATTTGGGGATGCGAAGGCTCGCCGATTATTACGTGAGGCGATGGAGGCGACGCGCAAAGCCCATCCATGGACGACCGAGGCCGTCGTTTTGTTACCGGACCACATTCACATGCTCTGGCGGTTGCCGGATAATGATACCGATTACTCCGCGCGAATAGGGGCGATGAAAAAGCGATTTACGCGAGCGTTCCTCAGTAGTGGCGGGTCGGAGGGTGGCGTCTCGACATCGCAGCAACGACAGCGATACAGGGGCGTGTGGCAGAAGCGGTTTTGGGAGCATCGTATCCGCAACGCTGAGGATTTCCACATGCACGTGGATTACATTCATGCGAATCCGGTTCGCCACGGATTAGTCGACTATCCGAAGCAATGGATGTTTTCGAGCTTCAATAGATATGTTGAAATGGGGTGGTATGAGTTGGATTGGTGCGGGAGAATAGACCTTCCGGGGAGCACGCAGTACACATGGCTGGACTAGGGTTCCAGCAACAGATTCCATGAGTCCGTGGGCAACAAGTTGCCCACCCTACGATTGTTGCGGTTTCGGGTGCAGCCGGATGTAAAGGCATATGTCCGTCGCCACGAGCAGGGTGTTGATGAAGTAAAGGAGGCTGACGGGTTGTGGCGTCTCGTTGCGCACCGCGGCGATGGCGAGTTTTGCCGAGAGACCGGCAAGATACCCCACGAAGACCAGCAGCATGAAAACCAGGCTCTTTCCCGCCACCTGTCGCGTGCGGAGGCTCTTGGAGATACTGATGGGCCAGGACGCGCCGAAGCAGATAAGCATCACGCCCTCGAAGAACTGTGCGGTCATTATGGTCTGTGCGATCATCCTGATTGTACTCCCGGAATTTGAAGAGGGCGATGGTATCGCAACGCGGCCGAATTGCCCAGTAGTTCCCGCCTGCGTCGCGTCAGTCGATAGCTGATAGCCTGACGGTCACACCGTCGACGACGAACCGCAGCGAGCTTGCGTCGCCGGCGATTCTACCGATGTGGTTCACGTCGCCGGCTGCGCGGGGTTTACCGTCGGGTTCGCTCATGGGCGTCGGACCGAAAAAAATACAGAACGCTCTTCCAGGCGGCCAGTAGCCCAGCTCGCCGACTTCAAGCTCGTCCGACGCGTCGTCCGCCAGCGGGCAGTTGACCCCTATGTTGAAGTATATCTCGTTTCCCCACGTGTTGGATGCGCACTCGATCGGAAGGGCGTCCCAGATGGCGGAGGCGCATGGAGAATCGTTGAGTAGCGCCTCAACGGAAACATCGCCGGCGGTTATCAGAATCCGCTTTCCCATGGACATGCTCCCGATCGGCTCATCAGACCGTCGAACCGATTGCCAGGCAGATCGCACGCTGCTCGCCGCGATTGGACACGCGGTGCTTTTCGCCCGATTCCATTGCCGCAAACTGGCCCATCGGCAGGTCTTCGCTTTGCTCACCCGAGACCAGCGTCGCCGTTCCGCTCACGATGTAGTATCGCCATTGCCCGCGATCCACCTTTATGTCCTGTCCGGGTTCAAGGCACAGTATGTCGGTAACGAGCCCGCCGGAATTGTGAACCTTGATACGCTGTGGCTTGGCGGAAGCGAACCGCACCCTGGCAACCGCACTGGTTGTCTCCATCTACATACCTCTCAAGCGGTTTCTACCCGGCGCGTTCATATTCTCACGCGCGTATGGCTGGATTTCAAGCTTACTTCCGCGATGTGCAATTTCCGCGTGAAATTACCCGGTGCAGCGGGTAATACAAATGCAATGAAGGTTGCCCTGGCACAATTCAATCCTCTCGTAGGCGACATCGGCGGGAACACGGCGAGGATATCCGAGTTCATCGCCCGCGCCGCGGACGGCGGGGCGGAGCTGATCGTCTTCGGCGAGTTGTCCGTGATGGGCTACCCGCCGCGAGACCTGCTTCGCAAAGAGCAGTTCATCGACGAGAGCGTCTCGGCGGTCGAATCGCTCGCGGCCGGGTGCGCGGATATCGCTGCGCTGGTGGGCTTCGCGCGACCTGCGCCGGGTGGCGCCGGACGACCTCTCCAGAACGCCGCGGCGCTGCTGGCGGGGGGGCGAGTCCAACACGTCCACGCCAAGGCGCTGCTTCCGACTTACGACGTGTTCGACGAGACGCGATACTTCCAGGGCGATCCCGCCGGCAAATGTTTCGAGATCAACCGGAGGCGCGTGGGGCTGACGATATGCGAGGATCTCTGGGACGCCCAGTCGCTCGGACGCCGGCTCTACGGGACCGACCCCATCGCTACCCTTGCCGCACAGGGCGCTCAGATCGTCATCAACATGTCCGCCAGCCCCTACGAGATGGGCAAGGCGGCCGTGCGCGAGGAACTCTTCGCCCGCCAGGCGCGTCGCATCGGAGTTCCAATCGTCTATGTCAACCAGGTCGGTGGAAACGACGAGCTGGTGTTCGACGGGGGCAGTTGCGTCGTCAGCGCCTCCGGCGAAGTGGTCGGGCGCTGCAAAAGCTTCGAAGAAGATCTGCTGATCGTGGAGAGCGACTCGGGCGATTCCCGTTGCGAACCTCTCGGCGAGGAACTTGCGAGATTGTCCGCTGCGCTCAAGCTTGGCCTGAGGGATTACGTTCGCAAGTGCGGCTTCAAGAGCGTGGTGCTCGGTTTGAGCGGTGGGATAGACTCAGCCGTCGTTGCTACGCTGGCAGCCGACGCGCTTGGTCCGGAGAACGTCTACGCGCTGGCGATGCCCAGCCGCTACAGCAGCGATCACAGCCTGCGCGACGCCGAGAAACTGGCGGAGAATCTCGGCATCCATCTGCGGGTCGCGTCCATCGAGGCCGTCCACGCCGCTTTCGAAGGCGCGCTGGACGAGATGAGCGAGACCGCCG
Source organism: Planctomycetota bacterium (assembly GCA_024275995.1). Classification (GTDB taxonomy): domain Bacteria; phylum Planctomycetota; class Phycisphaerae; order SM23-33; family SM23-33; genus JAJRYB01. Next base: position 50,403 of record JAJRYB010000037.1, on the reverse strand, counting down.
CCGAGAACGTCCAGGCGCGAATTCGCGGAACGCTGGTCATGGCGATGAGCAATACGTTCGGGCATCTTCCCCTGGCGACGGGTAACAAGTCCGAATTGTCCGTCGGCTACTGCACGCTGTACGGCGATATGTGCGGCGGGTTGGCGCCTATCGGCGACGTGCTCAAGACACTCACATATCGCCTGGCCGGGCAGCTCAACTCCGAGACGCCCAAACCCCGCATTCCCGCCTCGACGCTGGACAAGCCCCCCAGCGCCGAACTCAAGCCCGGGCAGGTCGACCGGGACAAGCTGCCTCCCTACGATCTGCTGGACGCGATTATCGAGCGGTACGTCGGGAAAGACCTGACCGCGCGACAGATAGTTTCCGAGGGGTTCGACGCCGAGACGGTGCATCGCGTGGCGCGAATGGTGGACGCGTCCGAGTACAAGCGAAAGCAGGCGCCGCCGGTACTCAAGGTGACGGCGCGAGCGTTCGGAACCGGGCGGCGAATGCCCATCGCACAGGGATACGTCTCCCGGAAAGGCTCGTAGGTGCAGATCCGGTGCGGACAATGCGGGCATGAGATCGAGCTTGAAGATGCGCCTGCGGGGCAGACGCTCTCCTGTCCTCGGTGCGGGCACGAACTCTACGTCGGGCATCTTCTCGCGGGCGCCCCGCGCGACCCTTCCGAAGATGACGTCCACTTCGACGACGAGTCCGAGCAGGGATACGCTTTGGAGTTGCGCCGATCGCTGGAACAGAAAATCCGCTTCGCCTGCGGCAAGTGCGGAAAGGGGCTGAAGGTCGAAAAGCGTTTCAGTGGAAAGCGCATCCACTGCCCGGCGTGCAAGGCGCAAATCCGCGTTCCCTACCCGGACGCCGAATCGAAGTTCGAATTCGCCGCGCTGCCCGAAGACGTGGAAGAAGTCGAGATCCACGTCGAGCTGAACGATGTGGTCGGACCGAGAGACGACGCCGTCGAGATGATGGCCGCCGGCGGCAGGATACCGAAGCAAAAGTTTCGCGTGTCTAAATGGTCCCTGCTCGTCGCCGCCATCGCCGTTATCTGGGTTGCCTTACTGGCGTACTGGCTCATCAGCCGTATGTCCGACGGCGAGACGGATACCAATGCTCCCTCCGCCGACGGTCGAATCGTCGATACGCTGCCCGCATCCCTGCCTGCAGTCGTAACCGTCCCGCAGCCGCGGACCCAGCCGACGTCGAAACCTCGCCCGATCATACCCGCCGGGCTTATCGTCACGAAATCGCGGATGAGCTGCTTTCCCGGCGGGAGATATTTCCCAGCCCGTCCGCAGCAGCTCTACCTGCGCGTTTCGGTGGACGTCGAGGCGGGCAGCAAGCCCCTCCGCCTGAAAAGCTTCGGGCGTGACGTCCTGTTCGTCTCGAATGAAAAGGAATATCCGTCACTGGGCCTTGCGATTTCCCCGTCACGGGCGTCCCTGTCCAGGGCCCGCAGGAGAGAACTGCAAGTTGCACCGGGCCGACGAGTCGCGCTGAGGTTCCTTTTCGAGGTTCCGATGGACACGTCCAGCGGTGATATCCGTATCCGCGGCGTTGGCGAAACTCCCAGCGGGCAGCTCTTGCCTCCGGAGGTTCCCGCTGCGCAGGCGATCGTCGGTCGCTACGCCGAGCTGCCGCCGCGAAGCCTCCAGCCGCTGCTGAGAAACCCCGTGATGGCTGCCGTCCAGAACGCCAGGGACCACGTGATCGTCATCGACAGAACTCCATCTGGAATGCGTCTGAGGATACCCGCCCCCGGCGTTACGGGTTCGCTGAACGCCACCCGCCGCGGCCACTACAACGCTCTACTGCGCCTCGGACACCACAAACTGAAGTGCGTCCTGCGAATCATCGACGGGGGAGAAAAACTGATTCTCTATCTCAGTGACGAACCGTTCCACCAGATCGTCTACAAGAGAATGAAAGCTTCCTGACGTTTTATGTTTTAGAGCCTGCGCAGGTGGAAGCCGCCGTCGACGTTTATCACCTCGCCGGTCGAGTAGCTTAGCAGCCCGTCGGCGATAGCTCTTACCGCGCGTCCGACGTCTCCGGGGCGTCCCCATCGCCGCAGCGGTGTCAGGCCCTCGGCTATCAGCGCGTCGTACCGCTGGTGGGATGCGTCACCGCGACCGGCGGATATCAGCCCGACCCGCACCTCGTACACGCCGATACCGTGCTCGCCCAGGCGATCGGCGAACAGGCGAGTGACCATTGTAAGACCGGACCGGCTGATGCACTGCGGCCCGTGGTCAACGCTCGTGGTGTACGCGCTGATCGAATTGAGCGTAACGATCGATGGGTTCTCCAACTCGCCCGATTCGACCAGGCGGACCATCTCGTTGGCGACCCGCTGGGTGAGGAACAGCGTCGCCGTCAGGGAGGCGTCCATCACGTTGTGATACGTTTCCTCGGTGAACTCGAGGGTGTCCTCGGCCTGTCCGCTCTTGCCCGGTGCGGCGTTCACGAGCAGGTCGATCCGGCCGAATGAATCCAGCACCTTCTCGACGAGCTGCTCGCGATCTTCGCTGCGGGAGATATCCGTCGTCTCGCAGACGATCTCGACCTCGAATCCGGCGGTCTCGGCGGCAGCGGCGATCTCGTCGGCTGCTTCCGAAGCCTCCTCGCGAGGGGAGGTGTGCTGAACGAACAGCGACCATCCCGACCGGGCCAGTTCAATGGCGACGGCCTTGCCCAGACCGCTCAACCCTCCGGTCACCAACGCTGCTCGCATACCTTCATCGTCCATGGCCGGTTCTCCCAAATACTAGCGTCTTCCATTTCCCTGTATCGGCTCGCGGGCGTGCGGGACATTCGCACACTTGACGCCGTCCGGGCAGGAAATGCGCAAAAAAGCGTATGACGGCCCGAGCGCCATCCTCAGGCGACCTTGCCCGCCTTGCCGTGATCGATGGTCCGGCGAAGTTCCTCCAGCTGCTTCCGCAGCCCGATGATGTTCTGTGCGGCCCGGAGGCGTATCTTCAGGTCCAGCGGTTCGAACGGTTTTATCACGTAATCGTCCGCGCCGGCGATCAGCACCTTGATCAGCTCATCTCTGAGCCTGTCGCCGGTGATGATAATCACGTACACATCCCGGCCCGCGTCGCTTTGCTTCATCCTCCGGCAGACCTCGTAGCCGTCCATGACGGGCATCATCCAGTCCAGGACGGCGATCTCGATCCGCTCGTCGTCGCGGATGATCTTTTCCGCCTGCTCTCCGTCGCCGACCACGACCGTCTCGAAACCCCATCCCGTCAACAGGTCATTGACCAGTTCGCGATACACGGGATCGTCATCCGCAATCAGTGCCCACATGTCGTCTGCTCCTCCAGGTATTCTTCGAGTACGTTCTTCAGGACGGTAATGCGCCGCTCCAAAGCGGCGAAAATATCTTTCGCGCCGTCGGACCTGTTTTCATCGCCGAGCCTCTCCAGCAGCTCGACCGATTCGAGCGCGCCGGTCCTCCCGAAGATCGCCACCGCCCCCTTGAGCTTGTGGGAGGCCGACTTCAGGGCGTCGCCGTCGCCGCGGTCAATCGCACGCGATATGTCGGAAATGCCCTGCGGGTACGATTCGAGGAACCTTCCGATCACCCGGCGGAGGATATCCTCGTTTCCATCCGCTCGCGACATGGCCGCCAGCAGAACGTCGGACGCGCAAAGGTCTTCGTCAAGGTCGCTCCCGCGGGATGCGGATTCCCGGCGGGGGGCTATTGCATCGACAATCTCTCGCAACTGATCCGGGCGGATGGGCTTGGAGACGTGTCCGTCCATTCCCGCCTCGGATGCCCTGTCTCTGGCGAGGCGCATCGTGTCGGCGGTCATGGCGATAATCGGAAGGTGCCTGCCGGTCGCCTTCTCCGACCGGCGTATGGCGCGTGTCGCCGCCAGGCCGTCCATTTCGGGCATCTGGATGTCCATAAGCGCCACGTCGAACTGCTGCCGCTCCAGCAGTTTCAGCGCCTCCCTTCCGTTGTTGGCTGTCGTGACGTTGTGTCCCCATTTACCCAGAAGCAGCTCGGCATATTGGCGATTGACGGGATTATCCTCGGCTACGAGTATCCTCAATTTTCCGGAGTGCTCCCGCTCCCCCGGGCGCCCAGCCGGGACGCTGGTTTCCCCGCGACGTGTTTCGCGATCGGACGGGCCGAGGAGCCTGAACGTCGCCGTGAAATGGAATGTGCTTCCATCTCCACCGGCGGCTTCCGCCGGCTCGCCGGCGGCGCGGGCGGGACTTTCCACCCATATCCTGCCGCCCATCATCCCGACAAGCTGCGCCGATATCGCCAGTCCCAGGCCCGTGCCGCCGTACTCGGCGGCTGTGGAACTGTCCGCCTGCTCGAACGCTTCGAATATCCGGCGCTGCCTGTCGGGTGGAATTCCGACGCCCGTATCGGAAACGGCGAACTGGAGACAGAGAGTCTCATTGGTGCGCATATCGATCGCCACGTCGAGTCCGATTTTACCACGGGTGGTGAACTTGACAGCGTTCGAGATGAGGTTTGTGAGAACCTGGCGGACCCTGCCCGCGTCGCCGATGACCGCGGGTGGAATCTCCGGGGCGATGTTTACGGAGATGCACAGACCCTTACCCTCGGCCTGTATTTCCAGCGGTGCGAGCGTTTCCTCCACGCACCGACGAAGATCGAACGGTTCGCTGGTGAGCGTCAGCTTGCCGGCTTCAACCTTGGAAATGTCCAGAATATCGTCGATCACCGTCAGCAGCGAATCGGCTGAACGCTTCACCAGCGTCAGGTAGCGGCGTTGCTCATCGGAGAGTTCGGTGTCCATCGCCAGCTCCGTCATTCCGAGGATTCCGTTCATCGGCGTTCGAATCTCGTGGCTCATTTTCGCCAGGAACTCACTTTTCGCCTCGCTGGCTGCCTCGGCTGACCTTCGACGCTCGGTCTCGATACGCCGATAGGCCTTCTCGCTGCGATACGACATGTATCCCGTCGCGAAGTACAGTGCAGCCAATGCTCCGATGAGCGTATAGGTGAGTCGCTCGTGCGAGGTGATCGGCACCGAGACGCTTGAAGCGGGAGACGCGACGATTAACCCGTATCTTTTTTTGCCCAGGTTCATCGGGGCGTAGGCCAGCAGTTCGCCGGCGCCTCCGGCGTCGTCCCGTTCGCTCCGGGCCGTTCCGGATCGACCTTGGCGAAGATCGTTCAGGACAGCGTCGTCCACGGCAGGGTTGTTACTCCCCGGCTGGATGCCTCCGTAGTGAAGCGTCTTTCCGGACTGATCGATTATACGGAAACTCTTGGCGGCGCTGCCGTCGGGATGCGGGACGCATTTGGCGTACAGCTTCCTCAGGCTGATCTCGTAGCAGATCACTCCGACGAGCCTGTCCCCGTTGAAAATCGGCGCCACAGTGCGAAGCGATCTTCCAGCCCCCGGTGCGGAATCGTCACGCGAAGACACCTGCCGTCGGGTCGTCGGCAGTGGAAGGCTTGTGAATTCGGGCCAGTGCGAAACATCCTCCACCTGCGCCCCTCCGGGTGCGCGCAGGAGAACCTTTCCATCGGTGTCCGCGAGGAATACGCCGTCCAGGATGTCGGCATTGGAGCGAAAGAAGTCGTTCAGGGCATGTTGGGCCTTGGTGGACGGGGAGGTCATTTCGCCGTTGATGCCCAGCTTGCGAAAATCCCTCAGGACAAGATCGCTGATTCTTTCCATCGCACCGGCGACGCTGTGGGCGCTGTCCAGCTGATACTGCTGGAAGCTCTTGACAAGCCCACCCTTGAAGGCTGTATGACGCCAGCGAAGCAGCCCGAAGAACGCCAGCGCCGCCATCGCGGCGAGGAGTATCGGACGGGCGGCCCTTGCAGTCCTGAGCGTCGAGAACCATGTTCCGCGACCGGGGTTCGTTGTTTTGTCGCGTGGTGAATCCGCCCGTTTCATGGAGCAGGTCTCTCCTCGTCAGAGCCCCGCGCCCCAGTGGGCTTCAATAGCGAAAGCGTCCCCGGCTAGGCACTATATCGACACCCGTCGGGGCGCACTTTATTTAGAGGCTCTTAAGAAAGACCTGGCGTATCGGCGGAGTTGTCGGCCCGTGTCTGAAGGGGGCCGCCGGGGTGTTACTTTCCGTCCTGCTCGCTCAGCCGGCGGTAGTATTCCCTGAGCACGTCGGCGTACTCTGCCGGAAGGTTCCCGTTCATAGCGTCGGAGATGTCGTCGCGGATGTATTTCGGCATGGACGAAGATGTGTCCACCTCGACGTGGACCTTCCCGGTCAGCAGCAGGTGAGTCTTGCGGATGCCCTCCAGCGTCGTGTTCCGCGCACGAAGGACGTTCTGGTACTTGTGGTCTTCCAGATCCTTGCGGATACGGCTCATCAGCGTTACGACCCGGTTCAACTGGAAGTTGCGGTAGTCCGTCGCCTTGTACCGGTTGCGGAGTTTCTCGGCCTTGTTAACCAGCGCCGCCTGCTTGCCGGCGAGCCTTTGCAGCTCCCTCGCCAGCGAGGGTGGAACCGGGCCTTCCAGGCCTTCACCGCCGGCGCCGGAGGTTTTTCCACCGCCGGTCGCGCCGCCTGCCGGCTCGGGCGACTTGTCATCCACCTGCCCCTTGCTGAAAGGTTCGGGCGTCAATCGTGTCGGCGTGCGCCGCCCGCCCTTGCCGACGGCTTTATCCTCGACGAACTCGCCGGTCGACTTGCCCTGGCGACCCTCTCCGCTGCGCCCGCCCATTTCATTCGTATTGGGAAGCTGGTTACCGGTAACGCCCTGGGCGTTCATGTTGCTGATAGGACCATCCATCGCGTCCCATCCTATACCCTTGTCGCCGCTTATCGTGTACTTGCCGGTGACGTCGTCGATCTCATCGAAGAGGTCCTCTTCCTCCTCCAGCAGGTCGCCCACGAGGTCCTCCAGTTCCTTGGGCAGCTCGGGCTGCTCGATGTTCTCCTGCCCCCCGGCGGGGTCCTCCATGGACCACTTCTTGCGGTCCGGCTCGTCGGGCAGCCACTTCTCGATATTCGCCGTCAGCGTCTTGGCGTTCTCGATACCGTTATCCTCGACGGCGGTGGCGATCTCCATCGCCTTCTTCGAAAGGGCGTCCTTTGCCATCGTTACGTCGTTCTTGACCGAGATCAGCTCTTTCAGCAGCACGGGATTCGAAAAATCCTGCTGTGCCATTTTGGAAAAGTCCGTGAACTGCTCGTTGAGGAACTTTTCCCACTTGTCCTGAACGCTTAGTAATTCCTTGAGCAGCTTTTCGTCCTCCGCGGTGAAGTTGTCCACGGGAGTCTTGGTAAGGCGCTCGGCGGCCTTGATTATCTTCCTCTGATCGGCGATGAATTTTTCGAGGTTTTCTTTCAATCGGGTGAGTTTTTCGCGCGATTCCGGTGGAATGTCCCCGCCTTCGCGAGCAGCCTTCTTTTCAGAAGCCTTTTTGTGCATCGAAGGCAGGATCGCCAGGAGCGTTTCGATCGTGTCGATGATCCGTTCCTGCGTATCGGCAAGCACACGACAGGCCTCGTCGCGACGGGAAAGGGCTTTCAGTCTCGCCAGCACCCGCGCCTGGGCGGTTGCAAGGGGAGCTTCGTTTCGCGCGAGCATGGCGACGACCTGGTGAATCTGCGCCCAGGCGGGTTCGAATGGGAAGTTCTCGTTCAGGTCGACCAGGGATGCGAGGATCTCCGCCTGTCCTGCGCGGATGGTTTCACCGATCGTTGCGATCCGCTTGAGATCGCCGAGTTTGCGGCAGATGTCCGTGTTGACGCGCTGGGGAAGCTGAAGTTGCAGAATCGCCATCAGCCTGCGACGAAGCTGCTCGTAGAGGCGGTCCTTCCTCTGGGACAGGCGCTGCCGATCGATGACGGTGATCTTGAACCGCTTGCTCGTGGAGGTCTGGGGCCCGGCGACGCCCGGCAGTACGCGGTTGTCCGTCGCCGAGGCGTAATAATAAATCTCGTTACCCTCGGTATACCCTTTCAGGTCGAATTCGTACTCGAACTGCCCTCCGGTTTTACCGGCCACCTGGAACTGGTGCACTTCCTGCAGGGCCTGGCCCTTGGCGCCCATGAACAGCCGGGCTGTCGTAAGGGCGAACCCGTCGGACATTTCGAGGCGGACCTTCTGGCTTCCTCCGGGCGGCGCGTCGGTATCGTCGTCCGGGAAGGTGAAGCGGATTTTCGGCGGCCTGTCGGGTTTCGCCTCGATCAGGTAGAAGCCCTCGATGCGACTTCTTCCGGAAAGGCTGTACACGTCGGCGCCGCCGTTTCCTCTGGGCAGCCGCTGGAGCGTTCGCCCGCGGGAATCCTTCAGCACGATCCTGTACTTCCCGTCCTTGTCTACCGGGATGCTCGCGGAAAATTCCGTATCGCCCCCGGCTGGGTCCATCCGAATCGCCGAGGTCCCGGCGAGTTCCAACCATGCCGACGCCGTGGGCGACGAGAGACGCAGCGTAACGGTGGCCCTGCTGCCGGCGACGGCGCTGATCTTTCCATCGGCGTTGACCTCCGTTCGACTGGGCAGCTTCGTGTAAGCGGGGTAATCGTACTTTATGTCCAACCCTTCCACGCCCACACGTTTCATCACGTGGACCGTGAAGTACTTCCGATGCACCGGCCAGGCGGAAGAGCCTGCGTGCACCGCGTAGCGGAAGGATTCATCGACCCTCTTGAGATGCAGTGTGAAGGTGGAGTACGAATCGCTCGCGAGCATGGGCATCGGATCGCCCGCACCGGCTATCTCGACGTAACCGTCCAGCCGGCGTCCCGTTGGGTTCTCGACCTGCACCATTATCGTCAGCGGCTCACCGGCGTAAATCGTCGTGTCACCGGGTTGAAGCCTTACCAGTCCGAGATCGTTCACTCGCGGGACGAATTCCACCGGAAAAAGCGCAGCCCGGATGCCCGCCGCCATCGCGCCGCCCTGGAAAACACAGAGCGCCGCCATCGCCACTGTCGCGACAGCCAGCGCCAGGCCCCACCTGCGGAGCGGTTTGAACGAGGCGCTGCGTTTGAGGTCCTCCCTCCGGGAACGGTTCAGCGATTCGCGTATCGCCAATTCCACCATCTCGTCGCTTACCTGCTCGTCGTCGCAGGCGAGCAGGACGGAGTTGATCAGGTCGTTGCGCAGTTGTGGGAGATTACTTTCGATGAAGCGTGCGTTCTGCGCCGGGTTCTGCCGCCAGAGGATCGATCGCAGCAGGTACCAGAAGACTGCCAGGCCTACCGCACCGCACCCAGCCAGCAGCACCGTCCATCGCAACCAGGAGGGGGGCTGGTTCCGCCAGTAGCCAAGCGAAAGCCCAGCAAGCAGCAGTCCCGCCAGGACGGACGTGCCGACCGCCGCCGCCGCCGAGAGAAGACGGATAGTCCATCGGCGGGTCCAGACTCCAGCCAGCCGACTGTAGATTTCGTCAATACCGCGATAATCCAGCGTGGTCAAAAGCCCGCGACTCCTCATCAGGTGTTTTGACTTGGCCAACGCGACGGCTGCGCAACCCAACCACACGCATACCGCTCATTCCACATTGTAATAAACTACCCGCCGGTTGGGATGATTCGAAGTTTTTCAGGAAAAAGATTTTATCTGAGATCTGAGATTTGAGATTTAAGATCTATCGCAACTTCTCCAGAATCGCCTCTATCCGTTCGAGCTTGCCGGCATCGGGTCTGGCGCGGTAGCGGAACATTTCCCGAACGGCTCGCCGGATGCTCCATCCCTGAGCCGATACGCGAAACGCAGCCACCATCACGCCGGAGCGGTCTTCGCCGTGTTTGCAGTGAATCAGTATCGGTCCGGATGATGATTCAGCCAGCCGCAGGAATTCGTCCACCTGTTGCGGCGAGGGCAACTCCGCCGCTATTGGGATGTGGACCATGCGAACGCCGGCCTCGGCGCAAATGCGTTTCTCGCGGACGAGAGAGGCGGGTGATTCTTCCCGTGTACGCAGGTTTACGACGGTAGCGATTCCCCATCGACTCAGGATATTCCAATCATCGCCCCTCGGCTGGCTGGAACGATACAGCCTTCCGTCCACGACCGTGGCGAAATTGTGCCGGAAGATGAACTTTGTGTGCACCGCAACCGCAGCCGTGAGCATCGCCGCGGCAACGAGGATTTGAAGTCCGTGATATCGCAAAAAACGCATGGGAAGATTGTACCGCGCCTGCAGGGCGTAGCGATACGCTACCGGTGCACTTACAATCCTCCCATGACTTGCGAGCGGAGCGGATGGTGGAATTGGCCCGACGGTGCAGCCTGGCGGTGGGCGCTGAAAGTGAGCGAGCGTTTACGCAGGAGGCGCTACGAGCTGTTTGTTCGCCTCTGCGGGGCAGGCCCGGCCGATCGTATCCTGGATGTCGGCGTCTCTGCCGCCTCGACGGGCAGCGGTAACGCCTTGTTGCGATGGTATCCCCAGCCGGAGAATCTCACAGCCTGCGGTATCGAATCCGAGCCGCAGATTTGCCGCGAGAGGAATATCCGTTTCGTCCGCGCGGACGGCTGCGACCTGCCCTTTGAGGACGGCAGCTTCGATATCGCCCACTCCAACGCCGTGATCGAGCACGTAGGATCGCGCGAGAATCAGGGGCGCTTCGTCGCGGAGATGGTCCGCGTCGCCCGTCGTGTGTGGATCGCCACGCCGGACGCGGCAAGCCCGCTGGAACCGCACACGCTCCTGCCGATGGTTCACTGGCTGCCGGAAGACCTGAGGAATCACGTGTACCGTCTTGCGGGAAGGGCGTGGTGCGCCGAGAGGGACAACCTCAATCCGCTCGACGCATCGGCATTGCGGGCGCTGTTTCCGCAGTCCGTTCGAATGTCAGTGCGAATGCACACCCAGCGTCTCGCGGGCCTGCCGGTCATCGTCGCGGCGTATATCGAGTCCTGAATTTCTCAGGCGTTCTCGTCGAAAACCTCGTGCAGCCAGGCCTGCATTTCGTCGTCGCTGATAGCGGTGGTGCGACCCACTTCGTATTCCGCCTCGACCTTGTCGCGAATCGCGAGCAGGCGCGGGTCGTCCTTGGATATCTCCTCGCCGCCGTGCGCCTCTATCCAGTGTTTGATCCCCGCGGCTCCGGACTTGTCGGTAATCGCGACGCCGGGCGGGCGGCCGAGAATCTTCAGCGTGTCGAACGGGCTGTATATCTCCTCGCTCTTGAGCAGTCCGTCGGCGTGGATACCGGCGCGCGTCGTGTTGAAGTCTCGCCCGACAAGCGGGTAGTTGTGCGGGATTTCGTATCCCAGTTCACGCCGATAATATTCGGCGATTTCGGTGATGACGGGATAGTTCACGCGCTCGTCCATGCCCTTGATCTGCGCAGCCTCGACCACCATGGCGCCGATGGGCGTGTTACCCGTGCGCTCGCCGATGCCCAGGATGCTGCCGTTGCAGGAAGCGCAGCCGTACAGCCACGCCGCCACCGGGTTGATTAACGCCTTGTGAAAGTCGTTGTGCCCGTGCCACTCGAGCAGCTCTCCCGGAACCCCGGCGTCGTGGATAAGCCCGTGGACGAGCTTTGGGACGCTCCTGGGCAGTTTTGCCTGCGGCCAGGGCACGCCGAACCCCATCGTGTCGCACATGCGGATTTTGACGTCGATTCCGCTTTCTTCCCGCAACTTCATAAGCTCGATCGCCAGCGGCAGGACGAACCCGTGGAAGTCCGCGCGCGTCATGTCCTCGAAGTGGCAGCGGGGGCGGATTCCCACGTCCAGCGCGCCGCGCACGATGTCCATGTACTGCTCCATCGCCTGCTTGCGCGTCTTCTTGAGTTTCAGGAATATGTGGTAGTCGGAGCAACTGACCAGGATGCCCGTCTCGTCGAATCCCATGTCTTTGACGAGCTTGAAGTCGCTCTTGACCGCGCGTATCCAACTGGTGATCTGTGGAAATTCCGCTCCGACTTCGCGGCAGGCCTCCACCGCCTGGCGGTCCTTCTTCGAGTACATGAAAAACTCGCTCATGCGGATAAGCCCGCTCCCGCCGTCCAGCTTCACCATGAGCTTGAAGATGTCCACGACCTGCTGGGTAGTGTAGGGCGCCCGTGCCTGCTGACCGTCGCGGAACGTGGTGTCCGTAATCCATATTTCACTCGCCGGGGCGAGCGGGACCAAGGCCTCGTCAAAGAGAACCTTCGGTATCTCGCTGTACGGGAACATTTCCCGGAAAAGGTTGGGTTCGTCAACGTTCTGAAGCTCGAAATTGTCCGTTATCTCTGTCAAGATTTTCCTCGTGGTTCGATCGGGGTTATGCGAAACGTTTGCGGCGAAGCCGTCTCGCCTCTGATGCGCCCAGGCTGAGCTGGCACGAGGTGGCATTATAACACATCGTCCATCCGTTCGCAACGTTTTCAGATTACACGCACGACCCGTCCGTCGATTTCAAGCCTGCCTTCGGCGAACAGGTGAATTGCGCGGGGATACGCGATGCATTCCTGCTCGAAGATTCGCTCGGCCAAAGTGTCCGGGCTGTCCTCGTAGCGGACCTCCACCGTGCGCTGGACGATAATCGGCCCGGCGTCGTACTCGTTCGTCACGAAGTGAACGGTGCAGCCGGAGACCTTGCAACCCGCCGCCAGGACCGCTTCGTGAACGTGGTGTCCGAACATTCCGTGCCCGCCGAAGCTCGGAAGCAGGGCGGGATGGATGTTCATGACGCGCCCATCGTAGTTCGGCGGTATCTCCCAGAACGACAGGAACCCCGCCATGCAGACAAGGTCCACCTTCGCCGTGTCCAGGTAGCCGGCGATGGCGCTGGAATAGCCCGCAGCGTCCGGGGATCCGTCGGGCCGCTTGAAGGATTTGTACTCCACGAGCTTCGCTTTCAGGTTCGCCTCTTGCGCGCGATCGAGACCCTTGCACCGGCGGGATGCGACGACGACGGCGACCTGTGCGTCCAGCTCGCCGGCGTCGATTTTCTCAACTATATTTTCCAGCGTTCGCCCGCCGCCCGACAGCAGCACGCCAAGGCGAATCGGTTTCGTTTTGTTTGCATTTGCGTTCATGAGGACAGTTGCCTGATCACGGCTGCGTCGCGCGCGGAAAGGTCGGGATAGTTTTCGTCAGACCCTACGTCAGGGCGCCGTTTCCAGCTCCGCTCGCAGCGGGCGTACTTGTTTCTCGTGTCGAACACCTCGACGGTGATCGCGTCGGGGTCCGCTACGTCTTCGGTGCGTTCGATCCTGGCGTACCCGACACCCAGCAGGTCCTCCATCTCCCGCAGGTAGCCTTCCAGGAACGCCCCGGCGTCGTCGTTCCCGGAGGCTATCCGGAACACGACCTCGGCGTCCAGGGGGTTCTTTACGCCGGCGTTGCGAAGCGTTTCGAGCTTCACCATACCTTCCTGTCTAAGCGCGAGCAGGCGGTCCCATACCATCGCCGGACCGCCCTGGAGCACGTCGGACGAGAACATCGCCTCGTCCTGGTTCACCGGGCGAAGGTCGTCGGCAAGTCGCAGCGTTTCGGCGTCGAAGTCCGGCAGCAAGGCGAGGTGCGGGCTGTCGGGCTGATCGGCGGGGCGGTTGGGCACGTGCGACCACGCCTCCTCGCAGGTGTGCGGCAGTATGGGCGCCAGCAGCCTTATCAGCGTCATGAGCGTCTCATGGATAACCGTCTGGGTCGCGCGGCGGCGCGGCGAACCGGGCAGCTCGCAGTAAAGCCGGTCCTTGACGGCGGAGAGGTATATGCTCGAAGCCTGCACGGTGCAGAACTCGTAGATCAGGCGCATCGCGCGATGGAACTCGTATCCGTCGAAAGCGGACCGCACGTCGCGCACCAGGCGGTGCAGCTCCATCCGCATCCACAGGTCCACCGAGTGCTCAGCCGGCGCGGCGGCGCTGGTCGCCGGATCGAAATCCGCGCACGCTCCCATGCAGAACCGCAGCGTGTTGCGGATCTTGCGGTAGGCGTCCGAGGCCTGGGCGATAAGCTCCTCGGAGCATCGGATATCGTCCTGGTAGTTCTGCGAGGCAATCCACAGCCGCAGCACGTCGGCGCCGCGCTTGTCGAGCTGGGCGATAGCGTCGATGGTGTTTCCGAGCGACTTGCTCATCTTGTGCCCGTCTTCGGTCACCACGAACCCGTGCGTAAGCACGGTGCGAAACGGCGCGATGCCCCTGGAACCCATCGCCGGAAGCAGCGAAAGCTGGAACCACCCGCGATGCTGATCGGAACCTTCCAGGTACAGGTCCACCGGGATATCGTCTACCAGTCCTTCCTGCACGGCTACGGCGAACCAGCTCGATCCGGACTCGAACCACACGTCGAAAATGTCCTTTCCCGCTACGAGCATGTCGGTGCGGAAATCGTCCGGGTTCGCCAGGTCGCTGTCCGCTTGCGGGTCGTAGCCGGCCAGCAGTTCCGCCGCGTCCATCGTGAACCATGCGTCGGAGCCTTTCTCGGCGAACACCCGCGCGACCGTGCGTACGCTTTGCGGCGTCAGCAGTGACTGGCCCAGCTCGTTGTAGAAAACCGGTATCGCAAGCCCCCACGTCCTCTGCCGGGACAGGCACCAGTCGGGCCGGCTTTCAAGCATTCCCGTGATCCGGTTGCGTCCCCATGCGGGGATGAAGTCCACCCCGCCTTCGGAGGCGTTTGCGCCGCACGAGGCCATCGCGAGTTGTCGCAGCGTCTCGTCCTGTCCTTTCAGGGGGCGGTCCACCGCTACGAACCACTGCTCGGTCGCGCGGAAAATCGTCGGCGTTTTGGATCGCCAATCGTGCGGATATGAGTGGCGGATCGTCTCTTCCAGGAGCAGGAGCTTCGCTTCGGAGAGGCACTTCGTAACCAGGGCGTTGCCATCCCATACGCTGAGGCCGCGCAGGAACTCGGGCACGGTTTCGTCGAACGTCCCGTCGTCCTTTACGGGGCAGTAGATTTCCAGGCCCGCTTTCAGGGCTGTACCGTAGTCCTCCATGCCGTGACCCGGCGCGGTATGAACCAGTCCCGTGCCGTCTTCCAGCGTTACGTAGTTCGCCTCCACGAGAGGGCAGAGCTTTCCAGCGATCAGCGGATGCTCGTACTTCAGGTCCAGCTCGACAAGTTCCCGTCCCGTCATTGTCCGAACGATATCGAACGATTCCAGCCAGCCGGGGCGTTTTTCCCGGACCACCCTGACGATCGGATCGAGCAGTTTTTCCGCCACGACGGCCGTCACCTCTCCGTCGCCGGTTTTCATGCGCACGGCTGCGTATTGGAAGTCCGGATGCACCGCGACGGCGAGGTTCGCCGGAAGCGTCCACGGCGTAGTGGTCCAGATCAGCAGGTGCGACTTGCCGCTTTTGCCCAGCGGCATCTCGCCCGCGATCGGAAACAGCACGTAGAGGCTCGTATCGTCGCGATCGTGGTATTCCAGTTCCGCATCGGCAAGCGCGGTTCGGTTCTCGATGGACCAGTGGACGGGCTTGAGCTGGCGGTAGACCAGTCCCTTTTCCACGAGTTGCGCGAAGACTTCCAGCACGGCCGATTCGTACCGAGGGTTCATGGTTATATAGGGCTTCTCGAACTGTCCGAGAATGCCGAGCCGCTGGAACTGTTCGGATTGCAGCCGGACGAATTTATCCGCGTATTTCCGGCAGCGTTTGCGGATGTCCATGGGCGGCATCCGCCGGGCGTCCTCGCCCAGTTCGTCCATGACCTTCGCCTCGATGGGCAGCCCGTGGCAGTCCCATCCGGGCAGGTACGGCGCGTCGAAACCGGTCATGTTCCTTATGCGCACGACCATGTCCTTGAGCACCTTGTTCAGTGCGGTGCCCATATGGATATTTCCATTGGCGTATGGCGGCCCGTCGTGCAACACGAACCGCTCGGCGCCCTGCCGCTGCGAGCGGATGCGTTCGTAAAGCCTCTCGTCGCGCCATCGCTTCTGGAGGTCAGGCTCTTTCTTCAGCAGGTTCGCCCGCATGTCGAATCCGGTCTTCGGCAGGTTCAGCGTGTCTTTGTAGGTTTTTTTCTCGTTGGACATTTTTTTAATTTCTTGTCTTCTGGTCGGCGTGTGAAACGTCCGTGCCGGCGTGATTGAGAGGAGTTTAAGAGATTCGCCGCGTGAAAAAAACCCCGAAGCTTTTGGGCAGCGTCAACTATTGCGAGTATGTTGCGTTGCGGCGTTCGCCTTGCCCCTGCCGAGCAGGTCGATCTTCCGCCACGCGCCTCCCTCGAATCGCCAGGCCATCATGATACCGAGAACGATCACGTAGACGGTCGCCGCGATGTACGGACCTATGCTTTCGAGCTGCGGGAAGTACTTCACCATCAGGTATCCGCCGCCGATGAGTATGACGAGGTTCAGTACGATCGAGAAGATCATCGGCCGGAGCGTGTCCCCGGCGCCCCTCAACGCGCCGGAGAAGGTAATTCCGATCGCGTCGAACAGTTGGAAGATGGCTGCGCAGATCATGATTCGTCCTCCGATGCTGACGATCATGTCCAGGTCGAGTCCGTCCGCGGCGGTGGGACTTACCGCAAGGAACATGCGGATCATCGGTTCCCGCCATATCCAGAATGCCGTTGCGCAGGCGCCCATGTAGACCATCGCCACCCGCAAGGCCGTGTGCGCTCTCCTGCGCGCGAGGTCAGGCCTACCTTGTCCGATATATCGCCCCACAAGCGCGGTGGTCGCCAGGCTGATTCCTATCGCTGGCATGAACGAGAGCGTCATGTATCGCACGGCGATCGTCGCGGCCGCGAGGTGCTCCGTCCCGAACCGGCCGATCAGAATCGTCGTGAATATGCTCCACGTGAAAATATCCACGAAGAACCGAATGCCTGCGGGCCAACCGATTCGCAGGATGCCCAAACATTGTCGCAGACGAGCGGCGCGAATGTGCCGCGTGCCGTACAATCGGTGCATTTCCGGACGAAGGAACACCGCCAGGAGTATCGCAAGTTGTAATCCCCAACTCGCGACGGTTGCGATGGCGGCGCCCTCCAGGCCCATTGCCGGGAAGCCGAACTTGCCGAAAATCAGCACGTAATTACCCGCGATGTTAAAAAGGTTGGCTATGATCGAGGCGGTAAAAACCACGGTCGGGCGATGAAGCCCGTAAAAGAAAGCTTCCAGCACGCGGATGGACATCGTCACAGGCACCGAAAGGATCATGTACCTAAAGTACAGCACCTCTCCTGTTTGCACCGCCGGCTCGTGACCGATCAAAGCGAACAGCGGACCGGCGAAAATCGCCAGGGGGTAGATGATTGCCGCCAAGACGGCCGCTATCGCCAGTCCCGCCCATGCGTACTGGCCGCAGCGCTTCAACCTGCCTGCGCCGAGATTTTGGGAGACGAACGTGTTGACCACGCCCAACGCGCCGATCGAGAAACTCTCCGGAACGAACGCCACAAGCCCGCCGATCGACTGTGCGGTAATCGTTATCGGGCCCAGGCGGGAAACCATCATCGAGTCGATGAACTGCGTGAGAGTCCGTCCGAGCATGCTCGCGCTTGCCGGAGCGCTGAGAGAGAGAACCTGCCTGAGGCCTCCTTTTTCGCAATCTTCAACAGCGGTGGGGTGGTTTGAAATCACTCGTCACAATGGTCAATTGGTTGACTGGTTAATCGGGTAATCGGGAAAAACAGAAACAAAGCGCGCACCTCGTGGAGCGTTGTTCAATAGTCAATGGTCAATGGTCAATTTCATCATTCCCACTCGATCGTCGCGGGGGGTTTGGAGGAGATGTCGTATACGATCCGGTTGACGCCGCGGACCTCGTTGATGATCCGGTTGGAAATTTTCGCCAGCACGTCGTACGGAATGCGGGACCAGTCGGCCGTCATGAAGTCGGACGAGTCCACCGACCGGATGGCGACGACGTTCTCGTACGTTCGCCCGTCGCCCATGACTCCGACCGAACGGATAGGCAGGAGCACGGCGAAGGTCTGGGCGGTCTTGCGGTAAAGGTTGTTCGCGGCGATCTCGTCCATGAGTATCACGTCGGCCTGCCGGAGTATGTCCAGGCGGGCGCGGGTGACTTCGCCCAGGCACCTGACCGCCAGGCCCGGTCCGGGGAACGGGTGCCGCCAGACGATTTTTTCCGGTAGTCCGAGCAGTTCGCCCGCTCGTCGGACTTCGTCCTTGAACAGGTCGCGCAGCGGTTCTATCAGCTCGAAACCCAACTCCGCCGGAAGCCCGCCGACGTTGTGGTGCAGCTTGATATTCGCCGCTTGTCCGGCCAGCGAATGTCCGCTTTCGATCACGTCGGGATACAGCGTGCCCTGGGCAAGGTAGTGCGCGTTGGGTATTCCGGCGGCGGCTTCCTTGAACTTCTCGATGAACGTGTGCCCGATGACACGGCGTTTGTCCTGCGGGTCGGTAATCCCGCGCAGCGCGTCGAGGAAGTCCTTCTCCGCGTGGACGGTTACCAGGCCTATCTTGAAGTGTCCGCGGAAGGTCTGCTCCACCAATCCGACCTCGTTCATCCGCAGCAGCCCGTTGTCCACGAAGATGCACGTCAGCCTTTCGCCCAGCGCCTTGTGGAGCATCGCCGCCAGCACGGAAGAATCCACCCCGCCGGACAGCCCGCAGATTACGCGCTCCTCGTCGCCGACTTTGTCCTGGACGTCCTGCACGACCGATTCGATGAACGATCCCATTTTCCACAACCCGCTGCAGCCGCATATCTCGTAAAGGAAGTTGTCGAATACTTCGTTTCCGTGCGGGGTGTGCGTCACTTCCGGGTGGAACTGTACGCCGTAGAACGGGCGTTTTTTGTGCCTCACCGCGGCGATGGGGCAGGTGGGAGTGGCGGCGAGCGGTTCGAAATCGTCGTTTAGTGCCTGGATCTGGTCGCCGTGGCTCATCCAGACGGTAGTGTCTTTCGGCACGTTTTTCAGCAGACCGTTCGGCTGGAGGATTTTCATCGACGCTCGTCCGAACTCCCGCGACGTTGTACTCCGTACATCCACGCCGAGAATACGGCAGGCGATCTGCATTCCGTAGCAGATGCCGAGAATCGGTATTCCCATGTCGAGCAGCTCGTCGCGGCACTTCGGCGCGTCCTGCTCGTATACGCTTGCCGGTCCCCCGGTGAAGATCAGCCCCTTGGGGTTGAGCCGGCGCAGCTCTCCTGCAGTAACGTCCGGGTGCGCCAGAACGCTGTAGACGCCGCTGTCGCGCACCCGCCGCGCGATCAGTTGGGCGTACTGGCTGCCGAAGTCGAGGATGACGATCGTTTCCGATTGTCCTGCCGGTGCGCTCATGGGCTATTTTTCGTCCGCTCGTCCGCCGGAGTTTTTTCGTTTTCGGTCGCGATGCCCTCGGTCGCCAGTTTTATGACCTTCTCGGCTACCCAGTCTTCCATGACGGTCAGCAGCGCCAGGTGCTCCGGTCCGGGTGTGATGATCTGGAGCTTCTTGGGTCCGCCTGCGGCTGCGAGTATCGCCTCGCTGTCACGCAGCGGAACGGTCAGGTCGACCAGCCCGTGGATCAGAAGCATTGGAACCTTCACGTTCACCGCCGCTTTTACCGCGGAGGCGTCGTCCGGATTGATTCCCGCCAGCTTCCCCGCCGAAGCGAGTACCTCTTCGAACTTGTCCTTGTCCACCGCCCACAACTGTCTGCGCGCAACGCTTCGCATATCGGCGTATGGTGCGAACGCGACGACTCCCTTGCACCGCGGGTCGATGGCTGCGTACTGGATCGCCACCGATCCACCGAGGTTCTCGCCGAACACGTAGATCGACGGACTGATGAGGCCCTCGGCGAGAAGCGCGTCGACGACGTTCTTGACGTCGATCTTTTCCTTGACGCCGTAGGTTACGTATTTTCCACCGGATCGTCCGTGGGCGCGAAGGTCCAGAAGGACGGCGTCGTAGCCTTTCCTCGAAAGCACCCTCGCCGCGCCGAAGTAGGGGAACTGGACCTTGCTCTTGGTCATCCCGTGGAGCATGATCGCCGTACCCTTGGCGGAGGTGCCGGTTTTGGTAGCCTTGGCTTTGATGACCCACACGTCTATCTCGTCACCGTCGGCGCCGGCAATTCGCAGGTGTTGGTCGATCTTGCCCCGCTTGATCATCTGCTCGCCGGTCCCTGCCGTTTTCAGCAGGAACTTTCCACCGTCGGTGTTCGGCTTGACGATCTGGTTGGCGTAATAGTCGCTCCCGCATCCGCTGCAGAACGCGATAATCGCCAGGCAGAGAATCGATGGAAACGCTCGTTTCATTGCATGTCTCCCTGTGTTGCTTTCAATGCGCCGTCCCGGCGCGGCATCATCTCAAGAGTCTACGGACTTACCGGCGAACCTGCAACCGGACCTTCCCGAGTTCCGGGAAAAAGCCGCCAAGCCGCGTCAGGTCCGCTTGAACTGTTTGGCGAGATCCTTGAGCGTGAGCTTTAGCGTGGTGGGTCGTCCGTGCGGACAGGCGGCGGCCTTGTCCGCCTCGTCACGTCGGACGAGCAGGTTGTCCATCTCCTGCCCTGTCAGTGGATCGCCCGCCTTGACCGCCGCCTTGCACGCCATTATCGCCAGGACGCCTTCGAGTATCCGCTCGGCGTCGGCGTTCTCCTGGTCGGACAGGACGTCCAGCATCTCGCGCACGAACTCGCCCGGCGATACGCCGCGATCGATCAGCAGGGACGGAAACTGCTGTACCGCCATGGTTCCCGGGCCGAACGGGACCAGCTCGATGGCGAGCCTGCCCAGAAGCTCCGCGGAGCGATCCAGAATATCGGCCTGGGCGGCTGAGACGTCCAACGTCTCGGGAATAAGCAGTCGCTGGGCGGTCAGGCTGGACGTTTCACCGTTCGCAAGTCGCCGACGAAAATCGTTGTACAGTATCCGCTCGTGCAGGGCGTGCTGATCGACGATAACCAGCCCGTCGTCGACGGCTGAGACGATGTAGGAGTTGTCCACCTGGAACGTTGTGGTGGTGGTGCGAAGGGGCGCTTCGTCCGGCGGACTCGCGCGGTGGGGGGCTTCGGCATGGTGCGGGGCCTGCGACGTTTCCACGCGGGCGGGATAAGTTTTACGTTCCGCGGATTCGGGGAAGCTGAAACGCGGCTGGGGCTTGGGTGACGATTTGAAGAAGTCCGCCAGCGCCTCCCGTAGAGATTGGCGCCGCTGCTCGGATGCGGCGTCGCCGGAGGTGGAATCTCCGGTGGAAAGATCGGCCGGCGTCGAAACGTCCAAAGCAGCCGAGGGCGACAGCTCCGCGCGGTTGAGCGTTTCCTTCAATGCGGCAAGCAACTCGCCATGCACCAGCGAACTGTCGCGGAAACGAACCTCGATCTTCGTCGGATGCACGTTTACGTCCACCTCGGCGGGATCCATGTCGATAAAGATAAACGCCACCGGCGAGCGCGACTGGTCGAGCAGCCCGCGGTAGGCCTCCCGCAGGGCGTGGGCGAGCACCCTGTCCCGCACGTATCGCCCGTTCAGGAAAAAGTACTGCCACTTCGCCGTCGCGCGAGAAGCCGACGGCGGGGCGATAAGGCCGGTTACGGAAACCTGCCCGCTGCGCTTTTTTACGGGGATGAGCACGTCGGCGAGATCATTTCCGAAAAAGTCCGCCACTCTTCGACGGGTGGAATCGGCTGCGGGAAGATCCTGCGTCTTCCGCCCGTTGTGCGTAAGCGTGAACGCCACTTGCGGGTACGGAAGCGAAAGACGGGCGATCTGCTCGGTAACGTGTGCGAACTCCGTGTTGGAGGTCCGCATGAACTTCCTGCGAGCGGGCGTGTTGAAGAACAGGTCGCTCGCCGTAACGGTGGTTCCCGGCGCCGCTGCGCACGGGCGCACCCGGCCGAGAGTTTCTCCGGACGCTTCGATCTCATAGCCGCTGTCGGCCTCCCTCGAGCAGGTGCGGATGTGTGCGTGGGCGACCGACGCGATCGACGCCAGCGCCTCGCCGCGGAAGCCCATCGTCGCGATCCTGAACAGGTCGTCTTCGCCGGCGAGCTTGCTGGTGGCGTGCGGCGCAAACGCCAGGGCGAGGTCCTCGCCGTTCATTCCGGACCCGTCGTCGGTGACGGTTATCCGCTTTTTACCCCCGTCCTCGACGATAACGTCTATGCGATTCGCCCCGGCGTCCAGGGCATTCTCGACGATCTCCTTGACGATGCTTGCGGGGCGCTCGATCACCTCGCCGGCGGCGATCTTGTTAACCAGGTATGTCGGAAGCACGTTGATCGGCATGAGTGACAGGATATCAGGATTCTCCCCAACCCGATAACAGGATTTGCCTGGCATGCACGAAAACCCGACGCGCCGCAACGCGGGGGTTTTCAGGGAAACGGGAACAGCGCGTTTATTCCTTCAGATCGTATTCCTTGATCTTGCGATAGAGCGTGCGTTCGCCGATTCCGAGAATCCCCGCCGCCTGCTCGCGATTGCCCGATACCATGCGGAGCGTGTTGCGGATGAGTTCTTTTTCCGCCTGCTCGATGGTGATCCCGGCGAGCTGGTCGAGCTGGCCGGCGGTGGAACCCTTGTTCGGATCGAACAACTCCTGCGGCAGATCGCCCACGGTGAGCTTGTCGTCACCGGCGAGCACGACCATGTTCTCCACGACGTTACGAAGCTGGCGGATGTTGCCCGGCCAGGGGTACGCCATCAACACGCGCTTTACGTCCGGTTCGACGCCCTTGATCGACGTATTGTGCGACTCGCTGGCGATGCGGATGAAGTGTTCGACCAGCAGCGGGATGTCCTCGCGCCTTTGGCGCAACGGTGGGATCTCGATTGTGACTCCCTTGATGCGGAAGTAGAGGTCCTCGCGGAATATTTTATCCTCGACGCGCCCCGCAAGGTCGGTGTTCGTGGCGCTGATGATGCGCACGTCAACGCGGATCGACTCGTTGGCGCCGACCCGGACGACCTCGCCGTTTTCCAGTACGCGAAGGAGCTTGGCCTGCATCGCCGCCGGCATGTCGCCGATCTCGTCTAGGAACATCGTGCCACCATCGGCGTGCTCGAACCGCCCTGGCCTGTCCGCCGCCGCGCCCGTGAAAGCGCCCTTGACGTGACCGAAAAGTTCGTCCTCCAGAAGCGTCTCGCTCAGTCCGGCGCAATTGATGGGGACGAACCTGCCCTCGGAGCGGTTGGAGTTCTGGTGAATGGCGTTTGCTATCAGCTCCTTGCCCGTTCCGGATTCGCCCAGGATCAGCACCGGCAAGTCGCTGTCGGATATCCGCCGGATCGTATCCAGTATCTTCAGCATCGACGGGCTTTGGGCGATAATGTTTCCGAAGCCGTACTTCTCGTCAAGCCGGCTGCGAAGCTCGATGATCGTCCGCCTCTGGGCGGTCATCTCCGCCGCACGCGAGACGACGGTCCGCAACTCGTCCAGATCGATGGGTTTTTCGATGTAATCAAACGCGCCCTGCTGGAGTGCAGCCCGGCAGGTTTCCACCGACGAATGCGCGGTTATCAGAATCACCTTCGTAGCAGGGGAGAGTTTCGTCGCGGCGTCCAGCACGCCAAGTCCGTCGATCTCGCCGCCGAGTTTGAGGTCCGTCACGACGATATCGAACGCCTGCGCTTCCAGGCGCAACGTTGCCGATGCCCCGTCGTACACGACCGAACAGTTGTGCCCCATACGAGAGAGGCCCTCTTTCATCGCTTCGGCGTGGGCCTCTTCGTCCTCCACGATGAGAATTTCAGCGGCTGATTGTTTTGGCGTTTCGGACATGTGCGTACCGTAATGAGCTGGCGCCCGCCTGTCAATTCCGAGAGGAGAGGACGCACGCATTGCCTGCGTCCGAAATTCGCAGAATCTTGTGCGTCCGCTCATCCAGGCCGGCTTCTTCGAGTGCCGCCTCGACGCTCTCCGCCTTGATCAGGCCAAGCAGGTGGGCGTCCCGGTCGCTCAGCCCGGCCGACACTACGAACACGCGAACGGCCCTGCATACGGAGTCGGTGAGGTATCGCAGTTTCACCGCCTTGTGGTCGCCCAGGCGGTATCCGCGATCCGCCACGACGCGCACCGCCTCGGCGTATGTCGGCGCCTCGCGAAGCAGGCTTACGAAATGATCCTGTCCGATCCCCTCCGCACACGGCGCGACCAGCACGATGACGCCCCCGTCCCGCACGGCGAATTCGTTGTTCTTGATGCCCTTGTCCGCTTGGTAAAAGCTCCGCCCGAGCGGGCCATTCACAATCGCCACGATCGCATCGACGGGCATGTCCACTTCGCGGACGAATTCGCTTCTCGCCGTCGCCGTAAGCTGCCTGAGGGTTTCGATCGGCCTGCCGGAGGCGTCCGCGACGATTTTCCCTCCGACCTGCACGAGGTTTACGCACCGCACCGGCCGATGCGATTCGAGCGCAGAAAGCATGCCGGAGACACCTTCGAATACCGGGTTCCCGTCCAGTATGCAGGGACGAGACGCTTCACTCAGCGCGCCGGCATGGTTTTTTTCAATGTCCGCCAGCGACGCACAGCCGATGGTGCATGTCTTGTGAGCGCCGGTGAAACCAGCGAAGTAGTGCGGTTCGACACTGCCGATGGCGATGAGCCGGCCTTCTTCAAGCAGCCAGGGGTGTCCGCGCCAGCCGGCGCCGCCACCAATAGCGACCAGGGAATCGCTGCGACAATCGTGCCAGGCGAAATCCGCACAGTCCAGCCCGTCCGTAAGGTCGTGGCGAAAGGCGTTTCGCCGGCCTGGCCCGAACGAGTGCGAACCGCTCGCCACCAGGATTCGAATCTCACCCGGCGAGCCGTCGGGGAAAAGCCGCCGCAGGATCGTCCGCGTGTCGGTGTGACGCTGCGGATCGTTTACGACGATCGTGTATCGTTCCTCGTCGGCGGGCGATTGCGGTTCAGGCATAAGCGTGGTCCAAAACTCGAATATCGAAACTCGAAATACGAAACAAACAGCAAATCCGAATGACAAAATAAGCAAAATCTTTGTCTTGAGAAGTTTCTTTACGTTTGCGGTTTTGGTTATTGTTGCTTCGAGATTGTTTCGAGTTTCGTATTTGCGTTTCTATGCACTCATCGGCAGGGTGATTATGAACCGCGTTCCCTTTCCCGGCTCTGACTCAGCCCGGATGGTTCCGCCGTGCTCGTGAATGATCCGTCGCGTCGTTGGAAGCCCCAGGCCGCTACCACCCTTCTTTGTCGAGTAGTAAACCTGGAATATTTTAGAGAGCGTATCGGGCTTCATTCCACTGCCGGTGTCGATCACTTCCACCTGGACCTTCCCCTGTGCCTTCGACGCACGGATCAGCAACTCTCCACCGTCGTCCATCGACTGGACGGCGTTGATCAAAAGGTTCAGCATCGCCTGCTTGATGAGCTTGACATCCACCCGGCAGGGGAGCGGTTCGTCCGAAAATGACGATCGGAGAACGACCTTCGCAGCCTGCGCCTGCGGCAGAAAGAAGTCGGTTATCTCCTCTATCACCGTGCGAAAATCGGTCGTTTCCGTCAACAGTTCATATCGCTTCGTGTAGTGGAGGAAGTCGTCGAGGATGTCCTTGAGGCGGTGCGCCTAGGCCTGGACGCTCTCCAGACGCCTTAACCATCGTTGATGTGTCTCGTCGCCTATGCGTCCCACGTCCTCGCTGAGGAGTTTAAGGTTGACGTTGATCGTGGAGAGGGGGTTCCTGATCTCGTGCGCAAGCCCTCCGGCGAGCTGTGCCAGCTCGACGAGGCGCTTTTGCCCTTTCGCACGCGCCGAGAGGCGCTTTGCGTTTCGCCAGACGCGCCTCGCACCCCAAACGGCCAGGGCGACCCATACCGGACCGCCGAGCGCGAACCCGACTGCCAGCCATAACCAACTCATCCGATTCCCTTCTGCGCGAAGGCGGTGTGTCAGAACCTTCTACCGCTTTTCGCTTCCGCGAGGAAAAGGGTCACGCGGTCGGCTGTTGCTCTTGAGGTTCGTCCGTCGCGTCGGGTCTGACTACATTACGCGCCTGAAAGCCCTTATCGCCTTTCACCAGCTCGTAATCAACGGTTTCGCCGTCCTTCAAGGCGCGAAAACCGTCCCCGGCAATCGAGGTGTAGTGGACAAATACGTCCTGCTCCTCTTCGCCGATAATGAATCCGTAACCCTTCTTCGGGTCGAACCACTTGACCTTCCCTGTTGTCATGAACGCCACCTCCCGAGCCTAATCACTCGCCGCGCGAAAAACCATCGCACAACGACCGCGCCCTGCACTAATCAAGCAGCGGAGGTACTGGAATCTCTAACACAACGCATTCCATTAGAGATTCTTAAACAATCAACCCTGCCGGAACGCACTTCCCGGCCGGGCAAAGCATACATTTCTTTTCTGCGATATGTCCAGCCGGGACTTCCCGACCGATCCGTTCGACATGGAATCCCGCTCCCGGGAGCGACCGATTCGCTCCCGGGAATGCGGGCAATTGTCAATCGAAGAAGCTTTCAACTACTACTACTCGTCGGCCTCTTCCTTCATGGCGGCCTTGCGGGACAGTTTTACGCGTCCCTGTTCATCGATATTAATAACCTTCGCCCGAACCTTGTCTCCAACGTTAATGACGTCGGCTACATTTTTCACGTACTTCTCGTCGAGTTCGCTGACGTGACACAGGCCGTCCTGGCCTGGAAGAATCTCGATGAACGCGCCGAAGTCCCTGATGGACACGACGGAGCCTTCATAGATTTTCCCAACCTGAACTTCTTCCGTCAAGAGTTCGATTTCACGTTTTGCGGCTTCGGCGCCGCCGCCCTCGCCGCTGGCGATGAAGATTCTTCCATCTTCTTCGATATCGATCGAAGCGCCGGTCGCGTCCTGGATGCGATTGATGGTCTTTCCGCCCGGTCCGATGATCTTACCGATTTTGTCGGGGTTGATCTGGACCATCAGCATCCTCGGGGCGAAGCGGTTCAGTTCCTTACGCGGCTTGTCGAGGACGCCGCACATCTGCTCCAGCAGACACAGCCGCGCCTCGCGGGCACGCTCCAGCGTTTCTACGACGCGGTCCTGCGGAATTCCGCGCGCCTTCATGTCCAGCTGGATGGCGGTTATACCATCGCGCGTTCCGGCGACCTTGAAGTCCATGTCGCCGTGGAAGTCCTCTTCGCCGAGGATATCCGTCAGAAGCTCGTATTTCTCGCCGTCGCTGACCATTCCTATGCTGATACCGGCGACCGGCGCCTTGATCGGAACGCCGGCGTCCATCAGCGCCATCGTCGCGGCGCAGACCGACGCCTGCGACGTCGAACCGTTCGATTCCATGATGTCGCTGACGACGCGCACCGTGTACGGAAAATCGTCCACCGAGGGCATGACCTGCTGGAGGCTCTTTTCCGCCAGCGCCCCGTGTCCGATTTCGCGACGGCCCGGTCCGCGGATCGGGCGAATCTCGCCCACCGAGAACGGCGGGAAATTGTAATGCAGCATGAACGTCTTTTTGTACTCGTCCAGAAGCCCGTCCACGATCTGCTGATCGCGCGGTGTGCCCAGCGTTACCGTCGCCAGCGCCTGCGTTTCGCCGCGGGCGAAGATGGCTGAACCATGCGTCCGGGGAAGCACGCTCACCTCGATGTCCAACGGGCGGATTTCGTCCATCTTCCTGCCGTCGGGACGCTGCCCGGAGAGGATCATCTCGCGCTGGATCGCGCCTTCGAGCTTGTAGAACGCTTCCTTGACCTGCATCGGCGTGTACTGCGGTTCTTCGGCGCCGGCGGGGCAAAGCTCGTCCAGAAGTTCCTTGCGCAGATTCATCAGCGCCTCGAACCGATCGGCTTTTCCGGCGATCTGCTTCAGCTCACGAATCTTTTCGCCGCACTTCTCGGCTGCGATCTTCTTGAGCTCTTCCGGCAGCGGTGCAGGCTCGTAGGACTTCTCCACGCCCACGCCCTCCACCAGCTCGTTGATCATCTCGATGATGGCCCGACAAGTTTCCTGTCCCAGCTCGATTGCGCGAGCGGCGATGTCCTCGGATACTTCCTTTCCGGAACACTCGATCATGTTGATCGCCTCGTTGGGGCCGGCAACGAGGAGGTCTATTTCCGATTCGTTCAACTGCGAATGTGTCGGATTGACCACGTACTCGCCGTTGACGTACCCGACGCGCGCCGCGCCGATGGGGCCTTCGAACGGGGCGGGGCTCAGCGTCACCGCCGCCGACGCGCCGATCAGCGCCAGCAGGTCCGGATCGTTTTCGTTGTCGGTGCTGAGCACCATGCACTGAATCTGGACTTAGTTCATGAAGTCGTAGGGGAACAGCGGACGAATCGGCCTGTCGATCATCCGCATCGTGAGGATTTCCTTCGTCGAAGGACGACCCTCGCGTTTGAAGAAACCGCCGGGCACCTTGCCCGCGGCATAGCGATATTCGCGGTAGTCCACGTAGAGCGGGAAGAAGTCGATCTCCCGCGTCGGGGGCGCCGTTAAAACCGTCGCCAGAACCACCGTGTCTCCATACTGAACGGTTACGGCGCCGTGTGCCTGACGGGCAACCTTGCCCGTTTCCAACGTCAGCGTCTTTCCACCAATTTCTCTTTCCACTTTCACAATAGCCATTTCTCTTCTCTTTCTCTTCTCTGCCAGCCGACTTTCTCTTTCTTTCCGGCTTCCGTTACTTCCTTGCCGACGTCCTGCCGGCATGGATTTTCAAACCTTACCTTTTGTTTTTTTCAGGGTTCTCATCCCGATTGCGACTCTTGCGCGCGCATGACGAAACGCCACATGGTGCGAGGACTCGTATAACATGCCTGTCATGGTCGTCTGCACGCCGGGGCAGAAGCGTTACTTGCGCAGGCCCAGTTTCTGGATGAGTTGCTGGTATCGCTGCGGGGCTCTCTTGGAGAGGTATTTGAGCAGGCTGCTGCGTTGGCCTACCATTTTCAGCAGCCCTCGACGCGAGGCGTGGTCCTTCTTGTGCGTTTTCAGATGTTCGGACAGGTGGTTGATGCGCGCCGTAAGCAGTGCGACCTGCACCTCCGCCGAACCCGTATCGCCGTCATGCCGTTTGTGTTCTTCTACGATCTGATTTTTCGTCTCTGCCGTAATGCTCATTAAATCTCACTTGCCTGGTTCGCCTGCGGGCCTCTTACCCTTCTCCGCGGCGAACAGCCTTCGGTCATTGTCCCGTCGTTATTCCTTTTCCATCCCGTTTACGCCGCCACTGTAGCGGCAATGCCCACCCTGGGCAAGTCTTTTGTCATGCGCGAAGCCCGAGGAGCGAATTCAGTCCAACAGCGCCTTCACCGCTTCGAGCAGTTTCTCCATTCGGAACGGCTTGTTCATGTACCTGTCCACGCCGAGGCTTTCGGCGTATACCTTGTGCCTGCTGCCCTGGTTGCCCGTGATCATGATCACTCTCGGCGGATCGGATTTCTCTTTCTTGTCCCGGCGAATTTTTTCCATCACCAGGAAACCGCTCCGCTTGGGGAGCATCATATCCAGGATCACCAGGTCCGGCTGCCTGCTCTGTGCCTCGGCGACGGCGGCGTTACCGTCGGATGCGGTTACGATCTCCGCGCCAAGTTCGCCCAACGCAGTTTCCAGGGCAGTCAGAATGTCCCGATCGTCGTCTACGATCAGGATCGTCTTTCCGCTCAGGTCTTCGGCCATGTTCATGGCTCCTATGCTCTTTCCCCGACTCCGGGTAGCCGAATACTGTATCACCGCCGGGTGGGGCTGTCAATCGATTCCGACGCCGGATGGAGCAACTGTTCCCGGAAACGAAACTGTCTCTGTTTTTCGCGGGACCGAATAGTAATCATGACCAGTGGGGCAATGCAGTCCGCAGTCATGCCATGCGACAGGTCATTTGCCGGGTGCTTTCGCCTGCCAGACGCGGATGTAGTCGAAGTACGTGTAGTCCGGCCAGGTCGAGTTCTCGGGGCTGCCCGCCCATCCGCCGCCGGGGGTCATCTCGTCCGTCAGCAGCAGGTGCAGCGGCACCCGGCTGCTGCCGCCGGCGTCCGTTCGCCACGTCTCCTTACCATCGACGAAGAAGATGTAGCCGTCTTCCGACCAATCCACGCCGTAGGTGTGCCACCCCTCGTTGATTCCCTTGATTATCGGCGTGTGGGAGCGGACCTGGTGGTCCGGGCCATATCCGTCCCAGTGCAGCCCGTGGCTGATCTTGTCGATCTTCCGCCACGGAGCCTCGACGATGTCCACCTCGGTCCCGTCGCGTCCGTCGTTGCCGACTTTATTGACGCTTTGGGTGAACAGCCAGGCGCCCGGCCAGTGTCCCGGCTGGGTCGGGTTCTTCATCCGCACTTCCACGTAGCCGTACTTGAATGTGTACTTGCCCTCGGAGCTCAGCCCACCGCTGACGTACCGTCCGTTGGCTTCCTTATCGAACTTCAGGACCAGGTGCCCCTTGCCGTTGAGGTAGGCCTGGGACTTGATCCACCACGCGCCCTTGCGGGGGTAATCGCCCAGACGGGTCCACACCTTCTCGTTGATCGTCTTGCCGTCGAATTCATCCGCAAACACGAGATTGTCTTTGGTTCGCACGAGCGGCTTGCGGTCATCGATCTTTCTGGGCGGAATCGGCAACTCGCGGATCGTCAGTTCGTCGATGGCGACCTTGCCGCCGCGGTGTATCCCCAGGAACAACTGATACGGCCGATCCTCGCGAACATCGATGCTCTGGTAGAACCAGCCGACGTAGCCGGGCATCATCCTGAATTTCTTCCAGCCGATGTCTTTCTCCCGCTCGCCGTTCGGGCGGAGATATACGTTGCCGTAGCCTCCCTCGGCGAAGGGGGCGAGTTGCTTATAGCGAAACGTGACGTAGTAGCGGTGGCCGGGCTTGAAGAGGGTTTTGTCGAGCGTGGAGAGGAACGTATTCCACTGCTTGCCCGTGCTCGTGCTATCGAGAAGAAGGCTCTTGCTCCCTTGCAGCCGCCGAGGTGCGCCGACGACCTTGGCGCGCTGCATTTCAACCGTTCCGGCAGCATCCTGCTCGAAGTCCAGCGAGAGGACCACCTTCGCCTCGGGCGGGATGGCCTTGACCAGCTTGCTCTCGCGGGTTTCCAATTTGTAGGGCTTGCCCTGCGTTACGGTCATCTCGTCGACGACCACCCGCGCATCGCCCTTGACCACCCGCGTATCGCCCTTGATGCCGAAGTGGATGCGGTAGTCGGGCAGGATGTCCAGGCCGACGTCAATACTGGCGGTCTTGGTCTTGCCGACCTGCTCGGACAGGTCGGCATAGTCCGTCCAGCCGCGATCCCATCGGCCCCAACCCTGGCTCTTCGAGCGGAGGAAAATGTAGAATACCGCTCCGGGGCTCGCCCGCAACACGCGATATTTGAACGTGATGCGATAGTTGTAGCCCGGAACCAGCGTTCCCGCATCCGTCGCCACGAACTCGAAGTGCGTGATGCGTTTGCCCCGGCTGTCGCCCAGCAGCGACGCCTTGCCCTCGATCACCTCGCCGACGGCCCGTGTGATTTCGCCCCCGGTGAGAACAATGCCTTCCTCGTCTTCGAAGCTGAATGTCGCGGGCAGTTTCTTCGGCTTGGGCGTTTTTGGGATCGCCGGGGCCTTGCCGGACGGTGTGATCGATCGGATGATGAACCGTCCCGCTTCCTTGGGATTGCTCGTGTAGATCAACAACTGCGTGATTCGCGAGGCGTCCAGCGGGTAGCCGACTCGGCCCCAGGAGTACCCAAACCGCACCGAGACGGTCTTCCTCTGGCCCGGCTTCAAACGTTCCGAACTCACGCTGCAACTCTTGCCGTCGGGTTTGTTGTCCACGCGAAAACCAACGTGAACGGCGGTCTTGCCGGGGTTCTCGATGTCAAAATCCAACTGGCTGAACTTCGAGAAATTCCACACCGTGCCCATCGGAGGGAGGATGATCACGCCCGGCCACTTCGCGGGCTCGTAGGAGATCTCCAGCGCCTTTCCACCGTCGAGATCGATCAGGCGCCCCGTCCCGCCACCCGACTGGCCCAGGCGGAAAGAGGCGTCAAACTTCGCGAAACCGGCGCTGAACTCCAGCGGGTCGGGCGCCTTCGTCGCAGCCGGCACCGCCGCAGCCTTGCCCGTCGCCTTCACGGACGTCACGATGATCGAACGGTCGGCCTGCGCCCTGTCTCCAAAGATGAGGATTTGAGTCACCTTCGTCAGGTCGAGGTCGGCCCCCTTCTGGCCCCAGGAATAGCCGAACCGCACGGTTATCGTCTTGGTCTCGCCGGGCTTGATAATGCCCGCGGCGGTGTTGCAGTTCTTCCGGCCGTCGGCGCCGGCGTTATCCACGCGACAGCTCACGCTGATTTTCTCGCTGCCGGGATTGAAGACGGTCAGCTCGACCCGGCTGAAGGCGGACAGGTCCATCGCGCCGCCGGGGGCCAGGATGGCCAGGCCGGGCCACTTCCTCTTTTGCCCGAACGTGATCTCCAGCGCCTTGGCGCCCTCATGGGTCACGATCCGGGCGCTGGTGTCGTCCAGGCGGACCTGGGTCTTCAGATCGAGACGGTCGAAATCGAAGAGAGGCTTTTCGCCCGCCGTCGCGAGCGTCGGCATCACTACCGTTGCGACGACAGCGAGGAGGAAGAAGGCAGTTTTGTTGGGATGATGCATGATGGTCTCCTGCTAGAGTAAGGGAATCAGTTGGATTTCGAGTTAGCCCGGACGGTAAACACGTCGTCGTCGCAGTCGGCCTCGAGGTCGTCGCTGCTCTCGACGTGTCCGTCGGCCAGCGCGACGTTGAGTTTGTTCTGATGGCGATACATGGGGTCTTTGCCCCATTCGCTTGGAACGTGATTCACCCGGTCCAGCGTATAGCTGCTGTAGGAATCGGCAAAGAGGATCACCTTTTGTGGAACGTCGAAGTCAGAGAAGAGCGTCGGGCCCCCCTTCTCATCCGTGAACGCACAGTTCCAGACGTAATTGTACCCGATTCCCGTGGCCATCTCGTTGACCGTCCTCTTGAAGGACGGGCAATAGGCTATCTCCGAACCGCTGCCTTGCTGTTTCGGGGGAAATGCCGACGCGCCCACACGCTCGTTGTCGAAGAACTCCCCGATGTACAGGTTGGAGTACCACGGCACCCAGACGTCGGTGCGAGTGATACCGGCAAAGGTCAGGCTGTCATAATGTGTAGCCGCCCTCGGCAGGTAGCCGCCGCGCTCCGTGGCGTAGAACGCGGTCGCCTGGGCCAGGCCGCGCATGTTGGAGGCGCAGACCACCGTTTTGGCCAAGTCCTGCGCCTGCCGCAATGACGGTACCAGAATGCTCACCAGCAGAGCCAGAATCGCGATCACCACCAAAAGTTCGATCAATGTAAAACCGTGCAGGGAGCGGCCTCGCCCCCGGCGCGAGTTGGACGACGCGCCTGTCGGCGAGAACAATATGGAACGAGCCATCTTCATGGGAGCCACCACCTTCAGCCATGAATACCCGAATATGGGAGCACACACTCCGCGCAAAGCCCCCCCCGGCATGCCTCATGCCCATCACGGGCAGGTACAGCCTCAAAGGCACGCCAGGCAGGGCCTCTGCTGTCAACACGTCAAGCATTCATTCCAGACCATACCTGTGCTTTCAGCGGCGTTTGCGGCGCAGCAACACGCCAATACCGCCTATGGCGAGCAGGCTCATCGTTGCCGGCTCGGGAACCAGGCTAGCATCGTCGAGGTATGCAACCATTCCGTCCCTGCCGGGCTTGAGGGCCAACCGTGCGAAGTTGTCTGTTCCGGGGGTGTAGTTCGTATTCAGTGTCAGGTCGAACGTCAGCGTGTGCCACGACCCCACGGTGATATCGCCGGTATTGCCGGGGTTACCGTTGACGGTCCAATAGGCGGAATTACCGTTGTTGTATACCACACCTGGCCCATTCGTGATAATGGTCGTCTCCCCTAAGCTTCCGCTGGCGACGTAGAACTCTAAGGTGACGATGGTGGAGTCCGCGTCCGTCGTTGTGTTGCCGATGAGTCCGGCCTCAGACCATGCACCCCGATCCATCTTTGCGGAGTAGATGCCGGCGTACACCTGCTCATTGGATTGCTCGCTGTTGAAGTAACCCATTCCGTTCTGAGGGTCATCATCAAACAGGACGATCGTAGCCGCCATAGACGGCGACGCCGCCACCAATGTGATCAGCCCCACAGCCAGTAATGTCAATCTAGTTTTCATCTTTCGCTCCTTTACTCTAGTGTCCATCGTCTTGTTGCTCTCCGATTACCCAGTTTGGAACCTTCTCTCCGATTTCGGCGCTTTCATCATCCCGCCCGCCTTGCACGACCCTCCTTCCTTGCGATCAGGCATCTTTGTATAGTCCTCACATCCACTCTCTTGCCGTAACAGACAAACGGCCGATGATGCGCTCCATCAAGGGAGGTGATGCGTTTAACTACGCCTTTTATAACCGAAAACTGCGGGTTGTCAAGCCAATAATCTGCGGATGAGCAAACAAAACAGGCGCCCCAATTCCCGCCGCAGCGGCGAGGACGTCTAAGCTTGTCCCCGGCAGGGAATTACCTCTGATTCTGTGTCCTCGAAAAAAAATTAAAACCGGGCATTTTCGGGAGGGGCATTACGCCGCGATTTCCACGCCCGTTTTTTGCTTTTCCGATCATTTGAAAGGGATAAGCCCTCCGTCATAAGACTGTCCGTCCAGCAGAATGGAATACCCGTCGTCGGTTTTTTGGATTCGGATGTCGTAGTTGCGACCGCGCAAATCCCGCCGAATGCGTACGGTCGGCCAGGTGTCAGGCAGGCAAGGCTGGATTGTGAACCCGTGATAGTCCGGTTTGATCCCACAGAAATATTCTACTACCGCGCGGAACATCCAGCCTGCCGTCCCTGTAATCCATCCGCTGATGGAATCCCCCGCCCGGCCATTGGTGGGCCCAAGGTACTGATTGGTGAACGCGTATGGTTCACAGCCTGAAACGCAAGACGGATGATCGGGGTTATCGGGCATGACTTTGATCCAACTGGCCAGCGCCTGGTTCGCCCTTCCCATCACGAGATCGGCAATGATCTTGAACGCCGTGCCATGACAATAAGGCGTGCCGTTCTCGTACATTCCCGGCAGAATCATAGTTACACGACCTACGTTTTCATCGCCGGCGGTGTAGGCAGGCCAGAGCGTCAGAGAACCATGCGGCGAATCCAGTTCTTCGTCAATAGCTCGCAGACATGCCTGGCGGCGGCGCCCCTTCGCCAGGCCGGTCATCAATGCCCACGTCTGTGGATTGAGAAAGACTTTGCCTTCGGTGTTGGAAAAGGATCCAACCGGGTTACCGAAATCGCTCCATCCGGCCAGGTACCAGCCTCCCGCTTCGTTATCTTCCCACCCATGAGTTTCAACGGTGGAGGCGATGCGTTCGGACCGACTTGTCATCTCCTGCTGAAGTTCGCCATCGAGCAGGAGTTTCCCGGCCATCTCCGCGATTACGTTGCAGGAATGATATAACGCGATCGACGTCCAGACGCTCTCGCCTTTGCCTTCTCGTCCCATCCAATTCAACGAATCGTTCCAATCGCCTTCATGGGCGAGCACCAAGCCATGAAGGCCGGTGTCTTCGCTGAGATGACGTACTCCGGTCAGCATATGTTCCAGGACCGTGGCCTGGCCTCCATCGAGATATGGGACACTTTCACGGAGAAAATCGGCGTGTCCTGTTTCCTGAAGATAGGCTGCCACTGTTGGCGCTACCCACGCCGGGCCATCGGAGTAGTGGTTCGGCTGCAATGGAAGCCAGCCGCGCACGGTGTGCCCGTCCTTGTATTGATGGGCAAGGGCCTCCTTGATCTTTGCCTTGGCCAATGAGGCATTGAACGGGGCGATTCCCCATGCGTCCTGTAACGTGTCGCGGAATCCTCGTGCGCCATCCCGTCCAAACTCCACGCAAAGTTGGATCTGCTGCTTCGACCAGATATTCACAAGCCTATTGATCTGGGCATCGGGGGTTTCGACCCATACCTTCTGAATCATCCGGCGTTTCTGCCGGACGATCGAATCCCAGGTGTCCCGGCGATACTCCCGGGCCAGCACCTTGTCGATCAGGCGGTCCTTTTCTTCGTCGCTGTCGAACGAGCCGAGCAGAACGGTCACCACCTGTTTCTCGCCAGCCGCCAAGGAAAGGGGAATCGCCATCGCACCGGCAAGTTCCTCGCACCAGGCTTCCCGGCAGGAGAATTGTCCTTCCAGCAAGGTCTGCGGGCGAGTTACCGTTCCGAATGGCCCCATAAAGTCCCTGCGCCCTCCGCACCACAGATCAAAGGCGGTATCGGTAGCCAGGAAGGCATTGTAACGGTCGTGGGGGCGTTCCTCAGAGGTGTTATAGCTCAGGACCGCATTATTGATGCTGTCCCGGATGCTGCGAAGATATGAATATATCGACGAGAAGGTGGGGTATCCGCCCAACTGCCATTCGA
This sequence comes from Planctomycetota bacterium, assembly GCA_024275995.1. Lineage (GTDB taxonomy): Bacteria > Planctomycetota > Phycisphaerae > SM23-33 > SM23-33 > JAJRYB01. The sequence continues at coordinate 14,187 of JAJRYB010000037.1, read as the reverse complement.
CGTAAGGGCACAGCCACAGCGATCGTTCCGAGTCCGAGCGATTCTCAACTGTGAATTCCCATATTTCCACAGGTTCGTCACCGGCGAGGAAAACCCGGCTGGTGGTTAGGATATTATCATACTCCATGTCGAACCGTGAATACCCCAATCCCACATAAGTGGTGAAATGAGCACCCTTCGTATGGATCGGCGCGAAGCCTGTATTCCAGAATCGGCCGTTTTCCACGTCGCGGAGATAGAAATACCTCCTGCCATCGCGGATAAGGCGCACTCTCCCCTTGGGGTGGTTGTAGGTCAATGTCTGGTTATTGAAAACGCCATCGCCCGTCCCAAACTGATTGAGCCCCGAAATCAGCATGTCATTCCAGAGGAAATTCACCTGCGCTCTCGGCGGGGCAAGCGGACGGGTGATTACGTACTCCAGACCATCGTCGGAAAAATCTCCAAACGGTTCAATATTCATGCGAACTCCAAATGTGGCAGATGCTTTTATATCCGCCAAGGCAGTCTGAAAACATTACATGGGCGTTCGCATAACATCATATTGTTAAGTCTGTTATGGGACACTCCATCGCTTTTGACGGGATACAGCCTGTTGCTGCCGGGCATATCTGATGAAAAAAGCTTGACAGAATCGCAAAATACGCTATGTTGAGCATTAAACATAGGCATTTACCGGGAAAAAAGCCAGGCAAAAACATGCAGAATGCTCGCAAAAAAACCGTGAGACTTAGTGATATTGCCCGGCGGGTAGGCTGTTCTCCCACGATTGTTTCGGTGGTGATCAATGGGGCGATGAGCAATTCCGGCGTGAGTGAGAAACTGGCCCGGAGAGTTCGTCAGACCGCCGACGAAATGGACTACCAGCCCAATTTTGCCAGCCAGAGCCTCGCCCGACGTTCCACTCGCACCATCGGTATTTACGTTCCCAAAGAAAGTCCCGGCGCCGGCATTGCTTATGGCTACGAGAGTACCATACTCCGGGGTGTGGAACGAGCCTGCCAGGAACAAGGCTACGATTGGCTAGCCATCAACCTATTGGGGCAGAACAGCCCGAAAACCTGTCGTGAGAAATTTCTCCAGCAACGCATTGACGGTCTATTACTGCTGCATGTGGAGGACGATGCCGATTGGGTAGAACTCCTGGCGTCGGATAATGTTAACATCGCTACCATAAACTATTATGGCCCGGTGCGAAGTATCTCCATCATCAATTTCGATGAGGTTCAGGCTATGCACCTGGCCGTTACGCATCTCGTTGAATTGGCTCATCGCGAAATAGGATACTGGGGGCCTTCGGAAGATATGGGTCTTGCGGTGCGGGGACGTTTAGATGCCTTTCGTCGAGCCGCACAGGATAACGGCTTGACCATAAATGAAGCATTTATTTTCTCCAACTCCGACGATATCGGCAGATTTCAAGACTCCGCAGTAAAAGGCGCTGCCTACTTCGCCGCTCTTGCAGAGTCGCGATATCCCACAGCCATAGTATGTTACGACGATTACCTGGCCCTGATGGGGATGGGTGAGCTTCAAGATGCCGGGATTCGCATTCCAGAGCAGATCAGCCTGGTCGGAGTGGATAATGTCGAGGCCGGGCAACTGGTTCGTCCGCGTCTTACCACCATAGCTCAACCCTTGGCTTCTATGGGTTATCGGGCTACCCGGCACTTGATCAACACCAGTCAGGCTCGCCAGAAAGAGAAGGACTTTTCCCCGAAACCCTTTTTCGAAAAGGCCTTGCCTGAGCTGATCGTCCGCCAAAGTAGTGCCCCTCCGCGACGCAAACCCAAGGATTTGCGCTGATCGAACTGCTGGTGGTTATCGCGATTATAGTATTACTGGTTTCGATGACTGCATAGACAAAGCAGGCCGACTTACCAACATCCCCAAAAGGGTACTGGCCGGTAAGGGTAGTTTCGTAATCACGCTGCTGCCTGATACGGGCTGGTGACACCTTGACCGAAGGAGCATTCAGTAATGTTCGAGTACGGTTTTTTCGATGATGACTGTCGTGAATATGAGATCACCGAACACTTCCCACCGGTTGCATGGATGAACTTCCTGTTCAATGACAAGTTCACAGCCATCGTCAGTCAGAGCGGAGGGGGAGCGTGTTTTTACGATTCTGCCGCCACAGGCCGGCTTACAACCTATCGCCAGGAACATGCCGTGCCAACGGATCGGCCGGGGTTCTACCTGTACATTCGTGAACCGGACGGGTCTTTCTGGACGCCAACATACGAGCCGGTGCGGGCAGAACTGGACGATTGGAAATGTCGCCACGGTATCGGCTACACAACCTTCGAGGCCCGACGAAACGGGCTGGAAGTCACCATGACGCTCTTTGTCCCTCGCGATGATGGTGTTCTTCTATGGGACGTCCGCATCCGTAACACACGTCGCGAGGCTATTGATCTGAGCACGTTCTCGTTCGTGGAGTTCAACTTTCTCCAGGCGAGGCGGCATCTGCAGGAATGGCACTGGTGCCGCTTCTACACGTCGTTCCGGTACGACACTGACCGCCACGCGATCAAGTACGACTATCGCGTCTTCGAGGACCAGCCCAAGCTCAAGACATTCATGACTTCGACTGACATCCCGGTTAGCTTCGATTGCAACCGCAGCGCCTTCATCGGGCGAGGCGGATCATTGGACCAGCCGGAAGCCGTTGCCAGGGGAAGACTGACCGGTAGTGAGCTGCCAGTCGGTGGTGGCCACGGCGTGGGCGCGCTCCAGTGCGACCACACAATCGCCCCGGGCAGCGAAAAGCGTTTTGCTGTAAGCGTCGGATGCGACAAGAGCTGGCAAGGCGTCGATGCGCTCATCGAGAAGTACCAGAACCTTGCCAACATCGATACCGCCCTCGACGACGTCCAGGCTTACTGGCGCGATCGCCTCGACGTGTTCCAGTGCGAACTGCCCGATAAGGACATGCAGACGATGCTCAACATCTGGAACCCCTACAACTGCATGATAAACGTCAATCGCAAGAAAAGCATGTCCGCGGCCGTGACCGGCATGGAAAAGGCAGGCGTCCAGACCCGTGACGCCATGCAGGACTCGATGAGTCTTACGTCCATCAACATTGCTACAGCTAAGCGGTTCATCGACTACATCCTGAGCTTCGAATATCCCAGCGGAGAGTATCCGTCACGGATTGACCCAACGCTCGACGAGCCGGCCGAGTCCTACGCCATCCGTAGCGATAACGGTGTGTGGCCAGTCTATACTGTCCACGGTTATACCGCAGAGACGGGCGACGTGGGATATCTCCGCAAGACCATCCGCTATTACGTTGAGAACGGACAGCCGACAAGCGGAACCGTACTGGAACATCTCTGGCGGGGACTGAAGCATATCCACTCCAAACGTGGTCGAACCGGGCTGCCGCTGATTATCGACGTCGACTGGAACGACAACCTTTACATGTTCAACGAGGATCACAAGGAAGAGTCGGTCATGCTTGGCCAGCAACTCGTTTATGCTTGTCGTCTGCTTATCGAGCTTGCCGATTGCGTAGACGGCGCCGAGGAGGTTACTGCCTGGTGCCAAAGCGTTATTACCGAATTGACCGATATACTGAACTCCGATGCCGTGTGGGATGGAGCCTGGTATCGTCGTTACCTTTACAGCCACGACGGCAAACCGCACCTTGGTTCCAGCGCGCGACGCGAGGGCCAGATATATCTGAACACGCAGGCCTGGGCAGTGATCTCCGATACGTGCTCCGATGGGCGCGACGTACGGTGTATGGATGCGGCGGCCGAACGGCTTGGTACGCCATTTGGTCTGAAGCTGCTGCATCCTGCCTTTACGGGTATACCTGAACCTGAAGATCCGCTTTACAACAATGGCCCCGGCATCCGCGAAAACGGTGGCGTGTTCCACCACGCCCATGCCTGGGGCGTGCTCGCCGAGACCCGTTTGCGGCACGGCGACCGCGCACACGAATACTACAGGCAGATTCTGCCCAACGTCGCCAGCCACCAGAGAGGAGCGGACTTGTACGTTAACGAGCCCTATGCGTTCTCCTCCACTACACTCATCGATCCATGTCCGCGAGCCGGGGAGGGCGACCTGGCATGGTTCAGCGGAACGGTTACATGGATGTATATCATCGGCACACAGTACCTGCTCGGCATCAGGCCGACGCTGGATGGCCTGATCCTCGACCCTTGCATCCCGTCGGACTGGCGGGAGTACCGCGTCACACGCAGGTTCCGCGGAGCAACCTTGCACACCCACGTCCGGAACCCAAAGGGTGTGCAGACGGGCGTAAAGGAGGTTCGCGTAGACGGCAGAGTGATCGATGGTAATACCGTCCGCGACTTTCCCGCCGGTGGTGAAATGCAAATAGACGTCGTGATGGGCTAGCCGTCTGAGCGTGTCTCAAAAAACTGGGCGCGGGTATAAGGTGGAATCGTCTCCGGGTAGTATGGGGTCTAATGGCCCTGGAAGGAGACGATTTGATGGCAAGGAAGCGAAGGAAGTTCACGGCCCAGTTCAAGGCCCGGGTGGTTCGGGCGGCATTGCGTGAAGACAAAACGCTGGCGGAGTTGGCCGGCCAGTTCGACGTGCATCCCAATCAGATCACCGAATGGAAGCGGCAGGCGTTGGAAGCATTGCCGGATGTGTTCAGCCGCCGGAAGGCGGCGGACGCCAAGGCGGCCGAGGCTCACGAGGCGCGGTTGTACGAGCAGGTCGGCAAGCTCCAGGTGGAACTGGAGTGGATGAAAAAAAAAGCTAGGCAGCTTGGCATTGACGACTGAGGACAAGCGAATGATGGTCGATGGCGGCAAGGACATTCCGGTTCTTCGTCAGTGCGAGTTGCGGCACCTGTCGCGCAGCAGTCTGTACTACCGGCCACGTCGCAACGAGCAAGCGCGCCCTTCGAGATAGGGGTGCTCAACGCGATCGACGAGTTGTACACGGCCCGTCCGCATCTTGGGCGCTATGGCATGCGAGACGCCCTGTCCCAGGAGCTTCGTATCGAGGTGAATCCCAAGCGGGTCCGTCGGCTGATGAAGAAGTTGGGCCTGGCGACGGTGTATCCGCGTCCTCGTCGCAGCACGTCGCAGCTGAGTGAGGAGCACCGAAAATACCCGTATTTATTGCGTAATCTAGAGATCACGAGGCCGGACCAGGTCTGGTGTGCCGACATCACGTATATCCGTCTGTATCGCGGCTTCGCGTACCTGGTGGCGGTGATGGACTGGTATTCACGTTGCGTACTGTCGTGGGAGTTGAGCAATACGCTGGACGCGAACTTTTGCGTGGCGGCACTGGAAACAGCGTTGGCGTCGGGCCGGCAGCCGGACATCTTCAACACCGACCAGGGAAGTCAGTTTACGTCCGAAGCCTTCACGACGGTGTTGACGAAAGCCGGCATCGCGATCAGTATGGACGACGTGGGTCGTGCGTTTGACAACATCATGGTCGAGCGGCTGTGGCGGACGGTGAAGTACGAGGACGTGTACCTGCGGGATTATGAAACGCCGGCCGAGGCCCGTCTGGGTCTGGGACGGTACTTCGCCTATTACAATCATCTGCGTCGGCACAGGAGCTTGGGGCGGCGGACACCAGCCGTCGTATACGAGTCGGCGATGGATCGGAATATTCTTGCCACGCTGTCGAGAAGGGATAGAATTGGAATTGAGACACCTGCCCAGGCCGTCGCCGGGGTAGGCAGCGATGCGGGACGGTCCCGGATCGTGATTACTGCGGATGCTCCGGCTACGCTTCGCCTCCGCAGCCGCAGCGGAAACGTTACCCATGGCGATGGTTCCACCTTATTCGACCCCGGAATCTGTCCAGCGCATGGGGACAAGCTAAGACGTTCGATCGTATTTTCGAAAACAGGATACCGATTCAAAATGAAACCATTTCAGGTCAGAAATTTTTCGGGAAGGATATATCGGTGAGAACATTTTTCGGGGTAAGCCTGCTTATAATGATCGCTTTGACGGTACTGGCCGTCGGCACACTGCCCGAAAGCCGTAGCGACCTGCCGCTTTTATGGTGGACTTCCGATCCGAACCCGGCTCGTGGACCCCAGATAGCGGCTTTTGAGAAGTGGATGAAGGAAAAGTCGAAAGAGGATAGTCGTTATCGCCCGGTCCGTCTGCAACTGGACAGCAACAATATGGGCACGATGAAAGTTATCATTCAATCCGCCAGCGGCGTCGGCAGTGATATTGTTGATGTCTATGGCGGCGGAAACCTGCGACAGTACGTCGCCGCCGGTGTGTTGATGGATGTTACTGATCTGGCTAAAGAATACGGTTTTGGTCCGGACAAGACCTATGCTGCTGCAAGAGAAGAGCTTTTTGTTGATGGCAGGCAATATGCGTTCCCGTGCAACGTGACGGCCAATCCGCTGACTATTAATCGCGGCTTTCTTGAACGAGAAGGCCTGCCGCTACCGAAATATGACTGGACGTGGGATGAATTTCTCGAATGGTGCCTGAAAGTTCGCAAGGTTGACCACAAAGGCAATGTAATCCGTTACGCGATTTGGCCTTTTAACATAAGGAGTCTCTGGCCGACTAACGGTGGGACCATTTTTAATGAGACGCTGACCAGAAGCACACTGGATTCACAGGCAGTATTGGAGGCGACGAATTTTTATTATGACCTGATGTTCAAATACAAAGTCATGCCTACGCCAATGGACCGATCGGCCATGGCCAGCCAGAGCGGTTACGGCGGCTCGATGTTGCAATGGATTGGTAATGAACTTGTCGTGGCCGTCGGGATAGGACGTTACGGATTGATACAACTTCGTAAATTCAAGAATTTCAAGCCGGATGTGTCCTTATTTCCATACAAGATCATGCCGATGCAGTTTGTCTTTTCACGGGCTGCCGGAATCAACGCTAGCTCCAGGCATAAGCGGTTGGCTGTGGGGTTCCTCGAATTCCTGGCCGATACGCCGTATAATAAAATGATTATAGGTGATGCCGACGCACTTCCTCCGAATCCCCAGATTGCCCGGACAAAAGAGTTTCTCGCTCCCTCAAAATTCCCGAATGAACGCGGCGTACACGAAAAGTATCTCAAGGCGGCGGAAGAATACGGCGTGGGGCAGGAATATAGCAGGTTCATCAGTCCGACCACTGTCGATCGCATCATTACTTATTATGATTCCGGCATTTCCAGCAGATCGATTGGCATTAAGGATGGCCTCAATCTGATGGCGAATGAGATCAATCGCGAAATTCAACATGCCGTCAAGCGTGATCCGAAATTAAAGTCTGATTTTGACAAAGCCCTGGCTCGCCAGGCGAAGATAGACGCTTTAAAAGCTTCCGGCGAGCCTGTCCCAATTGAGATGGTGGATAATCCGGTGATTCGTAAATTGATGGAGGCCGGCAAATGGCGATAAAAAAACGTAACGATTTTCGCGCAGCGTGCCTGTTTTTAACGCCGAACTTCCTGGGTTTCCTGGCCTTCGTGGTCTTTCCGGTGACCTTTTCTATCCTGATGGCTTTTACCAACTGGGATCTGTCGCTGCACAACAGTTTCCGAAACGAGCCGCTTCTTTGGGTTTGGCTGCGTAATTTCAGGGACCTGCTGACGCATCCTGACTTCTGGAAATATTTCAGCAATACGCTATTCCTGATGATGGGTATTCCCATCGGGATAGCCGGTTCATTGATTCTGGCGATCTTATTGACACGCAAACTCCGCAGTAACAAGGTTGCCGCACGTTGGGGCTTGGCGATGTTCAGCTTGCTGGCATTTGCAGGCATCGGCCTGATGCTCAGCGGAAGCGGCTATGGCGTGATCGCACTGGTTTTTTGCATACTGGCCGGCGTGATACTGGCACTCGGTTTTACTGCCGGCGCCACAGTGTACAGGACGTTATTGTTCCTGCCCAGTTTCACTGCCGGCGTCGCAGTCTACCTGCTCTGGAAACAAATGTACAACCCGCGCATCGGACCGATCAACAGGGTGCTGGCCCCGATCCTGAATTCGCTGACAGCTGCCGTCAATGCAACGCCGACAATAATGTGGAGCAGTATAGCTTATGCCCTGTGGGCATTGGTAGCCATTGGCATGGTCTGGTTCGGCGCCAAGATCATAAAGAACTTTATCGGCAAAGATATCGACATAGGAATTTTTCTTTTGAGTTTCATGTCTCTTGTCATAGGGGCGCTTATTCTCTATGCCCTGGGCCTTGTCGCGAAAGGCTTGCCCGAAGTGGTTGCAACAAGCGGCGGACTTAAACCGCCGGAATGGCTTACTGAATATCACTGGGCCAAGCCGGCCATCATGATAATGGGCCTGTGGATGGCTGTCGGTTCCAACAATATGCTCCTGTATATCGCGGGCATCAGCAATATTCCACCAGCACTTTACGAGGCCGCCGATATAGACGGTGCAAGCCCGTGGCAGAAATTCTGGAATGTAACCTGGCCCCAGCTTGCACCCACGACCTTTTTTATCGTTGTCATGTCAACTATCGGCGGTATTCAGGGCGGCTTTGAGCAGGCACGAACTATGACACAGGGAGGACCGTTCGGAGCAACCACGACACTGAGTTATTTCGTCTATAACGAAGGTTTCGAGACGGGCAGATTAGGCTACGCCTCGGCGGTTGCATGGGTGATATTCCTGATAATCATAAGCATGACGATATTCAACTACAAATTTGGAAGCAGGTACACAAATGACTGAAGGCGGCATATACAAAAGAAAAATAATCGGGCCGTTGCTGACCATGCTGACCAATCACGTATTCCTGCTGCTTTTATGTTGCAGCATGGCATTACCGTTCGTCTGGATGTTACTGACCAGTTTCAAGCCCTTCACCGAGGTGCAAAGCACGCACTGGATTCCCGATAACTGGCAGCCGGAGAACTACCCGGAAACATTCAAGGCGCTGCGATATGGCGCACTTGCCGGCGAGGAAGCGGGCAAGTGGCAGTGGTGGCAATATTTTACCGATTCCGCCTTCATGCGTTATTACTTCAATAGTCTGTTCATAGCCGGATGGGTGACGCTGCTGCAATGCCTGACCAGTGCAATGGCGGCATTTGCGTTCAGCCGGCTTAAATGGAAAGGCCGCGACAAGGTTTTCCTTATGTACCTTGGCACGATGATGATTCCGGGACTCGTCCTGATGATCCCGAATTACAAGATAATGGCCTGGCTGGGATGGGTGGACAGCTACACCGGACTTATTATACCGGCCGCCTTTACCGCATTCGGCACATTTTTGCTACGCCAGTTCATGCTGAGCATACCCTCAAGTCTTGACGAGGCGGCCGAGATCGACGGCGCCAGTAAATGGCAAGTCTTCTGGAATGTCATTATGCCACTTACAAAACCAGGACTTATCGTTCTGTGTATTTTTACGTTCATGAGCACATATAAAAGTTTTTTCTGGCCACTTGTAATGCTGCGTTCGCAACACAAATACACCCTCCCCGTCGGCCTGCTGTTTTTCGATAGTTCGCAAGGTCAGGAAACCCAGTTGCTCATGGCCGCGGTCGCCATGAGTGTCGTGCCGTTGATTATCATGTTCGTATTCATGCAGAAACACCTGGTCAAGGGTATCCAACTAGGTGCCGTAAAGGGATAAAAGGCGAGTAATTGGAGGAAATAATTCTGAAAGACGTTACGAAGGTTTACCCCGACGGCGTCCAAACGGTAAAGGATTTCAATCTGCACATTATCGACGCCGAGTTCCTGGTCCTCGTGTCGAGCCCAGCGGCTGCGGCAAACCCACCACACTCTGCATAGTGGTCGGCCTGTAGGAAATGGTCGATATGATTGTAGGCTGCATGCAGCATATCGTTGCACCGTATTAACATGTATCGAAACTTATGGCGAGAGGCACTAGCCCGACGCAAGCCGCAGAAAGGCTCGCGGGGAACATCCCTCCTGTTTCTTGAACGTGCGTGACAGATGGAAGGCGTCAGCGAATCCGGTTTCCACGGCAATCTGATCGAGCGTCATGCTGCCGCGCAGCAGCATGGCCTTGGCGGCCTCAACGCGCATCTCCCGTAGAACGGCCATCGGAGAACGACCGCTCAACCGGCGGTAAGCATGATGTAGCCCCGATGGACTCAACCCTACATGTGCGGCTACATCCTCTACCCGGCACGTGTCGGCAAGATGCCGCCGCATGAAGCGATTCGCGCAGTCCACAACAGATGCCGTCAAGGCGGTCTGCTCTCGAATCAGCAAGGTTGCACCCGTCGCGGACGCCGAAAGGATGCTGGACATCAATTGGCAGAGATGCCCGTGAGCGGCTAGCTGATCCGCAAACGTGATTCGCGGCAGTGCCCGCATCGCTTCCACGTATTGCAGCGCCAAGCCATCGGGGTCCGAAACTATCCACGCCGAACGTCCCGGTGGAAGTGATTCGGTTAAGTCCTCGCCGGCCATATCGAAAAACATCCATTGACTGGTGCAGACTCCCGCTCGCACCCGCTCTTCGTGATACGTTCCGGGCCGGTATAGAATCCCCCCTCCATGTTCCAGCCTCAGCCAGTCCATCTCGCCTGTTCGCACCTCAAGTGCGCCCCCGGTTACCAGTTCCAGCAACCAGTGCGGATGCCCGCTATGGCGTGAGGACTCACGATTGCTCATGGTAGATACAGAAGCGGTGACCAGATCAAGTGCGTGTGCAGGATTATTCATGTTATTTGCAGGTCCAGCCATGTACAGCTTTACGGTGTTTGAGTATATTTGTAAAGGATATGTGACGAAATTTCCCATGGGATGGTCATGGAACGAAAAGACAGAAAAGGCAGGAAAGACCGGAAAGGTGAGATATATGGTTGACGCGATTCAGAGGCAAAAGACGAAACTAGCGATCGATGGAGGCGAAAAGGCCTTTGGCGCAATGACAGGCCGACCGGAGCGTAAAGTCGGCGTCGCGGAGTTCCTTTCGATTGCGGAGCGTTTTGGCTTTTCTGAGGAGGCGAAGGTGCGTTTGCGCGAGGCGGTGTCCGAGGGGGATCTCGATCCGAACGGGCCTCATCTGGGGCGTTACTACGGATCCGCCTCGCCATCCATGGGGGAGCGATTCGAGGATTTGGCGAGAGAGCAGTTCGCGGCGCGACACGCCTATGCCGTCTGCAACGGGACCAGCGCATTGCATGTGGCGCTTCGTGCCGTAGGGGTCGGGCAGGGGCAGGAGATTATCTGTCCGGCCACCGGATTTATCGCCACCGCCCTGGCGGGCGCCCTGCTGGGGGCAACGCCGATTTTTTGCGATGTGGACGCGTCACTTCAAATGGATCCGTCTAAAATTGAATCGCTTATCACGCCTCGTACGGCAGCCCTTATGCCCACGCATTACATGGGTTTCGTCTGTGATATGGACCCTATTATGGAAATTGCGCGTCGTCATGATCTCAAGGTTATTGAAGACTGTGCCCAGTCACCGGGGGCCACCTACCACGGACGTCCGGTTGGATCGATCGGTGATGTCGGATGTTTCAGCATCTCCTCCTATAAGATTATCGGTGGCGGAGAGGGGGGGATGGTCGTGACCAACGATGATCTCCTGTTTGACCGGATCCGCCAGGCGTCGGAGGGTGGGGGGCTCTGGCGTCCTGACCGTTTTGCACCGGAGCGTTACGAGGGGGAGCTGTTCGTGGGCGGAAACGCGCGTCTGTCGGAGCTGGAGTCGGCTGTTAACGTTGTACAGATGCGGAAACTGAGCGGCATTGTCAGCCGGCACCGTCGTGTCTGGTCGCGCATCGGAGGGCAGCTTGCGGATTATGCTGAGATTGAGTGGCAAAAGAGCAACGATCCGGCGGGTGATATCGGATATGTCATGCGTTTCTTCCCGGCAAACGACGCGCTTGGCGCCAAGATTGTGGAAGCGCTCAGCGCGGAAGGGATTCCTGCAAGTTATCGCGGAAGCAACGGAGGGCCGGACTGGCATGTGTTCCGCTATATGTTCCCACTTTTTGCTGAGCACGGAGACCATTGCCTGGCGGAGCTGTGTCCGGTTGCAACGGATCTCCACGACCGCTGTATTAACCTGGGACTGAATCAGTGGTGGAGTGATGCCGACTGCGATGCCGTTGCGGCTGGTCTCAACAAGGTTCTGGCGGCATACTGCACAATCAAAGAAAGCAGCGATGGGAGTGATACAGCATGACAGCGAAAGATAAACCATCCCCCAGCACGTATATTGTAGCCTATGATGCCGAGACCGAGACCTGCCTGGAGGGTCTCCGGCGCATCGTCGAAGTGCATGAGGCCCACAACATGCCCGCCACATTCTTTATCGTGGCTAGGTTGCTGGAAACGCAGGGCGATGAATATCGAAAACTGCTGGGCGACCACCCGCTCTTCGAGATCGCCAGTCACACCTATACGCACGCCCTGCTGCGCGACCATTCGATTTGCGGCGCCGCCTGTCCGCCGGAACAGCGCGAGCGGGAACTGGTGGAAAGTCGCAAGCGCCTGGAAGATTTCTTCAGTTGTGACGTAATAGGGTTTCGTACGCCGTGCGGGTGGGATGACGGGTTGGCGGGCGATCCGGACCTTGTGTCGCTCTGCCATAAGGCAGGCTATCGCTACAGCAGCTCACTGGCCTGGGGTCCGAATATGTCGTTACCTGCTTTGGTGCGCGATCCCTTTACGTATGCCGAACAGGGCCATCCCGATTTATGGGAGATTCCGGCCAGCGGATGGCATGATAACGTGCTCAAGGGAAACGCCGGCGGTGCCGGCCCGTGGCTGCTGCAACTATTCCCATCACTCATGCCCGAAGCCATGATTGCGGCGCCGATCAAAAATGCCGATGAGGAATTCGCGATGAACCGCTTGTTCATCGACAAGGCCTGCGCCCAGGGGACGGGGCACGTCAGTTTGATCTGGCATCCATGGAGCCTGCACAAGTTCGACCCCGAGATGACGATGCTGGAAAAAACGTTCGCGTATGTGCGGGAACTCGGGTTGCTGACCGCCACCTTCAGGGACCATCTCGCCGCGTTACAAATAAAAACGTAGATGGGTTGCGCGGCGCACAGGTAAAGAGGCCGGGAGTTGGACATGAAGCATTATCGCAGCATGGTACCGTGGCGGCGTACACGTTTGTCCTGGATCGAGCGAAACCCGGACCGGTCAAATAGAAAGCAGAATGCAGCAACGAAGGAATGACATCATGCCTCTGAAACAGTCTTTTTGCACCCCCTGCTTTACCGACGAATCACACACGCTGGACGATGTATGTGCCGAGGCAGCCCGCCTCGGATACATAGCCGCCGAGTGGTGGGGGCGTGACGATACGCAGTTTGCTGAGCAGGTGGCCTGCGTCCAGCGCCACGGGCTTATTGTGGTTTCCATCTGCGGCCATGCCTCTTTGGGTGAGGGTCTCAATGATCCGGCCCAGCATGATCGGATCGAAGCGGAACTGCGCGAATCCATCGATTTGGCTGTGGCCCATAGCATTCCCGGACTGATCTGCTTCAGCGGGAACCGCCGTCCCGGTGTGTCTGATGACGAGGGGATCGCCATGACGGCGCAGGGGTTGCGGCGTGTTGCAGAATATGCCGAGGAAAAGGGGATTAACCTGAACATTGAACTGCTCAACTCGAAAATTGACCACGCCGGCTACCAGGCCGATCACACAGCCTGGGGCGTTGCGGTATGCGAGGCGGTTAACAGTCCGCGGGTGAAGCTGCTTTACGATATCTACCACATGCAAATTATGGAAGGGGACGTGATCCGCACTATTAGGGAAAATATCCAGTGGATCGGCCACTTCCATACTGCGGGCAATCCGGGCCGCCACGATCTGGACACGGAACAGGAACTCAACTACCCAGCCATCTGCCGGGCGATTGCCGAGGCGGGTTACGAGGGATATCTGGGGCACGAGTTCACTCCTAAGGGTGATCCGCTTGATGCGCTAAGTCGCGCCTTTGATACCTGCCGTATCGCATAAAGAGGAGTCGTAAAAGAACGTACTTTGGGTGATGACCGATCAGCACCGTATGGCGTCACGAGCCTCGCTGCTGTGGTGCAATCGCGGCCTGAGCTTCCTGGACATCATCCAGGAGGGCAACACCGGGCTCATGCGCGCGGTGGACAAATACGAATACCGTCGTGGATACAAGTTCTCCACGTACGCCACCTGGTGGATTCGCCAGGCGATCACGCGCGCCATCGCCGATCACGCACGGACAATCCGCATTCCGGTGCACATGATCG